>JBJPGG010000160.1:0-40351 GCA_048595505.1 Methylococcaceae bacterium
ATTTCCTGAAGATTCAATTTAAAGTTTCTCGAGACACAAAATTTCAGAATAAAGTGTATCTGGAAAAGAGGGTTATGTCCAGTAATTTATTTATACTGTTGTTTTATAACTGTATTTAATATTAAACGGTTTCGCCGTGGCTAGCCCCCAAAAAATCATTACCCACCTATGATATAATGGTTAGCCTTTTATATTAAGGCCCTCCGACATACTCAAGCAAAAAAACAATTGCTAATTTAATTTTTAACCCCCTAGCTTTTCTCTATCTTAATCTACCTACCAATATATTAATTGAAACCCATCATTTATTGCCACATCTTATAAACAATAGCACCAATAACAACCAGCCCTACAACCGCCCAACCAAGGATGTCCATATATTGTCGCAGTTTGGTTTCTAGCTTTTCTCCTCCGGCGGCCACTAATAAAGCAACCAGAAAAAAACGTGCGCCACGGCCAATCAAAGAAGCCAAAACAAAAGGAAAAAAAAGCATCTGCAATGCACCTGCAGCTATAGTAAATACTTTGTAGGGAATGGGAGAAAAACCAGCGACAAAAATTGCCCAGAACCCCCAGTCTTTAAACCAGTTTTCCGCTAACAAATATTTTTCCCAATAATGCGTTTCCTGTAGCCAGGGAGAGATTGAATCGAACATAAAAAAACCAATGGCATACCCCAGCATCCCCCCTAAAACAGAGAACATCGTTGTCAGCAAGGCGAATCTAAATGCCTTCTTCGGCTGTGCTAAAGCCATAGGTGCCAACATAACATCAGGCGGTATGGGGAAAAATGAGGATTCGGCAAAACTTAAGGCACATAAATATTTTGCTGCATGCCGGTGTCTAGACCAAGCTAAAGCTTTATCGTACAATTTTTTAAACATTAATCTCTTCCAGATAAAAAGGGAACAAAACTTACCGGTTCTAAAATTTCATTTTCATATCCGTTTTCAGTGCGGGTCACTTTATGTAATTGTTGTTGATGCCTTGTTCCAACAGGTATCAACATCACTCCTCCAACAGCCATTTGTTGCAATAATGTTTCAGGAATCTCTGCTGGTGCTGCTGCCACTAATATACCATCAAAAGGAGCATTCTCTGGCCATCCCCATCCTCCATCACTGTGCTGATAACTTATATTTTTAAGTTTTAAATCCCACAAATTGTTCTTTGCTTTTTTTAGCAGAGGCGCAATCCTTTCAACTGAATATACTTTATCAACCAAAGGTGCAAGTATAGCTGTCTGATAACCACAACCAGTGCCAATTTCCAATACTTTAGATAAAGGTCCGTCTTCCAATAATAACGCTGTCATCTTAGCTACTATATAGGGCTGGGATATAGTCTGGTTATGACCTATAGGAAGCGCTGTATCTTCATAAGAACGACTGGCTAATGCCTCATCTACAAATATATGTCTCGGCGTATCGGCCATTACCGCAAGCACAGTGTTATCTCGAATACCTTGCTGCTTTAATCGGTCAATCATCCTTACTCGAGTTCTACGTGACGTCATCCCTATACCTTGCAGACGCTGGTTCACGCCTCATCCTCCTGGATTAACCACTGCTCAATTTCATCCAGCCTTTGATAACGGGTTAAATCAAGTTGTAATGGTGTTATAGATACATAACCATTTTTAACCGCAAAAAAATCCGTTCCAGGCCCTGCATCCTGCTCACTACCTGGAGGACCTACCCAATAAATAACTCTACCTCGCGGGTCTAAAGATTTAATCACTGGCTCGGCTTTATGCCTTTGACCCAACCGAGTTGACTGGTATCCCTGTAATTCTGAAACAGGCACATCCGGTACATTGACATTTAACAAGGTATCTTGAGGCAAAGGGTTATTTACGATCTTTTTTAACAAGCTTGCAGCAACATGTGCCGCAGTTTCAAAATGTATGGGATCATTTGATGCTAATGAAATTGCAACAGCAGGTAAACCTAAAAACCGCCCTTCTGTAGCAGCAGCAACAGTACCTGAATACAACACATCATCTCCTAGGTTGGAACCATGATTAATGCCAGCAAACACCATATCCGGTTCGTCTTGCAACAAGCCAGTAATTGCTAAATGTACACAATCTGTAGGCGTACCATCCACACGAATATAACCATTTTCGGATGTTTGTGCTCTTAACGGCATTTCTAATGTTAATGAATTACTGGCAGCACTCCGATTTTTATCCGGTGCTACCACAGAAATCTTTGCAAATTCAGCCAAGGACTCCGCTAAAACACACAGTCCCGTCGCAAGATACCCATCGTCATTACTTATTAGAATGTGCATATTTAGTTAAAACGCTATAAAATCAATCATCTTAGCAAAAAAAGACAGGTAATATCAGCTACCGTGGCAAAAAAAATACTTTCTGCAGAAGACTCTGCTCTATTTAGACAAACTATCGGCAAAGTTAAACTGGTAAAAAACGATACTCTGATTATAGATTCTGGTGAAAAACCTAAGCCTTACCCAAAAGAATCTACCTCAAAAATTAGTCATAGTTTTGAAGAATCCTTCGATCCTGAAGTTGAAAAACTTTATCAGGAAGATAGCTTCAGCTTTATTGCCCCTAGCTTACAAAAAAATGTATTAAAAAAACTGCGTAAAGGCCATTTTGGCCTAGATGCCTCAATTGATTTACATGGTTTGACCAGCAAAGAAGCTAAACATCAATTATCACGATTTATACATTTTAGTATCGAAGATGGTTATCGCTGTATACATATCATTCATGGTAAGGGTTATCGCTCACCCAATAAACAACCGGTATTAAAAAACGATGTTAATCTATGGTTACGCCAACATCAAGATGTCCAGGCTTTCTGTTCCACACCACCCAAAGATGGGGGAACAGGTGCTGTGTTTGTTTTATTAAAGTTGTCCGAGAAATACAGAGATCAGGAAGACTCCTAATATTAAGCGGTAATAAACAAAAGGCATCATGCCGATTTTTTCCAGTAACTTTAAAAACCAGCCTATAGAGATATAAGCAACAACCGCTGATATAGAAATACCTATGAAAATAAAACCCCACTCTACGGGTATTGATGCTTTATAGAGCTCCAAACCCTTGACCATCCCAGCCAAAGCAATAACAGGTATAGACAGTAAAAAGGAAAATCGAGCAGCATGCTCTCGCTTTAACCCCGTCATCAAGCCTGCTGTAATGGTAATTCCTGATCGTGAAGTTCCTGGTATCAACGCAATAGCTTGAAATAAACCAATAACCACTGCATCCAGTAATGTTATGGTTGAGCGCTGTTCTTTCGCCCGTTTTTCTGCAAACCACAGTAAAAATGCAAAAACGATAGTTGAAGCTGCAATAACTAGAGGAGAGCGTAAAACTGTTTCAACCACATCAGGCAAAGCGATTCCAACTATCCCAACAGGTATGGTACCCAATACAACATACCAGGCTAGTTTTGAATCATCAGTCACTCCCTTTCCAGCCAATGAGCGAACCCAAGCAGTTATAATTTGCGCTAAATCTTTACGATAAAAAGCAACAACAGCAGTCAAAGTACCCACATGAACAGCCACATCAAAAGCCAACCCCTGATCTTCCCAGCCCAGTAACACTGGCAGCAAAATCAAATGTGCTGAACTGGAAATAGGTAAAAATTCTGTTAACCCTTGTAATAGAGCAAGTGCAATAGCTTGAATAATATCCATATTCGCCTGATATTTTAGTTAAAATACAATCATTTTAGCTCAAAAATTATTATGCATATATAATTTCTGATTTTTTTCGTTATTAGCTAGCTATCTAACATTTTACAAACACGTTATATCAATAACTTAAGGACAACCTTTGTCAGACCTTATAGCAGTGACATTAATATTAGCAGGCTCACTGTTAATTCTGGTAAGTAATCGTTATCCAGCTGACACCGTTTTGTTAGGTGCTCTTTGCTTGTTAATAGTATGTGGCATTCTAACTCCAGCTGAAGCCATGACAGGCTATTCCAACCCAGGTATTGCTACCATAGCTGTACTATATATAGTGGTTGCGGGCTTAAAAGAAACGGGAGCAATTGCCTGGCTAAGTCAATTAATATTGGGCAAACCCAACAACCTGACCTTAGCTAAAATACGCTTATTGTTACCAGCAGCTACTATCAGTATTTTTATCAATAATAGCCCAGTCGTTGCAATGTTGACCACTGCCGTTCAAGACTGGTGCAAACGCAGTAAATTTAACCCATCAAATTTTCTGTTACCGTTAAGTTATGCATCTATTTTGGGAGGCACTTGTTCGCTGATAGGAACCAGCACCAACCTAGTCGTTGATAGCTTAATGCGTCAATCAGGGCTTCCAGGGTTTAGCTTGTTCGAACTGGCTGCGGTTGGAATACCCATTACAATTGCCGGCTGCGTCTATCTGATCATTGCCAGCCCCTATCTGTTAGTAAATAGGCAAGGAGCAATCGAAAAGTTTAGTAATGTTCGTGAGTATCTAGTAGAAATGCAGGTAAAACCAGACTGTGAACTGTCTGGAAAAACGGTTCAAGATGCTGGGTTAAGACATTTACCTGGACTTTTTTTAATTGAAATAATTCGCAACGATGAGCTTTTCCCAGTAGTATCCCCTCACACTGTCATTCAAACAAATGACCGCCTTATATTTGCCGGTGCGGTTGATTCTGTCATAGAGTTAAGGCGTATCCGAGGTCTTGTAGTTTGTTCTGAGCAATCATTCAAATTAGATGGAAAAGAACATGAACGCCGCTTGTTTGAAGCCGTCATTTCTACTGAAAGCCCGGTAAACAGGCTTAATATACGGGAAGCACGTTTTCGACATCGCTATAATGCAGTCATCCTATCCATTGCCCGAAATGGTCAACGTGTAAAAGGAAAAATTGGTGACATCCAGCTTCAAGCGGGTGACACCTTGTTACTGGAAGCGCAAAAAGGATTTTTGTTCAAATTTCGGAATAGTCGCGATTTTTTGTTAATTAGCCGCCTAGAAAACTCATCCATCCTGCGGCACGACAAAGCCCCTTGGGCGCTGGGAATTATGGCACTAATGATACTGCTGACAGTTTCCGGTAGTATGAATATCTTACAAAGCGCTATAGTTGCCGCTAGTGCTATGCTGATAAGCCGCTGCCTGACTATTGAAGATGCTCGTCGTTGTATTGATTATAAAGTGCTAATGATCATTGCCTGTGCCTTTGGCTTGGGAATTGCCGTGCAAAAGGTTGGTCTTGCACAACTTATTGCTAGTCTTGCGCTACAGATTTCTGGTGGTAACCCATGGTTTTTACTGATCTTGGTATACCTGAGCACTGTCATACTGACGGAAACAATTACCAATAACGCAGCCGCAATTGTAATGTTTCCAATTGCACAGAGCGCAGCAGAAAACATAGGCGCTAATGTTGCCCCGTTTGCCATAGCCGTCATGATTGCAGCTTCCGCTAGCTTTATTACACCTATAGGCTATCAAACCAATCTAATGGTCTTTGGACCAGGAGGTTATCACTTTATCGACTATGTAAAGTTTGGCCTTCCCCTCAGTATTATTGTTGCCTGTATTGCTTTATGGATTATCCCTCTGGTCTGGGCTTTTTAAGTCTAATTGATTTTACAACCACAGCAACATGCACACTGATACTGAAACCTCAAAATCAAATAAAATGCTGATTATTAATTCCTTTCAAGAGACAATCCATAAATAAACAATCCGTTTTAACCTGCTATTCTTAAAAATAGTGTTTTTAGTCACTTAACACTACAAAAACAAATGGAATGGATTATCAAACTGCTAACCGAAGAATCGGTGATGGATTTTATTGGATGGCCTGCTCCATCCTGATTACCTTAGCTCCCCTGCTCATAGTTGCATTTGTTGCTAAAGGCATCTATAAATTAAACTTTCTATCCGTTTGCGGACTGTTAGCGGGAAGCATGACAGACCCACCCGCACTAGCATTTGCTAATAGTCTCAGCAATTCATCTGCCGTTTCAATTGCCTATGCCACTGTCTACCCGTTAGTTATGATTCTTAGAATTATCTCTGCTCAGCTGATTATTTTGATTTTTCTTGGTTAAAAAACTTCAATTGAAAAAAAAGATAAATGCGAGTATAGTCTTTTTTGTAATAATCTATAAAAGCTATACCTAGCGTATAGCTGGGGACAGAAAGTCACGGGTCCATACACACAATGGAAAGCCGAACTGCCAAATTGACCAATTTAAGGTCATTAAACAGGTGGTTTGACTTTTTTGTGCACTATTCAAAAACACCCAAACCATAGAATGTAACTAACATTTAAGGAACTGGATTATGTTTTACAGCAACAAATACTCACAGAATTCATTATGGCTGTTAGTAACCATAGCCATTTTTACCATTGGGTTTATTCCACGAATTGAAGCGGGTGAAATTCCACCACCCGAAATTACCACGCTATGGGTCCCCATAGAAATCAGTACTGATGATGCCGAAGAAAACACCGCCGATGGTGATATGTATTTGGCAAGTAGCGACCTGGAATTTAGTCAGGATGGACTATCAAATCAAAAAGTGGGTCTACGTTTTAACTTAGAAATACCCGCAGGGGCTACGATTGAATCAGCAAACATTCAATTTACCACTGACGAAAAAACATCAGAAACGACAGTTCTGACAGTGTATGGAGAAGCCATAGCCCATGCCCTGACATTCAGCAATACAGATTTTGATATTTCAAACCGGACACTAACCACAGCAAACACACCCTGGACACCGCTACCGTGGCTCACCACAGAAGAAGCTGGTCCAGACCAACAAACTCCTGATCTATCTGCCATCGTACAAGAGATCATCAATATAACCGGTTGGGCACAGGGCAACTCCATAGCTATTATTATTACGGGTACAGGCAAGCGCATAGCAGAATCTTTCAATGGCACTGCGCCTCCAGTACTGCACGTGTCATTCTCAACTGCATCTACTGGTAATCAGGCACCCGATGCTGTAGATGATGGCACGCCTGATGAACCCGCCTATACCACAACCGTTGATCAGCCACTGATAGTAGCCAATGGAGTGGACGATATTGTCGAACGCAATGACAACCCTGGTATTCCTAGCGCAGTGATCTCCACATCTGATACAAGTAGTAGCGCAGGGGGTTCAGTCCTGGTAAATCCTGATGGTAGTTTTACTTATACCCCTGCTTCAGGCTTTTTGGGAGTTGACAGCTTTACCTATACGCTAGAGAACACAGAAGGCTCAGATAGCGCAACGGTTTACATTAATGTAGAAGAACTTACCGGCCTAACCACCTTATGGATTCCCGTGATAACCAGCTCAGATGATGCTGAGCAGGACATATCTAATGGTATAGTTAGGCTAACAAGCAGCGATTTAGAACTGATTCGAGATGGATCCACCGAGCAACAGGTGGGCGTTCGTTTTCAAGCATTAAATATTCCACGTGATTCAGTCATTGTAGAAGCTTATATTCAATATACTGCAGACGAAAATGACTCAGAAGAAACCAGCCTGACCATTTATGCAGAAGCCAGCGGAAATGCATTGTCATTTACCAGTACCCTTTTTGACATTTCAGATCGCAGTTTAACTACAGCTAACATAGCATGGATGCCAGCACCGTGGAATACCAATGAACAAACCAGCAGTATCCAGGCGACCCCGGATCTTTCTACCATCGTACAGGAGATTGTAAACAGAAACGACTGGGCCTCTGGAAATGCTATGGCCTTTATCACATCAGGCAGCGGTAAGCGGGTAGCAGAATCCTTTAATGGAACTGCGCCCCCAGTATTACATGTATCATTTATCCCTGGGTTTTCTGTTCCAGGACCGGATGCAGTAGATGATAATTTCACAACAATTATGGATGTTCCATTAGTGGGTAATCTATTCTCTAACGATGATCTTGGTTTTCCATTGGCTTCCGTTTCAGCCTTTGACTTTTCAAGTATCCAAGGTGGTTCTGTCGCAGTATCCCCTGATGGTAGCTTTACTTATACTCCACCATTCGCCTTTCTGGGTCCTGACAGCTTTACTTATACGTTGAGTAATGGCATGGCATCAGAAAGCACAGCAATGGTATTCATAGAAGTCAAAGCAGCCGTAGAACTAACTTCATTATGGATCCCGGTAATCACAGGGTCAGACGATGCCGAGGAAAATATTGCCGATGGAGACATGTCTCTGGGAAGTAGTGATTTGGAAATGATTATGGATAGATCATCAACCCAACTCGTAGCGGTGCGATTTCAACAAGTAGATGTTCCAGCAGGAGCACTGATAGAAGAAGCTTACATTCAATACCAAGTAGATGAAAATACCTCAGAGCAAACCGACCTAATAGTCCATGGGGAAGCTAATGTTAATACGTTGACATTCAACAACGCAGATTACGATATTTCTACTCGCCTACGTACAACCGTATCAATCGAATGGTCACCTCCCATCTGGAACATAAGAGGCCTGGCCGGCGTGGAACAAAGGACGCCCGATCTTTCAGCAATCGTACAGGAAATCATAGAACTAGAGGGATGGTCAGCAGGAAAAGCCATGACCTTCATAACCTCTGGCAGTGGTAATCGGGTAGCCGAATCGTTTAATGGAACAGCGCCTCCAGAACTGCACCTAGTCTATTCTATCCCTCAGGTGGGCAATCATGCACCAACAGCTACAGACGTGACCATTACTGATAATAATGGAGGACTTTTGATAGTTGGTGACTCACTAACTGGAAATTATACTTATAATGATGCTGATGGTGATGCAGAAGGGGGTTCAGCTTTTCGCTGGTTAAGAAATGGAGCTTCAATTCCTGGTGCTACAGGCACAAGCTATACCACGGTTGCTGATGATGCAAGAACAACTATAACGTTTGAGGTGGTTCCAGTAGCGACTAGTGGCAGTTCACCTGGAACAGCAATTACTTCTCCGAATATTTTCGTATATCTTCAGATAGCTGAAAATGAATTTCAATTAGGTGGCCCCGGACCTGCTGGAGGCACAGTGGTTTTTATTAGCGATGGTGATGGAATTATTGGGACGCAGGGGTTAGAAATTGCACCAGAGGACCAAGGTAAGGCACTCTGGGGTTGCACTTATTTACTGATAGCGGGTGCCGATGGGGGCACTATTAGCGCGGGTGCACAAAACACAGCCAATATCATTTCGGGTTGTCCTGAACCAGGAATAGCAGCTAAAATCGCTGACCAATATACCTTAAATAGTTTTGACGACTGGTTCTTACCATCAAAAGATGAGTTGTTTTTAGTGTCAGAACCAGACAGACTTCCTTATCTTCCTGATTTAAATTTAGATAGAAACCTATATTGGACTTCAACGGACCAAGGTGATGATAATGATGAATTCGCATGGACCTTGAAGATATTAAGTGGTTCCGAAGAAGGTGACTGGTCTAAAAGCCAATTATTTAACGTACGTGCTATGCGAGCTTTTCCAGTAGCAACGCCACCCAATAGCAGGCCGAGTGCAAATAATATATCAATTAATGATACCAATGGCGATCTGGCAATTGTTGGCGACCTACTGACTGGAAGCTATACCTATAATGATTTAGAAAATGATCTTGAAGGTATATCAACCTTTCAGTGGTTAAGAAATGGCGTTGCAATTGCCGGAGCAACAGGACAGAGTTATACCCTAGTTCCCGAAGATTTAAGAACCTCGCTCACGATTAAAGTAACGCCTATAGCGACGAGTGGATCATCACCGGGAACAACAATGACTTCTTCGAGTGTTGCTGTATTACTTGAAATAGGCAACACTGACTTCCAACTAGGTGGCCGTGGCCCAGCCGGAGGTATCGTAATTTTTATTAGTGATGGTGATGGGGTTGTTGGAACCCAAGGGCTTGAAATTGCGCCAGAGCACCAAGGTAGTGTACCTTGGGGATGTGAGTCTTTATCAATAGCAGGAGCTGATGAAACTGTTGTTGGCACAGGCGCACAAAATACTGCTGATGTTCTAGCAGGTTGCACTGAAACAGGGACAGCGGCTGATGTTGCGGACATGTATAGTTTAAACGGCTTTGACGACTGGTTTTTACCATCAATAGATGAATTGAATTTGTTGTCTGAGAATCATTTCCTTATTAGTACTTTTCCTTCTACCTTTTGGAGCTCTTCAGAAAATAGTGATATGAGCGCTAGGATCATCCGATACATCTACTTTGAAAATGCATGGGAATCGTATAGGGCAAGTAAGTCAAAACAATTCAATGTGCTTCCTATTCGCAGTTTTTCAGCAGCAAATCCTACACCTGAATATCGATTAGGTGACACTGGTCCTGCTGGTGGTATCGTATTTTATATCAGTGATGGCGATGGGATTGTAGGTACACAGGGACTCGAAGCGGCACCGGAGGATCAAGACATAGTGCCATGGGGATGTTATGGCTCACCCATATCAGGAGCCGATGGTACTGCGGCCGGTACAGGCGCTCAAAATACTGCATATATTTTAGCAGACTGTAACGAAGCAGGAATAGCAGCTGAGCTAGCAGACACGTATAGTATCAATGGTGTTGATGATTGGTTTTTACCGTCAAAAGATGCATTATTGTTACTGTATGAAAAAAGAGCCGTTGTAGGAAATTTTAATAGTTCTTACTATTGGAGCTCCAAGGAAAACAGTGACTACAGTGCGTGGTACCAGAGTTTTGGTTCTGGTAGCCAGAGAACTGGCAATAAGAATGTGCTATACGGAGTACGCGCTATTCGAGTTTTTAACTAATACATCTTAAAACCCAAAGTTTATCGGCTGGCACTCTGCTAGCCGATAAACCGGTCGTTATTATAGTCAGGGAATAGCCAACGAGTTGTAGGGCGGACTTCAGTCCGCAACACTAGAGGAAGCTTAGCGGACTGAAGTCCGCTCTACAGTTCATAACTTGTGGTTTGTTAATAGTTATGAAAGTTATTTACTGCGTGCTTGTTACCAGCTTTTAACCAAATCTCCCGCTTTAATTTTTCTTGCATCTGAAATAATCTCCATTTCAGCTACCGAAAAATTTGCCTGCACATCCCGAATATTAAGCACACCGATTAAGGTCTTTTCCTGCATACCAGCATTTGAATTAACGGCATAAACCACCAGGCTATCACCCTGTTTTAATTTATCTTGTATACCAGCATTGATATATATTTTTTTATTTTCTACTTTTATTACTTTTGCTGCAAATGGATAACAAGCAAATAACTGATTAATGTTTTTACTTGCCAGCTGTATGATTTTAGATATCTTATGACCCGTGGGTGTTGCTTTAAATCGTTCACTTCCAACTGTATAGCCAGAAGGAATCCATACATCACCTATCACTGTGTCGGTATAACGATGCTGAAACAATAATGCGCCAGACATTCCATCATGCACAAATATATCGATAGCCACGCCTCGTCTGGCCACAAAATCTCTCATTCTGGATTTTATCTGAGCAAAAATGCCAGCACCTCTGACATATTCAGTGGATTCAACTTCCAAGTCCCGTATCACCCCTGACAACACAAATTGTGCCCCGTGCTGCTGTGCCAACTGAACAACAATAGAATCTTGATATTCAGTGGAATCAAGAATTTCCGGTGCCATATCAGGTCGTGAATACATCACAGTATGGGTTTCATTTCGTCCTATAAAGTCCCCTGATTCCATCAGAATATTCATTATTTCTCTTGGAATACCACTAAATAGATCCTGAGTTTCAATTCCACTGACCTGTCCTGATGTTGCAATAGGAAACCCAGTCGCTACAATCTTTTTTCGATAAGGCGCCTGACAGTACTGCTCCTCAGATATGACTGACAATACCTGCAGATGATAAACATCATCATGAATCCACTCATCAACTACTTTAGTGCTACCTAACAATGTATCTGATGAAACTTTGCTACCTGCTTCTAACGACAAATTTCTTATGGCATCTCTAAAAGCCTGTTTTCTGGCTAACAGCTTAGCCCCTTTTATTATTGTCGCCTGACCTTGCACTGTAATGCTTGGGTTAACTGCCATTGCCTCAACATCAGAAACTTCAGCGGTAGGTTTAGCACACCCTTGTAGAAAAAAAAAGCCGCTAAAAAAAAACACCTTAAACATTAATTGCATTCTGCTCATGACCAATCTATTTAATTAAAAATATTTTGTGATAACACAAAATAACGCAATAAAGATTTCACAGTCATATTTGCAGTCCATCCGGCGTCATAAAGACCATAATCCAACAAAGCACTATCCAATGCATCTTTTTCTTTAGAAAAACCAGAAATACTTAATGGTTGTGCGCAACCTGAAGAAGCACAGGATAGACCTACTTTGGTTAAAGCTGCATGCTGATATCCGATACGAGTAAAAAGAAGCTTATTACTTTCTTCCAAGCATTGAGAAACCACAGCAAGAGTACTCGAAAAGCATTGGTAAAAACGAGGGGTTAGGGTCAATGACAGAACGATTTTTTTCTGGTCAACAATGGTTTTAGACTCTACAACCAGAGCTTCACGTAAAAACAAATCCAAAAATATTCTATATGATTCATCCTTAAGAACCTGATTAGCAACCCATAAACCTTCAGCTATTTTTTCATTATAAAGCTGTTTTGCAAGCTCTCTATAAGCATTAAGTTTAGCATGTTGCTCTGTTGTCAATGTATTCTGAACCCTGGTCAATTGAGGTCTATGACGCAGTTGACTATATCCACTTGCCAGCAAAGTTTTACTGTAGTCATACGCAGTAGACTGAGTGTTTTTTGTAGCAACAGAGGAACACCCAAGCAGCATTAAAAAAAATGCCGCTAACAAAGTACTAAACGTTATTTTTTTCACCAGCACACACTCCTGTAATTATAACTTTAGTATCGGCCGGTTAGTGTATTTCTTAAACTATTCGGCCACCTCTTCAACTCTTTCAACTGACCACAATTTCTCTAGTTGGTAAAATTCACGTGCTTGTGCTGTCATCACATGTAAAATCACATCACCCAAATCCAGTAACACCCATTCAGAGCCTTGACGACCTTCAACACCTAAAGGGGTTATTCCATTTTCTTTTACTTTTTCCAGCACATAATCACACAATGCAGTTGCATGACGCTCTGAAGTTGATGTAACCAGTACCATAAAATCCGTTACACTGGTTTTTCCTATGACATCTAAAACTGTAATGTGTTGTCCTTTATTTTGGTCCAACACATCTTCTACCATTGTTAATAAATCTTTTGTTTGCATTTAATCTCTCTGTTTATGCGTCTCTAATACTTTGGCAATTTTGGCTTGATAAATAGAAATACTGGACGGAATTAAATCCGAACTTTCAAATATACTATTTACTACCGTTGTTCGTAGCGGACTGAAGTCCGCTCTACAGTATTCATTTAACCAAACTGCCAAGCTACTAGTATATTGTATTTAACTCAGTATAATTTATTTTGTTTAATATACCCAATGACATTATCTGGCAATAAAAAGTTGGGGGCCCTATCCTTTGCCACCATATTTCTAATTGCTGTTGCAGAAATATCCAGCTGCGTTACTGCCTGAAAATACAAATAACCCGCTTTTTTTAGCTTCAGGTTTTCTTTAGTACAGGTCAATTTTGTTGACAAAAATGCAGACAATTCCGTTTGCTGATACCTGGGGCGCGTTATGACCACTATATGCGCGTAGTCAAACAGCTGTTGCCATTGATACCAATCAGCCAATCCAGAAAACGCATCCGTTCCTATAATAAGAAATAAAGCTTTATCCGGCATTTCTTTTCTTAATGATTTAAGCGTATCAATCATATAAGAATAACCATCTCTGTCTAACTCACGTCTATCTACTACAAACCCCAGGTGATTCTGAATAGCCAATTCCAACATCTGGAGCCGCATATCAGTTGTAGTATGAGGAGATTCTCTGTGAGCAGGTTGTGAACAAGGAATTAAACGAATTTCATCTAAATCAAAAACTTCCTTAACTTCCAATGCAGTACGCAAATGACCATAATGAACCGGGTCAAATGTCCCACCGTATATTCCTATCATTTATATCCACATAAATAATTGATAATACTTGTTATATATTAAAATAAGGTTACACCATCTTTACTAGATGCAGCTGGTGGAGAAGGGGCAGCAGAGGCATTTGCCGGCGTACCAATAACTTTAC
Source organism: Methylococcaceae bacterium (assembly GCA_048595505.1). Classification (GTDB taxonomy): domain Bacteria; phylum Pseudomonadota; class Gammaproteobacteria; order Methylococcales; family Methylomonadaceae; genus QPIN01. The sequence continues at coordinate 14,146 of JBJPGG010000160.1, forward strand.
AATATTCAAGCATGCCTCCTTTCATATTATAGATATTTTTGAACCCTGTTCCTAATGCAATTCTAGCAGCCCTGGCTGATCGCCCGCCACTACGACAAACAAATAAATGGGCGCCTTTTTTATCTAAACGTAATATTTGTTGTTCAAAACTATCTTGTAAACATATTAGTTCGGCACCTTCAATATGCCCTAATTCTCCACTAAATTCTTCAGGCCTGCGAACATCAATTATTTTCATTGCTGAAAAATCTGATTTGACAGAGACATCCTCTATTTTAACACCAGTCACTTCACCTAAAGTATCTGCTAATAAGCGAACAATATTTTCTAGCTGAGTATTAACCTGTTCATTGATTTGTTTAAATTTATCTTTTGATAAATCTGCTTCAGATAATGAAACTTGAGAAATATTATCAATATTACTTACTTCTTCTTCTATTTCAGCAAAACTATCAGTTACATTTGATGATACTTCTGTTAAAAAACCCACACTATCTGAAATTCCTTCAACGATTTTACCAACCTCCGTTCGAGTCTTTTCTACAGCATAATTAATTTCAACAGTCGCTTCAGCACTTTTATTTGAGAGTTCACGCATACTGGTGGCAACAACTGCAAAGCCACGACCATGCTCACCCGCTCTGGCAGCTTCAATAGAAGCATTTAGTGCTAATAAGTTAGCCTCTGCAGATACATCACGAATTTGAATGGCTTTACCATGAATTTCATCAATTAAACTTTGAATAGCTTGTAAAGTTGCCATGGAACCCTGCCACGAATCAACAGATTTGGTCAAGGCATCAATTTTTTCTTTACTTGTCTGTGTAGCCACTTTGGTTTTTTGGCTACAAGTATAAATGTTAGGTAAAGAAGCGAATGCATTATCAACTACATTTTGAGCACTTTTTAATTCAGCTGCAATCAACTCAACAGTCCGGCCATTTTCTAGGAAGGCAACATTTAATTTCTTACCCTTTTGCTCAAGGTCTAACTTGTTTCCTTTAAAAAACTTATCCGCAATAATAGTCTGTTCAGCTAAAAGTTGCGCTTTCTCCTCATCGTGCTCACGTTCATTTGATTCAATTACGGCGATAAAGTTATTTATTTGAATCTTTCTACTAATAAACCAAGCTAGAATGAACGCAGTCAACCCTACTAATATATAACTCAGAATTGTCATCATTACCGCACCTAAATTTAATGAAAAAAACGAATACTAACAATTTAATATCCTCTCATAAAACCTACCAATTACACCCTGACTTGTCCGCCACCCAAAACCACATATTTCAGTGAAGTCAATCCGTTTAGTCCAACAGGGCCCCTCGCATGAAGCTTATCTGTACTAATACCAATTTCAGCACCTAAGCCATATTCAAACCCATCTGCAAACCGGGTCGAAGCGTTGATCATCACAGAGCTTGAGTCTACTTCACGTAAGAATCGCCGTGCCAAAGTGTAATCTTCTGTCACTATAGCTTCTGTGTGACCAGAACTATGCTGATTAATATGTTCGATAGCTTGATCAATATTATCTACCACTTTTATTGATAATATCGGTGCTAAATATTCTGTGTCCCAATCATCATCCGTTGCTCTACTACATTCAGGAATAAAAGCACAGGTTTTAAGACAACCTCGAAGCTCTACACCTTGTTGCAAATATTTTTTAGCCAGCAACGGCAATACTTTTGCAGCTATATCTTCTGCTACCAACAATGTTTCCATCGCATTACACACTCCGTAACGATGAGTTTTAGCATTAAATGCAATGGCTATTGCCTTTTCAACATCTGCCTTGTTATCGATATAAACATGGCAAATACCATCCAGATGTTTGATCACTGCAATAGATGCTTCTTTACTGACTCTCTCAATTAAACTCTTTCCACCTCGCGGTACAATCACATCGACATATTTGTCCATAGTGATTAATTCTCCAACGGCAGCACGATCAATTGTTGCTACAACTTGAACCGCTTCAGCAGGTAAATCTGCTACTTTCAAGCCTTCAATGATGCATTTAGCAATCGCTTGGTTAGAATGAATGGCTTCAGAGCCCCCTCTCAAAATACAGGCATTCCCTGATTTTATGCATAAAGCCGCTGCATCAACAGTTACATTAGGCCTGGACTCAAAAATAATACCTATCACCCCTAAAGGTACCCGCATCTGCCCTACTTGTATCCCACTTGGCCTATAACTAAGCCCCGTTATTTCTCCAACTGGATCTGCAAGTGCCGCAACCTGTTGAAGACCTTCAATCATCGAATCGATTCTGTCAGGCGTTAATTCCAGTCGATCTAATAAAGCCGAATCCAGTCCATTTGCCTTCCCGGCATCTAAATCTTTTTTATTCTCTATCGCAAGCTCATTTTTACGCTCTGCAATCGCATCAGCAATTTTCAATAAAGCCAGATTTTTTTTACCTGAGTCCGCTTTACTCATTTCCCGGCCTGCTGCTCTCGCTTGTAGACCGAGTTTAGTCATATATTCTGTTATTTCCACTTTCTAACTGCTCACTAACCATGTTAACAACTTATTATAACCTGAAACATCTAATAGAATAAGCCCGACAAAGACCACAAATGTGATTAGAAGTGAAGTAAAATTCCCATTGTAGAGCAAACTTCAGTCCGCTCTACGCCATGTTTTACTCGTTTTTTAATCACACTCATACCCCACAATTACACAAAAAAAAACAAATAAACATTAGCTTTAGACTATTTCACTCGCTGAAAAATCATCCACCTTAATTGCTAAATTCCTAGCTATTTCAGCCTGTTTAAGCAAATCAACCTCCTCATCAGTAATAATGTTTTTATCTAGCGCCTCTTTAATAATAGACTCATTCTGACCTTTTGCTAATTGTTTGCTTTTTTGTGCCTGGTGAATTTTCTTTTCAACGGGTAGAGCAGCCAATACCGCTTTAAAGGCATATTCAATTCGCCCTGTCGCATCACTCTCCAACTCATTGATATAGACTCCTTGAGTCAATCGGTCTCGGGTCTCCGTATCATTCATTAATAGCATAGCTGTTTGCTTGACCAGACTATCATTTGGCGCTGAATATACCTTTCCTGTTGGAAACAGGATGGCAGCAATGCCCCATACGATAGGTTTGTATGGCAACAAACTAAATAATATAAATAATGATTGCTGAGCTTTGTATAGCGTGTGTTGACAGGCCCAATGAACCAAAGGTAAATCATCTTCTAGACTGCCCTGGTCCTGATAAAACTTCAAAACACTAGAGCATAAATACAAATTACTGATCACATCAGCAAATTGTCCAGAAATACGTTCCTTACGTTTTAGAGAGCCTCCTAAAACCATAATGGCATAATCAGTCATATACGCAAAACCAACACTTAATCTGGCAATGGCCCGATAATATCTTTTTGTATGTTTATCTCCCGGTACCTTAATAAAACGTGCATTGCTTAATCCCAACCAAAAGCTGGCAACCTTGTTATGCATTAAAAACCCAATATGACTAAATAATAATTGATCAAATTTTTGTAATGCTTTTGCCTGATCAGGTTGATATAACTGACTCATTTCTTCATAAATAAAAGGATGACAGCGAACTGCCCCTTGTCCAAAAATCATCATAGTCCGGGTCAAAATATTAGCGCCTTCTACGGTAATACAGACAGGTAAAACCTGATATAAACGCCCTAAATAGTTATTCGGGCCCAGGCAAATACCGGCACCACCCAGTATATCCATTCCATCATTAACTATGCGGCGCATACGTTCTGTTAATTCATATTTAATAATCGCAGAAATAACTGAGGGTTTTTGTCCTTGATCCAAAGCAGCCGCAGTTACTGTTCTTGCTGCATTTATGATATAGGTTTCACCGGCAATGCGAGCCAGTGGCTCTTGTATACCTTCAAACTCACCTAAAGAAAGATTAAATTGTTTTCGAATACGCGCGTAAGCACCTATGTTACGGCAGGTAAACTTCCCGGCGCCGGCACTTAATGCTGGCAAAGAAACTGCACGCCCGGTTGCCAATGATTGCATTAACATTTTCCAACCGTTGCCCACTTGTTCTACACCACCCAATATCCAGTCTAATGGAATAAAGACATCTTTACCCCAGTTAGGCCCATTTTGAAATGCTGAATTAAGTGGAAAATGACGATTGCCTATGCTAACTCCTGGGGTATTCGTTGGTATTAAGGCAACAGTAATACCGATACTTTCTTTGTCACCAATTAAATGTTCAGGATCATAAAGTTTAAATGCCAATCCGAGCACAGTTGCAACAGGGCCCAGAGTAATATAACGTTTTTCCCAGTTTAAACGTATACCCAGAACCCTATCTTCCCCTTCAAATGGCGCATAACAAACAATACCTGTATCAGGCATTGCGCCAGCATCACTACCCGCTTTAGGCCCAGTTAAGGCGAAACAGGGGATTTCCTGACCCGTTGCCAACCGAGGTAAATAATAATCTTTCTGGTGTTGTGTGCCATAGGCCAACAATAACTTTGCAGGCCCCAGTGAATTTGGAACCATAACAGTGACAGCCGCTGTTGCACTGCGACTTGAAATTTTCATCACTACTTCTGAGTGGGCAAAGTTAGAAAACTCCAGACCGCCATAATGTTTTGGGATAATCATGCCGCAAAACTTTTGCTGCTTAATATAATCCCATACTTGCTCTGGCAAATCCTGAAGATTATGAGTAATATCCCAGTCATTCAGCATGGCACATAAAGTTTCTACCGGACCATCAATAAACGCTTGTTCTTCTGCTGTTAAAGTTGCAGCGGGTAAATCTAGTAAAACGCTCCAATTAGGCTTTCCAGAAAACAACTCTGCATCCCACCAGGTACTACCCGCTTCCATTGCTTCCCGTTCAGTTTGAGACATTTCCGGTAAAGCCGATTGCATCAGCTTATACATAGGTTTACTGATTAAAAACCGACGAATTACGGGAATATTAATCGGTATAAAAATCAGTAAAAAGACTGCCCATAAAAATAGATTAAAACTCTGTACACTGTATGCCGATAGCAGAGCTGCTAATACCACAGTACTTTTCAGCAAAGCAACCTGGTAATATGCAAGTATCGAAACCACAACAATAAAAACGCCTAACCAAATCATGATGCTCTCCCCTTATCCATATCTCTAATTTAACCAAAAATAAAAAAAGTATTAATGTGAACCCTATTAATTCCTCAATGGCTTTCCAGTTTTCAACATGTGTTCCAGTCGAGCCAAAGTACCTTCTTGTTTCACAATTTCTGTAAATATTTCACATTCCAAATCCAGTATGTGTTGTTCAGATAAAGGCTCCATCATATCGCAATCACCACCCGTCAATACTGTGGCTAATCTGCTTGCTACCTGCACATCGTAAGCGGTTACTTTACCCAACAAATGGAAACCTTTGACACTCATATCCAACAATGCTTTTGCAGTATGCCCCGGTAATTTATATTCAATTGGTTCAGGAACGGTATAACCGGGAACCATAGACAGTGCTTTATTTTTTGCATCAAACAATAAACGACTTATACTCATGGTAATACCATCTGATGCAGCAAGAAAAAGCCTTTCTTTAGCTTCAGCTGCCGATGTTGAAACCTTAGCCATCGCTATCGTTTCAAACGCTTTGGCAACTGGGGGAATTGGACCGCCTATCGACTTAAGCTGCAAACAACGACCCAAATACTCTTTGCAACCGCCCCAACCAGGAACAAGACCTACGCCCACTTCCACCAATCCTGTATACAACTCAGCATGAGCTTGGATAGCATCACAATGCAACAAAATTTCACATCCGCCACCTAAAGCTAACCCCGTTGGAGCTGCAACAACAGGAAACGGCGCATATTTAACTGCCATAAATGTCTGTTGGCCTTGTGTAATCAGTGCCTTCACACTATCCCAATCAGCTTGTTCTATCGCGTACATCAACAGACTTAGGTTTGCTCCTGCAGAAAAGTTATCCGCATCATTGTGAATAACCAGTGCACTAAAGTCCTGTTCAACCTTTTTTAAGCTTTGTCGCAACAAAGCTAAAACATCCATATCAAAGGTATTCATTTTGCTATGAAACTCAAAACAGGCAACACCATCGCCTACATCCCATAAACTGGCTGATGTATTCTCCAGGATGGCAGACTGATGCAATTTAACATCCGATAGTAATAAAACCCCTTCAGCTCTAGGAACAGGACGAAATTCATTCGTTAGCGTTCGGTATTTCAGTTTGTTGTCATCAATTTTATAAAAACTGCCCGCTGTTAATATGTCTGGAACTGCCTCTCCTTGCTGCTTCACTCTATTAACAAACCATTCCACACCTATTTTATCCAGTAATTCAAATGGTCCGAACTGCCAGTTATACCCCAGACACATAGCCTCATCTACTGAAGTAATTTCATCCGTTATCTCAGGTACCAGGCCAGCTGCATAAAGCACTGTTTTTGAGATCACCGTCCAGGCATAATGACTGTATTTATCATCCACAGACAAGAAAGCCTGTAAACCCTGTTTATGTGCAACCTTTAAACAATCCAACACAGGTTTTTCACTTTTTGCATAGCCACCTGTTACTAAATTGATTGATTCCTTAACTCTTTTACCATCCTCTTTGTTCAATCGATAAAAACCACCCTTACCTTTTCTTCCGGTATACCCATCACTAATCATTCGGGTAAATAATTCAGGCATTTGATTTATTTTATGGAACGCATCATCTTCTGGTAACTGTTTCATGCTTTCCATAATATGCGGGATCAAATCCAACCCCACTAAATCCAATAAACCAAAGATACCTGTTTTGGGTATTCCAAAAGGAGCTGCCAGCACTGCATCAGCCTCTTCAACACTGATCCCCTGTTTAAATGCTTCCAACAAACCGCATTGCACCCAATAAATTCCAATTCGATTTGCAATAAAACCCGTAGTATCTTTACAATCAACACAGCCTTTGCCTAACTTTATCTCAGCAAATTCTCTAACAGAATCAACTAGTTTCTTATCAACCATGGAACTGCTAACCAACTCCAATAAACGCATATACCGAGGCGGATTAAAAAAGTGAGTGATCATGAAACGACTTTGAAAACCGCTAGAAAAACCTTTAACTAATACACTTAAAGGTAACGTGGATGTGTTGGATGAAATAATAGCGGTAGCAGAACATACCTTTTCCAGCTTTTTATACAGTATTTTTTTAATGCCTAAATCTTCAATAACTGCTTCAATCACCCAATCAACATCTGCCAACAAATCCAGATGATCTTCAATATTTCCAGTAGTAATCAAGCGTGCATTTTTTTTATGCATTAATGCAGCGGGATTCGCTTTTAATAGTTTTTGCACCGAAGTTTCAGCAATCACATTTCGGTTCTGTAGCTTATCGTCAGTTGTTTTTGGAACTATATCCAATAAATAAACCGGTATGCCTGCATTGCTTATATGAGCGGCAATACTAGCCCCCATAACACCTGCACCTATAACAGCAACTTTTTCAATGCTCATCAGATTGCCTCCAGTATAGTTGCAATTCCCTGCCCACCCCCAATACATTGAGTAGCTAATGCATATTTCTTATTTTGTCGCTGTAACAAACTAGCCGCTTTTCCAACAATTCTTGCGCCTGTTGCTCCCAAAGGATGTCCCAATGCAATTGCACCGCCGTCCAAGTTCAATTTAAGGTGTGGAATTGGCAAATCATTAAGCACGGCTAAAGACTGGGCAGCAAACGCTTCGTTTAATTCAACAATATCAATATCTGGTATCGCTAAGCCAGCTCTTTTCAAAGCTTTTTGTGTCGCTTTAACAGGCCCTATCCCCATAATTTCAGGCGCACAGGCCGAGACAGCAATTGATTTAATTCTTGCCAATTTAGGGAGCCCATATTCATCCGCATATTGTTCACTACAAACCAGTACAGCAGCTGCACCATCCGTTAAAGGAGACGATGTGCCTGCAGTGACACTGCCCGTCGCATTAAATGCTGATTTTAGTTCAGCTAACCCCTCTAATGTAGACCCAGGCCTTAGACAGGCATCTTTAGAAACCATGCCATGTTTTACCGTTTCTATGACAATAATTTCATCATCAAACAAGCCTTTTTGCTGGGCTTTACTGGCTTTACGCTGACTTTCCAACGAAAATTCTTCCTGACTTTTACGACTTAATCGATATTGTGCCGCCAGGTTCTCAGCTGTGTCACCCATGGTGACATAAGCTTCAGGGTATGATTTATATAGCGCCGGGTTAGGCATAAAATTATACCCACCCATCGGTATACGCGACATGGATTCGATTCCGGCACAAATAAAAATATCACCGGCATTCATTTGAATAGCACCCGCCGCTATATGAATGGCTTGCATGGATGAGCCGCAAAAACGATTAACTGTCATACCCGCAACAGAAACAGGTAAACCCGCCAGATGCACAACAAGACGTGCCATATTCATGCCCTGTTCTGCTTCTGGAAAAGCACAACCTAAAATCAGGTCTTCAACATCCTGTTGCTGTATGGACACTTTATCCATCAATCCTTTTATTACCTGTGCTACTAAATCGTCTGGCCTGACACCCGCTAATTGACCTTTATAAGCCGGTGTAAAGGGTGATCTGCAATACCCTGTAATCACAACATTCTTCATTTTCCCTACTCCCTAGTAAAAAGCTGTAACAAAAGATTTACCATGTATTTTAGTCACCTATAAATGACACAAGTTCAAAGCAATCATATTCCTTGATTTATTACTTTCTTTATTTTATAAAAATAGTATAAAAAATCATAATTAGCAGTTTTTATAAATTAATGCCAGAATAAGCTATAGCCATATCTTGTTTAAGGAAATATGACCGGCGGGATACATAATGCTAAATAAAACTAGTTTGCAAATATTGATAACCCTGGTTGCCATAGTTTCAATTTATTTTTATCTACAAAAAACTGAAACCATTGCGGTTAAAAGCTATGTTGTAACCTTAGGTGAAGTAAAAGCAACCGTTGCTAATACTCGGGTTGGTACTGTCAAAGCGTGTAGACGCTCTTTTCTGGCTCCAGCAACTGGCGGACAGGTAGCTAAGCTACTTGTGAAGGAAGGTGATAAAGTAAAACAACATCAGCTACTAATGGAAGTCTGGAACCAGGATTTATTGGCACAAGTTGCTTTACAACAGGCTCAAATCAAAGCCAACACGGCAACAGCTAAACAGGCCTGTTTGTTAGCCGCGGGAGCAAAACGTGAAGCTATACGTCTAGAAAAATTACAAAAACACAAACAAATTGTCTCTGAAGAACAGGTTGACCAGGCTAAAACCCGCGCCAATGCGCAACAAGCATTTTGCATCGCCACCAGACAGAGAATAGTTGTCAGTCAGGCCAACCTACAAATCGCCAAGACCGTATTGAAACGAACTCAAGTTTATGCGCCCTTTGATGGCGTAATTGCTGAAATCAATGCTGAACTGGGAGAGTTTGTCACCCCTTCACCACCTGGAATTCCAACACTGCCGCCCATCGATTTACTGGATATTAGTTGTTTATATGTATCAGCCCCCATTGATGAGGTTGATGCACCGAAAATCAAAACAGGAATGCAGGCTTGTGTATCACTAGATGCTTTCCAAGATAAACGCTGCTCCGGCACGGTCAGTCGTATAGCGCCTTATGTACTGGAAAAAGAAAAACAGGCTCGCACTGTTGAAGTTGAAGTTAAACTAACTAATCCCCAAGACCTGGTTGAATTATTGCCTGGATACAGTGCCGATATTGAAGTGTTACTGGCCATTAAAGAACAAGTATTAAGAGTACCCACCGAAGCCGTACTTGAAAACAACCAGGTCCTGGTAATACAACAAGATGGTTTAGTAATCGAACGTACATTTGAGCCAGGTTTGAGTAACTGGAATTTTATTGAGGTTCTGTCTGGCTTGCAAGCCGATGAAAAGATCGTGCTATCAGTAGGTCAAGAAGGTGTTGTCGCCGGTGTCTATGTAACAGAAGCCCCATGATAGAGTTACAAGATATTAGCCGTTTTTTTCAAGTTGGTGAACAAACAGTTCATGCCTTAGACAACATCAACCTGAGTATTAACAATGGGGAGTATGTTTCGGTAATGGGTCCATCGGGTTCTGGTAAATCCACACTGCTAAATATTATTTCCCTACTGGATCAGCCCTCTTCCGGAACATACCGCCTCAATCATCAGGATGTTACCGGTTTTAGTGACAATCAGCTAGCTAAAGTCCGACGTGAGAACATCGGCTTTATTTTCCAATTTTTTCACTTAATTCCACGTTTATCTGCAGCTGAAAACATTGAAATGCCAATGATTCTAGCTGGAGTATCAATCTCAGAACGTAAACAACGCGTTAAAGACGCAGTGGCCTCTGTGGATTTAACTGACCGTGCTGACCATAGACCTGACCAATTGTCTGGCGGTCAAAGACAACGAGTTGCCATTGCCAGAGCAACTATTATGCGCCCCTCCATACTGCTAGCTGATGAACCGACAGGTAACCTTGACAGCCATTCGGGCATAGAAATTATTGGACTATTAGAGAGACTTAATCAACAAGGTGTCACACTTATTGTCATTACCCATGACCAAACACTAGGAAACCGAGCAACACGTAAAATTCGTATTGTCGATGGGCGGATTTGTTAATTATGCTGATTAGAGATATATTCGATCAAGCTTTAACAGCTATTTTCTCTCAAAAAACAAGAGCCGCCTTAATTATTTTAGCGATGAGCATAGGCATCAGTTCAGTAACCGTCCTTACGGCATTGGGGAAAAGTGCCCGCAGCTTTATAGTGCATGAATTTGAAGCACTGGGTACGCATTTATTAATCATGCTACCAGGACGCTCTGAAACCACCGGTGGACAACCCCCCATTTTTGGCGAAACACCACGAGACTTAACACTGGAAGATGCCGAAGCCATTGGCCGTAGCCGATATATCGCTGCCATAGCGCCGGTTTCAGTGGGTTCAGCACCCGTGTCTGCACAAGGACTTGAACGAGAAGCCACCATCATGGGTTCATCTTCTGCATTAAGACAGGTACGCCATTTAAATATGGCTCAAGGTCGCTTCCTTCCACAAATAGACATTGATCAAGCGTTACCTGTTTGTGTCATCGGTCAAACTATTAAAGATGAATTATTTGCCAGACAAACAGCATTAGGTCAATGGTTACGCATTAATGACCGACGCTTTCGAGTGATTGGTGTATTAGCGTCTGAAGGCCAATCTGTTGGCGTGGACTTTGATGAAATTGTGGTCATTCCGGTAGCATCCGCCCAAATACTGTTTAATAATCACTCTTTATTCCGCATTCTGGCCGAGGCTAAATCCAAACAAGCGATGTATCAAGCCACTGCTGACATTAAACAAATCATCAAACTACGGCATGATGGTGAAGAAGATATTACTGTCATAACCCAGGATAGTGTAGTTAGCACTTTTGATGAAATTTTAACGGCTTTAACACTGACTGTTGCCAGCATTGCTTCTATCAGCCTCGTAGTTGCCGGCATATTAGTCATGAATGTGATGTTGGTCAGCGTTACGCAAAGAACATCCGAAATTGGTCTACTAAAAGCATTAGGCGCATCGCAATCTCAATTGCAGTGGTTGTTTTTAACTGAAGCTGCAATATTATCACTGGCTGGTGCATTGCTTGGGTTACTGTTGGGGAAATTAATACTGCTGATATTACAATGGTTATATCCAGAGTTTCCTGTGGTTTTACCCGTCTGGGCATTATTAACAGCACTATTGGTTTCAATTCTGACCGGTCTAATCTTTGGTGTATTACCTGCTCGAAAAGCAGCGAAATTAGAACCCATTTCAGCATTAGCAAAGCGATGAACCCCTACTCAACTGCCCGCTCTAAATTAAAATGCACACAGTTGATTTAATTACTTTATCTTATCGAACCATTCGCAGCCATAAGTTGCGTTCATTATTAACTGCGCTAGGACTAATTATTGGTATTGCTTCGGTGGTCATTCTGACCTCCATAGGTCGTGGGGTACATCAATTTGTGCTAGCCGAGTTCACCCAGTTTGGTACTAATTTGCTGGCAATTTTCCCAGGAAAAACCACTACCTTGGGACTTTCAGGTGCCACTATCAGTACGGTAAGGCCTCTTACCCAAAATGATGCTGCCAGCTTGGAAAGGCTTGATTATATTCTTGCTGTTGTCCCTCTGGTACAGGGAAATGCCAGAATTGAAGCGGGAGATAAACAACGTAGAGCCAGTGTCTTCGGCGTGGGAGCAGCGGTGCCGGAAGTCTGGAAAATAAAGGTAAAACAGGGACGTTTTTTACCTGCTGATAACATCAATAATCCCCGTGCTTTTGCCGTGTTGGGCAGTAAATTGCGCGATGAATTATTTGCTTCAAAAAATCCGCTGGGACAACGTGTCCGCATTGGTGCCGACCGATACCGAGTTATCGGTGTCATGGAACAAAAGGGTCAAATGCTGGGTTTTGATATGGATGATTCTATCTATATACCCGCAGGGAAAGCATTGGAAATGTTTAACAGAGAAAGCCTAATGGAAATTGATTTGCTTTATAACAGGGGCATATCAGTGGATGTCATCGAAAAATCCGTTAGCCGTCTGTTAATTACACGTCATGGTCAGGAGGATTTCAGTATTATTACCCAGAATCAAATGCTAACTAGCATGGACTCTATATTGAACATTTTAACGATGGCTGTAGCGGCCTTAGGCAGTATTTCTCTGATTGTCGGTTCAGTTGGTATTCTGACTATCATGACCATTGCGGTTTCTGAGCGAGTACCCGAAATCGGTTTATTGCGTGCACTGGGTGCAGAACAGCAAACTATTTTTAAAATATTTTTAGCAGAAGCCCTGGCATTAAGTCTGGCTGGAGGTATAGGCGGTATTCTGACAGGCATCGCTATTGCACAACTAATCCACCTTGTCGTTCCGGCATTGCCTGTGCAGATTGCCTGGTTTTATATTGCTGCCGCATTTCTAGTTTCAATGTTGATTGGAGTGACTGCCGGTGTAATACCAGCCATGAAAGCCGCAAAACTGGAACCACTGGATGCACTACGAACTGAATAGTATAGTGAAACTATTCAGCACCCAAAGCATTAACAACATTACCTTCTAAAAAAACATTAATTTTCTCCCAAGTTTCACCAACATTTTCCATCAAAATACCATGACGCTTAGAGTCAATGATTTCCAAATTTTTAATTTCTGCCCCCAGCTTGTTCATAATAATATTTGCGCTTTCACTATCAACGACAGGGTCTTGATCAGCCATCACTATAAGAGTGGGTATTTGTATATCTGGCAATTGTTGTTCAACAGCATCCGTTAAACGTCTTAATTCATACAAACTCCTAACAGGAACATTAGAATAATTTATACTTGTATGCTCAGGGGAGTTTTCCACAAAAGGTTTAACCCCTTCAATCGAAGAAACCCATTTAACCAAACGATTAGTACCATGCAATAAAGGTATAAATGCAAAAGACTTATCCACAAACTTCATAGGAACGGCTATAGCTACTACAGCAACTAACTTATCATTATTTTCAGCCGCCAATTTAAGAGCCAAAGCACCTCCTGTTGAAAAACCAATAACCACCACAGCATCACAATAAACACCAAGCAGTTTAAGTCCTCTTTGTACAGACTGGTACCAGTCTTCATTAGTTCGCGTTCTTAAGTCATACGGTGAAGTGCCATGCCCTTTTAACCTAACAGCCAATACTGTATATCCTTGCGCTAACAATTCCTCGGCATATTGCCTTAACTCGGCAGGAGATGCCAGTAGACCATGAATCAACAACACACCAAAACCATTCCCCTTATTAGGCTGCAACAGAAAAGGCTGAGGGTTTTCTGTAAAAACTTCATGCTGATTAATGTCATCATAACGAGACTTTGAAAAATAGTTTTTATCCCATGCAAGTGAAATCATTTCATCATCAAGTGCCCATACAGCCCATTGCTCTTTACTGACTATTTCACATTTTTTCATTGCTTGAATTAAGGTTTTTTTAACCACCTTAATCGGTTCAGCTTCGTTACTATAGACAGCAATGAGGTTCTCCATCCTTATAGTATCAAAGTTATATTCCTCACAAAGTTTCGGTGAAAACTGGTAATTATCATGATACAAAACAATCAGACCTGAACTTTCAGCAACAGAAATAAAGTGTTCAAACCGTTTACTATTTCCTTCAATTAAATCGTTATATTCGTCGGGATTTAGCAGGCTACGATGTAAAAAAATATTTTTCTTCTTTTGTAATTCCTTAATGGCAATATATAGCGTTTTATAAAAACAATATTTATTAACCTGATGTTGCCCAAGTTGCATGGAATACATGATCAGAGTTGAAGCTATATGACTTAAGTTAATGGTCACATTGGTATAAATCTCTGCCATATATTGATTGCGGGTCTGTTTTGAGCTTCTTATAAAATAATGACCTAATAATTTCTGCTTCCAATTTCTGGGCGATGAATATAGTGAAAAAACCTCCTCCAGTGATTTAAGTTCTGCTGCCACCTTAGTTAGCAAATATTTATTCCACCAATGCCATACATCAAGAGGATCAACAGGCTTTCCCATACGCAAATCCATGTCGGTATCTTTTAGTATAATGTTGCCTTCAACCAGCAACTCTTCAGTGTGTCGTAAACTCAAACCGTCTGCAAATAGTTCTACACCTTTGAGCAATAAATTATCGGATGAGCGAATGGGATAAAAAGTAATATTTGAAGGTACAATCAACGTCGGTTTTAAAGCAGTTGCTAACAATTGGTCCAAAGAATCGAGTTTTAACTCCTCTTTCCATTGTACTAACTGCTCATGGTTTTTATTATTATAGGCGTTGCGAATACTGGCTTTAAATGCTTCTATGCCTTGGGCTAAAACGGCTGCCCCGGTATGTTGTTTTCGCCTTTCTCCTGCTATACGCGAATAAATACTATACTTCCCTTTATTATCAACAACTCGATGGTCTTTAACCATTCCGCCCTCTGGAAATATAATAACTTTCCTACCTAGAAAAACCTGCCTCGCCAAATTAGCAAACAACTGTTGATGGTTATGTGGAATTACACCAATATTATTAAGATAGGTCGCAAATACCGTATCGTTTTTAAAAAACTCACTAGATGCAATGGCACAGCAATATGCACCTGTTTCTTCATAAATTAAAAATTGTGGTATAAAGGTTTCAAAACGAGAAAAATGGTTACATAAAAATATATCGCCTTGTAATACCTTCTGGTTTGCATGAAGTCTCATATTGACCTTCAGCATTTTTGTGATTGAGCGGATAATATTTATTGACCAATCATAGGTTGTTACATCAATATCCTTTAAATCATCATAAACTGTTTTTTTATCCATTCTTTAGCCTAATGTCATTGCTTTCAAAAACGTCTAAAACCCTAACTGTTAAACTTCGATGCACATATACTTGGTGCAGTTTAAATTACCCGAAGTATAATTATTATATTAGACAGAAAATTTTGTAATAGTTATATTTATTTAATGGAGAGAAAAATGAAACTTCCGTTCACAGGTGCGTGTTTATGCGGCGCAGTAAAATATGAAATCGATGCAGCTCCCATAGGTGCTGGTAATTGCCATTGCAGAACCTGCCAAAAAGCAGCTGGAGCGGCTTATCTACCCGCCTTATTTGTTCCTTATAATAGCCTCAAAATTACGGGAGCATACAAAGAATATGCTAGCATTTCTGACAGTGGAAATACCATACATAGAGGATTTTGCCCACAATGTGGAACCACCCTTTTCGGTAGAAACTCTGTTACTGATCAATTTCGTCCCGTTAATGCTGCCACACTGGATGACCCCAGTATCTATCAACCGAAGATGGATTTTTGGATATCAGATGCCCAGCCATGGGACATCATGAATCCTGATTTGCCAAAATATGACGAGAATTTTTTACATTTTTAGCCGTACGGCCAATTTTTAAGCAAAATGATTTTCATCTATTGGTATGAACAACTACCCCCTGATAGCATTAAATTCTTTTTACTTTTTGTTTAAAAACTTATCCAACTGATTTGCAAATGCTTGCCGGTCACTTTGATTTAAAGCCGATGGACCACCCGTCTCTATGCCACTGGATCGTAGTGTATCCATGAAATCCCTCATATTTAAATACTCTTTAATATTATCAGCTGTATAGAACTCCCCTCTATGGTTAAGCGCATAGCCTCCCTTCTCAATGGCCTCAGCCGCTAAAGGAATATCTGCTGTAATCACCAGGTCTCCTGTACCCAGTCTTGTTACGATCTCATTATCAGCCACATCAAAACCACGTGCTACTTGAACAAATTTAATCCACCGCGAAGGCGGTAAAGCTAAAAACTGATTTGCAACAAAGGTTACCAACACCTCTACACGTTTTGCTGCTCTACATAAAATTTCTTTGACTACGACTGGACATGCATCTGCATCTACCCATATTTGCATTTCACAGCACTCCTTTCCAACGTTTCTATCCAAAATAATGTTATTTAATAATCCGAACTTCTCTTTGAGGGTAAGGCATTTTTATCTGATTTTCCTTTAAGGTTTTCCAAATTATCATGCGTAAATCTGCATCCACTCGGTTTTTACCATCATCTATGCCTTCAATCCAATACTCTACACCAAACAATACCCCGGATTCAGCAAAGTCCCTGATTTCACAATCTGGCAGCTCGGGTTGTTGTAAAACTTGCGGATGTTTACTAATCGCTGCAATAAGTATCTCGGGCACTTTTTCAATATCACTTTCATAAGAAACAGAAAACTCTATATCATAACGCTGTCGACTATCCTGATGAGTCCAGTTTGTAAATGTGGTGGTAATGAATTGCTCATTAGGTACCACAATAACCTTGCCATCGAAAGTCTGAATATTGGACGAACGCATATTCAATTCACGCAAAAAACCGGCTTTACCATTTTCAAGTTCAATATAATCACCAACAGTTAAAGACCTGTCTAATAATATTATGATTCCTGAGATAAAATTTGAGGCAATTTGTTGTAGACCAAAACCCAACCCAACACCTAAGGCACCACCAAAAACAGCTAATGCCGTTAAATCAAGTCCAACAATTTGTAATAGCAGCAAACCAACCGCTATATACAGAGCAATTTCAAAAAGTTTAGCGAATAATTCTTTAGTTCGGATATCCAGCATTTCATTATTACGAATTGCATTTTGCCCTGCATTATTGGATATTCGCCCCAACCAAAATAAAATTGATCCAAAAATAACAATTCTTGCCAATGCATATGCTGACAATCTGATATTACCTAATTCCAGCGCAATACTATCTAGAAAAAGTGTTGTATCATCCAGCCAACCGAAGACATATAGAATAGCAACAGGAATTCCAACCCATCTGAAAATTGCATTAATAAATGTATTTTTAATAAAACGGGTAATAACAGAATACAGTAATAACACGACACTGAGACCCTGAGCAATTTTAACCATCCAGGATTGTTCAACCAATACTAACGAAATTTCTATTGCTATCGCCAGAAAAACAACACAGAAAATAGGGAATAATAACTTACGTAGAGAAAATACCGTCCGTCTAATTGCTAAGAATGCCCCTTCTTCTGCTTGCACACGGAAGAGTAGCACTCGTTTTAACAGCAAAAGTGATAATAACATTGCTGCAGCCACCGCTAATACAATAACAGTCCCCTGGGCATAAAACTTTGGACTAACAGCCCAAGCCATTGCAATATCAATAAGTCTGTAAATTTCGCTCATTATAAAATTCTTATTCATTCCTTATACCTTAAAGTTATTCAACTTATTTTAGCAAGTAAGTCTGACTACAGATGAACCGTATCTCAAATTTCCTATGAATATTCACCTTATTCCTCCACTATTATCATGACATCTTTGGTTTAATAAATACTGTAGGCCAAACTTTAGTCCGCTAATTCTAATATGACGTACTACTATACTTTTATTCGTAGCAAACTAGTATCACCATAAATGGCATGTAGTTGAGTGGGGAAAACACTTTTTTTGATGATCATTTAATATAGCAACCAAGCGTATATCGATGGTATCACAGGTATTTACCAACAATCAGCATTTGATTACTTTATTCCAGTCAGTTGCTTACACACTTGTAGTACATTATCACTAATGTAAATTTACAGTTTTATGAAAATGATCTTTTATACGCTGCATTAACTATGTTGGTCAATTGCTGAAAATCAATAGGTTTATTTAAAAATGCATCAAACCCCACCTCTAAGACCTCTCTGTGTATTTCATTATTTTTGGAAGCCGACATAAGAACTAAATAACTCTGACTATTTTTAGTTTCATGGTTATGAATATAGTTTGCTATTTCCACGCCTGTCATACAAGGCATTTTTAAATCTAAAATAATGCAATCAAATGCAGTGCTCCGAATTAAATCCAGTGCTTGCTCACCTTGTTCAGCAAACTCGACATCCGCACCTGTTTCTCTTAGATTATGCTCTATCAATAAACGGCAGATCTCGCTGTCATCGGCTACCAAAATACGCAAAGGCCATGAAATAATTTGTTCTTTAATAGTTGTATGGCTATTTTGTTGATAGATCCATTGTAACTTTAACTGTGTTTGGAAAATATCAAGCAATTGGTTTAGTAATACCGGCTTGGCAAGAAAATCATCGCACCCAACCGCCAAACTTTTCTCACGATCTTCCACAAACGCATTGGCTGTAATCATAACAATTTTTGGCTTATATTCTAGTCCAAGCTGATGAATTCGTGTACATGTATGCGTACCACTTAATACCGGCATGACCATATCCATTAAAATAATATCAACCTGTAATGTCTGCAATCGTCCCAGACAAGATAGTCCTGAATTTACGCTAACTACATTAAAGCCAAGTGGTTTGAGCATTGCTTCTAGTACTGCAAGATTATTCAAATTATCATCCACTATTAAAACTGTTTTTACATCACCTTGATACCCCTTTACAAATTCAGGTTTGTTTACTGATGAATCAATATATTCACGTGCAGGTAATGGCAAAATAAGAAGGCAATTCGTTCCTTTACCCAGTTGACTATTAATTGACAAACTTCCTTGCATCAACTCAACTAAACATTGTGAAATATATAAGCCAAGGCCCACACCATCATTATGATGCCTCGAAAATTGATTGAATGGCTGAAAAAGATTCTGTAAATTACTTTTACTAATACCACAACCACTATCTTCGATCACAATAACCAGTGAGTTGTCAATGTAACTTACCTTAAAATCAATATAGCCTTGCTGAGTAAATTTATAGGCATTTTCTAATAAATTACTAATGATTCGCCTAAGCCTATTTTCATCACCGTATAGTGCCAGGGGTAGTTCCCCTTCAGATTCATATCTAAACTCAAACTGTTTTGTCTGCGCCTGTTGGGAAAACAAATCTACAATAGGGTTCAGAAACTCACTCGTTTTAAAGGTATGAAGGTTTAACTCCAATTTATTTGATTCGATTTTCGTTAAATCAAGTAAATCATTGATCATACTCAAAAGATAGTGACCACTTTGTCCAATGATATTGATGTCATTGAGGTACTTTTCAGGAAAGTCCTCTTTCCGCAGTAAAACCTGAACATAACCCAGCAACCCATTTAGCGGCGTTCTTAAATCATGACTCATATGAGAAAGAAAGTCTGATTTTGCCTGGCTGGCTATTTCAGCTGTTTCTTTGGCAAGCTTAAGTTGCTCAAGGTTTTGTAATAACTCTTTAGTCCGTTGATTAACTGTTTGTTCAAGGACTAGGTTTTGATTACTTAAAAGCTTGTCATGCCTGTTAATTTTAGCAATCATTGTATTAAATTCATCTGCCAACAAAGCCAGCTCATCATTTGTATGTGCCTGAACCTGGACAGAGTAATCTTTATGTTCAGAAATATGCCGAATAGCTGATAGCAAATTTTTTATCGGCGTTAAAAAGTATGTGTGTAATTTTAAGGTAAATAAATATGCAAGAAGCAATGTTAAAAGAAACAAAACAGAAAAAACTTGTAATTGTCGAGTTAATCTTTGATGCCAGTCAATTAAACTACTTTTTATATATAAATAACCAATTGTCTGGCTTTCAAGCATAACTGGAATTGAGAGCCATAAGAAATCATCGGTATAGTAATGATTCGCTCCCTCCTTACAATTGTATTCAGTTTCTAACGCTTGTTTGCTATTCAATGCTTTATGTTTATATTCTGCAAAAACTTGACATTTTTCATCTAGCAAAACAGCGTGATAAATCGAATGATCTACACTGGCAGATTGTAATATTTCTGTTGCAGCACTCTTATCTAAAAACTTTAAAGCTGCTGTACTATTATTTGCAAGGACATCTGCAAGTATCAACAGGCGGACAGCTTTGGTTTTTTTAAAATCCAGTGTTTCCACACTAAAAATCAACAAATTATTGAGTAATAAAGCAATAGTACAGCAAAGCATAATGACTAAAATCAGTTTGCCGCGTAAAGTAAAATGACTAAAAAACAGTATCATAGCTAATAGTACTTTAACGTAGATCCATAATTTCAATGTCCTCTGATAAACTCAACGTACCCGCTAATACCCTAGATATGTCTTTTTCTTCCATAGGCTTAGCGAAGAGGTACCCTTGCATAGCATGACAATTCAATTGTTTTAAATAAACTGCTTGAGCCTCTTTTTCTACACCCATTGCGACTACTGATTTATTTAAGCTATTAGCTAAAGCAACAATGGCTTGAACAATAGATGATTCATTATACTTACTATCAAGAAGAAGTATTAATTGAGAATCAATTTTAAATTCGTCTATCGGTAGCTGTTGTAGATAATTCAATGATGTATAACCAGAACCAAACTTATCTACTGCTATCTTGACGCCTATATCATGCAATTGATTCAAAACTTTTTCTGTTTCTATCAAATTTTGCATGATTTCTTGCTCTGAAATTTCAAAAATCAAAAAAGATGGACTAACCCCTAAGTTTTCAAGCGTAGTTTCAATAAAATGATTAAAGTGCTGTTGTCGAAGTCTGTACCCAGAAATGTTAATAGATATTTTTACATCGGGTAAACCCGTATTGCGCCATTTCATATAATGCTGACAAATTTCAATAAAAGCCCATTCCTCTAGAGTCTGAATTAACCCAGACTCCTCAGCCAAAGGAATAAATATGCTAGGAGAGATCATTTTGTTTTCTGCATCTTTCCATCGTATTAAAGCTTCTAAAGCAACAATACGCCGATGCATATCTACTTGTGGCTGATAATAAATTTGCAATTCATTATTTTCGATGGCCGTTTTAAGAGATTTTTTAATCACCACTCTACTATCCATACGTTGCAAATTTTCTGAATGCATTTTCTCAATAAAAAAACAATAATCATTCCTCCCAGACTGCTTGGAATAATACATAGCAATATCAGCAAACTGTTTAAGCTGATCTTTTGATCTACTGTGTTGCGGATATAGGCTAATACCAATACTACTGGAAATACTGAGTTCATGTTCATTACAAAAGAACGGCTCTGAAAAAACACTCAGCATTTTTTGTGCAACCAATTCAACATCAGCAATCGATTCTATATTATTCAATATCAAAGTGAATTCATCACCGCCAATCCTACATAACATATCATCTTCGCGAATAATTGCTTTCATTCGACGGGTAACAGCAACTAACAATTCATCCCCAGTATCATGCCCTAGCGTATCATTAACAGTCTTAAAATGATCCAGGTCAAAATACATCAAAGCAAACTTACCTGCTATTCGTTGCGCATGTATTAGTACCATTTGCAAACGATCATCAAACAACATTCTATTCGCCAAACCTGTAAGAGGATCATGATAGGCCTGATGTTGTAATTTTTTATTTAATTGAATTAACTCTGAAGTCCGTTCAGCAACTATTTTTTCTAGAAACAGGTCTTTACGTTGTATTTCATCCAACATTTCATTAAAACTTCGTGTTAATTCACCCACTTCATCTTTAGACAGAATCTCAGCTCTTACCGCATAATTTTGTAGCGTTGTGACTTGCCTTGCCGTCTTAGTTAACTTTATAACAGGGGCTATTACTCGTTTTAGAAGCACATTGGATAACAATAAGGTTATAAGCATCGATAATAACGAAGCAATAAAGGCTATCGATACATATTCAAGGTTATTACTGTACAAATCAAATAAACCCGCTGAAATCTGAACAACCGCAATTTTATTGCCCTCAAAATTAATATCATGTTCAACCAGCATACTTTTCCGCAGCCATTTGGATAAAGTAATGGGTACCTTACTAAATTGATTATTGTTTTTAGCCTGAGGAGATTCAAAATATGCGAGCACAGCACCCGTGTTCGTTATGATTTTTGCATTGATAATACTTCTATCTGCTTGTAGTGCAGTCAATATTTCTTTAGCCGCTGACGAATCATCAAAAACAACAGTGAGCATACTGTTATTAGCAATAATTTCTGCTTGAATCGTTAGCCGGGTGTTTAATTTTGACCATTCATTTTCAGAATTTAGAGTAATAAACAAAATCAAAACCCAAAACAATGAAAAGCCAACAGCCACCGAAGTCACCCACATCATTTTTTTCTTAATTGATAATGTATTCCGGAAATAAAATTTATTCATCTCGTACTTCCAGTTGTTTAACAATCTTTAACAGTCTAATTAATTTTGAACTAAGCTTAATCCCGGCTCGGTTAACAACTTGTAAATTAGCC
Organism: Methylococcaceae bacterium; assembly: GCA_048595505.1. Classification (GTDB taxonomy): domain Bacteria; phylum Pseudomonadota; class Gammaproteobacteria; order Methylococcales; family Methylomonadaceae; genus QPIN01. Next base: position 36,942 of record JBJPGG010000160.1, read on the forward strand.
TTCATTCTTACTTTGGAATCATCAATATAAAACTCAATCATTCCGCCTTGTTCGGCAAAATTTTTGTGGCTGCTGATGGTAACAACCGGAATATTAACGATTGCTGAATCAATCAAACCACTTGAAAAATACAGAAAATCACATTGTGCAATTGAGAAATCAACAGGAGGATCGATAATTTCGAGTTTACGACCATTAATATCTGTTTTAGTCGTTTTTTTTAGCTGAATAGCAACTTGATCTTTAGAGTCAATGCATATTTTGAAACTATTTTTGTTTGGACTTTCTGGCCAGATGATAAATTTAGACAATCGAATGATGTATAAAGCCTTAAGCTTATATTCAAGGTTTTGTGCTTCATCTGCAAAACTCACCGAATTGAAAATGCTGGAAATCAATAAAATAAACAATACTATTTGGCTAACGTATTTATTCATTCAATTAACACAAAAATCACAGTTTTCTAAAATCAATGTTAAGTCTAGCATGATAAATAATTCATGGCGTAGGAACAAGTTGAATCATCCCAACTAAAACAACTCAACCTTATATCCCATCGCACGTAATTTTGAAATTACCCCGTCCTTCGTCACTAAATGCAAAGCCCCTACCAATACAAATTCTGTCTCTGGTGTTGCAAGTAATGCTTCTATTTTAGGCACCCAGTCATTATTTCTATCAACTAATAGCAATCGATATAAATCAGGAAAATCTTTTTTCATGGGTGAAATTCCGATTTTTTCCAACTGCTTTATATCTCCTTTTCTCCATGCCGCTTTCATATCCTTCATAATTGATGACAACTCCTTCATTTCAGCTATCGTGCTTAAAATCATTTCATCTTCTTGGCCTTTACCCATGTTTGCTATAACATCTAACTGGACTTGCACACTTTCTAATTCATCTAAATCTTTACCATCAGCCATTGCCTTTTTATTAAAATAATTATCCACCCCCGTATTTGCCATACCTAAACGCTGTAATTCAGTCATCAGCAAAGTTATTATTGCCAAAGGCGGTTTAAATTGATTTATTAATTCAATCATTAACCCTTTGGAAGTGACATAATCGACTAAAGCCTGGTAGGTTTCTGCTCGCAAATCATCTTTAAGCACCTTGCCATTATGGTACATTAACCGTTGTATCATTTTTTGTTGCACATCTGGTTGAACCATAGCGGTCAGGTCAGTTTCAAAAACAATCGTTTGTGCCTGTTTATAAGCCTGTTCAAATTCCACAGGCAAAGGATAGTCACTGGCACTTAACAGATGAATAGTGCCTCCGATATACAACTCGGAATTACCTTTACTGACTTTCCATAAGGAAGTGTCAGCAGCAGTATAAAATGGAATAACAAGACATAATAAAATCAAATAGCGCATAAACACCCCTAATATATGAATAATATTGACACCATCCCTTTAACTAACCTGGCATATACCCTTATTCCAGTTGCAGTCGTATTAATTATCCTTATTAAGTGGAAACTAAATACGGCTCATGCTTTTTATGCAATAAGCCGAATGTTAGTTCAATTACTCATAGTCGGCTATTTTTTAAATACAATTTTTGCTTCAGACTCAGCTCAAGTCACCCTATTGCTCTTAATGGTTATGTTACTTTTTTCTAGCTGGATTGCATTAGGAACTGTTAAAACAAAGCGCAGACAATTACTTGGCAAAGCAGCATTTTCTTTAATAATAGCCAGTGGACTCACTTTATCAATCATTGTACTAGGTGTTTTAGAAATAACACCCTGGTATCAACCCCGCTATATTATTCCATTAGGCGGAATGATTTTAGCCAATTCCATGAATAGTATTAGTTTAGCAGCTGAAAGGTTTCAGTCTGAGCTTAACAATAATAATGATATTATTCGAGCCAGGAATATTGCCTTTAATGCCGCATTAATTCCAACCATTAATGCGCTTTTGGCCGTTGGTCTAGTTTCCTTACCCGGTATGATGACAGGTCAAATATTATCAGGGGTTTCGCCATTTATAGCTGCCAGATACCAGATTATGGTAATGTGCATGATATTTGCTTCATCTGGTATCTCAGCCGCTTGTTTTCTTACTTTGATACAAAAAGATTTTAAACTATCCAGCTAACCTCATGTAGCTATTCAGATTGCCACTGATTTGCTTTATAACAAGGCGAAAGCGCGCAGTTTACAAATGTAAATGAGCACTTTCAACACAGTTATGGAGCGAATCAGGGGGGAGCTGAATAGCTACGAAGATTTTAAATCTTAATGATTACAACCTTCACCATGTATATGCTGATGACTTAACTCATCTTCTGTAGCAGGTCTAATATCCATGACTTCAACATCAAATGTCAGGGACTCGCCTGCCAAAGGATGATTGCCATCAATCGTTATATCATCACCATCCACTTTGGTTACAGTAACAACACTAACCCCCTGACTAGCATCAGCATGAAACTGCATGCCTTCTTCAACTTTCTCTATCCCTTCAAACATAGTCTTAGCAACCACTTGCAACATGTCATCTCGTCTTTCACCATAGGCGTCAGCAGGTGGAATTGAAACAACAAATTTATCACCCACTACCTTTCCCTTTAACGCACTTTCCAAACCAGGTATAATTTGACCAGATCCATGTAAATAAACCATTGGATCTTCATCACGAGAACTGTCTAACTGTTCACCAGTAGCATTGGTAAGAACATAATGTATAGAAACGGCTAGTTTGTCTGCAATTTGCATGTACAACCCTTTTATTACTAAAAAAACAACATATTATAACCCATCATCTCTAATTTAAAACCACCTCATCACAACACAGCAACAAATTAATTGATGAAAGAAAGATGAGGTATATTAAAAATCCAGACGATACCCAACTATAAAGAAATAACCTTTGACCCGGTCTAAATCACCAGACACATTGCTAGGTAGTTCACTCTTTTGCCACTCAGCCCCTGCTTCTGCTTCAAACTGTAGCGATCTAAACATCCTATAAGATAAACGAACAGAAGGTCTATATGTCCAACGCGTCGTTCCATTATTATCCCGTAAATCAAACCTGAATCTTGGATTAATTCTAAATTCACGGGTAACGGGAAATCGGGTATTTATAGAAAATGATGTCGTATTCACTTTAGAATTAATATAGCGAAAACCGATGGTATAAAGGTCGCCACGGGTTAATAAACTATTAGCGGTAAGGTCAATGGAATAAGAATAATCATCTCCACTCGATCGCCTACCAGCAATCACCCCGCCGGGAGCAAGTTCTGCAGGAATTGCGTATTCTTATGATCGTGAACGCTCATAATTACCATCGTGAACACCTCCCTTGTTCACGCATTGGATTTTGGTTATTTTACCTCTAAGTGTTCACCATCAGTCAAATTTGACTGTGTTTTTCGCATAGATTCTCCTT
>JBJPGG010000161.1:0-6199 GCA_048595505.1 Methylococcaceae bacterium
CAGTAAAGATCTTCACCCAAGCTTAAAATAAAATTCAATTGATTTCATGGCCTAGACCTCTCTTTTAGAGATTTTAGCCGGAAGTCCATGCCTCATCCACTCATGGAAAATACTTTGGCTGACGATCCTTGCTAATCAGGAGATTGTTTATATCTCACGTTTTAATTATAGACTATTTGTATATACTTCGCGCGGTCTCGGATGCGGATTTCTATCGGCCGTTTTATGCTGATAGACTGCGTCGCAGAAATGGTTGCGTAGCTTGCTATGCGCCCATTCCAGCGCCTCGGCAACTGCTTCTGCGTGCTCTACCTCTTGTATCCGTACAGTCGTTTCTATCAATAAAAACAACTCGCTATAAATTTTGTATCCGTGACCGCGCAAAGTATAACTCCCAGAGCAAGTAAATGCTCTGATTTTTCCAACACTTTAAATCAACAATAGTTACTTTGATTTGACCAGGCGAAACCCCAGGTAACTGACACGGACGTTGGGACCATACCAAACACGATAGGCTGAGCGTAGGACATCGTTACCGCTGAACCAACTTCCTCCGCGAACCACATGCCCTGAGCTTTCAGAGGGCCCTCTAGGATTGTTGACACGGCTAACAGAATAATAGTCTGAGGAATACCAGTCCTGTACCCACTCCCAGACATTACCACTCATGTCGTAAAGGCCCAGATGATTTGCTTTTTTTTGACCAACGGGATGAACGCTGTTATCGGAATTATCTTTATGCCAGGCAACTTTATCGGCATTATCACTACCACAGAATTTTTGAGTCGTTCCATTAAAAAGACAAGCATATTCCCATTCGGCTTCAGTTGGTAATCGGTATTTTTGATTGCTTAAATTATTCAATTTATAGATAAATGTTTGAACTTCATTCCAGCTGACATTTTCTACAGGATTATTCTTTCTTTTAAAAGTAGAAGGATTATCCTTCATTACTTGTAGCCATTGTTTTTGAGTGACTTCATATTTTCCGATGAAATAACCTGATGTTAGACAAACTTGATGTTCAGTTGCATAAATTTCATTGTCCCCCATTTGAAAGCACCCCGGTACAACCCATACCATATCAATATCGAATGAAAATTTTTCTGGCTTTACTCTTAAGATGCTAGGGTATTTTTTCGAACTATTTTTTTCGACAGCATTTATCTTGTCTTCTGTTTCAATAACTTTAGGGTTGGATGGTTGTATCGCTTTGGCTTTGTTTAAGTAGAGTCTGGCCTTGGAATAACTTTGTTGCTTTAGCAGTTTGTTGCTTAGTAGCAGATATTGGTCTGATATATCAATCAGGCCTTGTCGTGCTTCTTTGTTGTTGGGTTGTAGTTGTAATACATGCTGGTATTTTTCTAAAGCATTGTTGCCTGCTGGTGTGCTGAGTCGCATTTGTTTGATATTAGCCGCTGCCTTGCTCAAAATAGTTTGTATTTCCGGGGATTTTTTTGTTTGCAGTTTTTTTGATATGTTTTGTTGTTTGTGTTCTATTACTGCTGGCTGTTTTTTGTTGTTTGCTCTCGGCGTTACTTGATCTTTGTTTTCTTGTCCCGTTTTTTTAGCTGTAGTTATAGGTGTTTCATCTGCTATGTAGCCTATAAGTCGTTGTAGGTTTTGTTTTTGACTAATGCTGATGATCGCAATAATAATACAGAAGGAAATAAAGGCTAACCAGTATTTTAGTTCTTTTGAGCTCGATTCATTGTCAGCAGATTCGGCGAATAAATCAGAAATGTATGGTTTTTCAATGGTTGTGAGATTCTTTTGTTGATCTGTTTCAGAAGACGGAGGAGCAACAATAATTAAATCTGAGTTGGATATGAAAGCCTGTTGTTCGGGCTCTGATTCTGATTCCAGGGGCTGTTTTTGTGGAATGACTTTGACTTCTTGTTGAACCGTTTCACTATTTTCTTGATTGTTTATTAATAGTGGTTTAGGAACAGGCTGCTGTATAACAGATTCTTTGAGGGTAGTTTTAGAACTTGCTTGTTTGGTTTTGCTAATCAGTGGACTGGCTAAATGATGGGAGAAGATATCTGCATCGACTGGAGTCTTGGGACCAAAAACTGAAGGGTTTTGATCTATTTTGGAAATAATTTCTGCTGTATTTTGAGGGCGATCCGTTGAAGTTGGCGCAAGCATCCAATCAATTAGGGCGAGCAGGTCCTTTGAATAAACACCTTGGCCTAAAGTTAATGCTGGAATTAATGGGTCGGGCAGCTTTTTTTTAAAAACTTTAGTGTATCGTGTTTTTGCATTGACAGGGGTTTTGCCGCTAATACATCGGTATAGTGTTGCTCCTAAGGCATAAAAATCACTCCATGCACCTTGTTTGTCGAGATTGTATTCATATTGTTCATAAGATGTGTACCCTGAACTGTTTATGTTTGGAAGTTTTTTTAACTGGACGGCGATAGCTCGTCGGGCAACAGCAAAATTGATGAGTGCAGGGGAGCTAGAATCTCTTAAGAATATGTTTTCGGGAGAGATATTTGCATGTAAATGGTTTTTCCCATGACTATACTGCAGTGCTGAAACCATCGCATTAACAATAGGAATGAGATCTTTTTCAGGCAGTGTGCCGCCTTGTTCAACAAGTTTTTTTGCAAGAGTTTGGCCATGTGGCAATGCCATGCATAAATAGCTAGTGTTATTGGCTTGTATGCGGTTATGAACAGTTACTATATTTGGGTGATGAAACTTTGTTAGAGTATTTGCTTCATCTAAAAATTGGTTTAAACCATACTGAAAGTCATCAGTGTTAGATTTGTCTACTTCTATTGAATTAGAATTACCAATTCTAACGGCGATATCTGTGGGGAAGTATTCTTTAAGTACGACTAAACGGCTGTGTTTACTATCCCATGCTTTATAGGTGAAACCAAATATATCTACATTTAAAGTCCCACGAATTTCATAGTAATCTACTAATGTGTCTGGAGCCAGGCAAGTATTTTTGGATTGTTGTTGCATGCTGATTTTTTATTTTTCTTATGTTTTATTAATTGTACCACTTGTTCAGGATGAGTTTTAAGCGAGTTATTAACAAAATAGAATAAAGCTTAGTTACTTAATGAGCGCCTATTCAACCAATACTGTGTTGCTATATCATTAGCTTGTTGCTGTGTGCCTGCTTTTCCCATTAATTTTAATGCAATCGCTGTGGTACTGACTATAGTTGATTCTGCAAATTCATCATTGATCGTTCCATGCCACAGTTGGGCTAGTAACTGTGGGTCAAGATTATCTGGTTTAACGTGACGACGAGCAAAAATAGCGGGCCAAAGCTCGTCTATTAATTCATTGTTTTGAACGGATTGAACCAGACAATCCATATCTGGATTACGCTCAGTTTCACCGCCCTCACCTTTAAGAACAGCCATGCTGGGGGTATTTAGTAACAGAGCAGCATGTTGGTGTACTTGTCTGTAGCTAGGGTGAAATATACCCTGAATAGCATGAGATGCATTGAGAGGGTTTAGTAGGCGGACAAGAGTGTGAACAGGTGAGCGTAAACCCATTAATGGACGAAGATTTATCATCTCATAGAGTTTTGGGCCAAAGTGTTCTAGCGAAAGGTAGCTGAAATTATGTTCTTTAATTTGTAATAGTGATTCTTCTATGTTTGTTGCACAGTTATAGCCTAGATATTTTAAGACAGTATTGGTGTATATTCGGCCTTCTGTGTGACCACCTGCACCATGCATAAAAATTTTGATGCCATTCTCAGCCAATAGCAAAGTCGACAGTAAAAACCAGGGTAAATGGCGGCGCTTTCCCGCATAGGATGACCAATCCAGGTCAACTTTAATATTATGTTTTGGAATAAGAAATGATTCACGTGAGGCTTGTACAAAACCTGCAAGTTCTTCTGCTGTTTCTTCTTTTATCCGCATTAACATTAAAAAAGCGCCCAGTTGAATGGGTTCAACTTGATTCGCCAAAATCATGCTCATTGCACGGTATGCTTCATCTTGTGTCAGTGGGCGAGAGCCTCTTTTTCCTTTGCCAAGTATTTTTACGAATTCGGCAAAGGGATGTTCTTGCTGTTGCTCACTCATGTCGAAAAGGAGATAGGAAAGTAGTGATCTATTAATAACGCAGCAAACATGATCATTAAATAATTTATAGAATAGAAGAATGTTTTCATTGCTGTTTTATTATCTTTATTGCGCATCATTTTGATTGCATAGTAGATAAAGCCAAAGCCTAAAATGAGTGCAGTAGCAAGATATATTAGGCTACTCATACCTGTTAAATAGGGGAGTAGAGTGACAATAAGTAGTAGTACAGTATAAAGTAAGATTTGTAATCGAGTGAATTCCCGGCCATGTGTGACGGGTAACATGGGGATTTCTGCTTTTGCATATTCATCACGCTTTGCTACCGCTAATGCCCAGAAATGGGGCGGGGTCCAGACAAAAATGATTAAGAACAACAATAATGCATGGGGATGTATCTCTCCGGTGATTGCACACCAGCCAAGAACGGGTGGAGCAGCACCTGCAGCACCTCCAATCACAATATTTTGTGGGGTCAAGTGTTTGAGGTAAATTGTATATATTATTGCATAACCAATCAGTGATAACAGCGTTAGCATCGCAGTTAAAGTATTAACAAATATAACCAGAATGAGCATTGCAATTAACCCTAGTAATGCAGCAAAAACCAGTACATTTTTGGAGGTTAGGTCGCCAGTAGGTAACGGACGATTTTGAGTTCTAGCCATTTCTGCATCAGCTTTTTGATCAATAAAATGATTGATGGCTGCTGCAGAGGAAGAGGCGAGTCCTATACCTAGAGTTCCGAATAATAAAAGATCCAGAGGCGGCATGCCGGGAACAGCTAGTAACATGCCGACGACTGCGGTAAAAATAATGAGTACAACCACTTTGGGTTTGCATAATTCAAGATAATTTTGCCAGGAAAGTGTTGGTTGTATATTTTTCATTATGATTTTAGAACCCTAACTCTAATCAGAACGTATAGAATACAGGGAACGATTGATTAATGAAATAGCCCGAAGTGCTAATGTTTAGGATCCTGGTAAAAATTCTGCGCGGGCATATGACGTTATTTCATGCACGTTTCTGCTACAGTCCAAGTGTTTATGGTTTCAACAACTTGCTAGAATGACAAATAAGGAAGAAAAGTGGATAAAGATAATAAAACTGAAAATAGTTACCATGTTGAATTACCAGATGAGCATAAAGACCCATTAATACAGTTTCTACATGTGACAATTAGGCTGGCAGTAAAAGTACTTGCTATTCTAATGGCATTAGTGATTATTTGGGGGGTAGGTGATGTTATCTATGTACTTTATCAACGATTGATGACGCCTCCAATGTATCTGTTAAATATTTCAGATATTTTTGCAACCTTTGGTGCTTTTTTAGCAGTATTAATTGCCATTGAAATTTTCATAAACATCACAATTTATATAAGGGATGATGTTTTGCCAGTAAAATTGGTCATAGCCACTGCTTTAATGGCGATATCCAGAAAGGTAATTGTGTTTGATTTTAAAGAACTGACGCCCATGTATATTTTTGCATCAGCAACGGTAGTATTAGCACTGGGAGTTACCTATTGGCTAGTCAATAAAGAATGATAGCTTCCTAATTGAACCTGAAGAGTGTTGAAATATTGTTTTTTATGTGACTGCTTTAATAAATTTTTATGAAAAGATATATAGTTTTATTGTTTCGGTTGTTCAAAATGCAATTGAGATTGTATTTTTTAGCCGCCTTGATAGGCGGTGTAGTTGGTGTTTTAGTTTTTTATCCTTTGTATGACTTTGTTTATTATCATGAGCATGGGGTGGAAAATATGACCGCTTTCGATTATATATCAGGGAAGTTAGTCGTGTCATTACAAGGGCATACACCAATAAAAACATGGTTTATTGCTAAAGTAGGTATTGTTTTTGGGCTGATTTTAGCCTGGGTTTATGGCAAATTACATAAAAAATTAGCTCAAATAGAACAGTTAACAGCTGAGTTACAACGTGATTTAAAAGCATCAATACGGCAGGGAGAGGGGCCCTTATTTGTATAGTTTCACCACGTTATACCTGATTTAAAAAAATAAAGGACAGCCCTGATAACATATTTAAAACTTTCACCACAAAGGAATTAATATGTCCCAAGGCTATCACACGAATGCAAAAACAAATCAGCATTCAAGA
>JBJPGG010000162.1:0-9449 GCA_048595505.1 Methylococcaceae bacterium
CAAAACTCTCTAAAATAACCAAACAGGCTTGGCGATTCTTAAAAAACAATTTTCTTAAAGAAAGTGTCCCATGGCTCTTTGAGTGCAAGCTTCGGCCTGTTTTAATGACCTACTTGTGACTATATGTCGGACACCGTTACCAATTGGGTGAGGAGTATTTGGCCTGTAAGGCGCGCGGACGCTCCTACAAAGCTATAGCACATTTTATAACGCTTTCTGTGGTTATCAAAGTGTTAAAACAAAAAAAGGGAGCGTTCCAAAAAACGCTCCCTTAATTCAGAGCAAGAAACTACCCTTTTACACTTTCTGCAATTTCATTAAATGCTTCAACACGTCGCTTGCCAGTATTAACTAAATCAAGACCTGTATCTACAATAATTTGCACTAACCCTGGTGTTTTATAGACTATCAAACCTAAATAAGCAACCACAGGAACCGCAATAATTGCAGCAATAAGACTGCCAATGCCAACCACGCCCAAAACATTAATAATTAATACAACCAAATCAAGTGGAACCAAAATCATTGCACCAAAATAGGCTAAAACCATAAATGTAAAAATAACAAAAACAACAAACTGAAGCAGTCTTACCAAAGCGACATTAACTTTTTTCATAATATGTGAATTTCCTGCAGTAATAGAAAAAGTTTCATTCAAATCGAATGTGATTAAAATCAAACAAAACTAAGTAAAGTAAATTCCACTATTATATCTTATTCTGCTTAGCTTTTTAATATTTACAGCAAACAAAGTATATTCATTCTTCAGTTTCATTGTTTATAAACAAAGGATGTAAAATGGCTCCCACTACAAACCCACCCAAATGAGCCCACCAGGCAACATCTGCTGTCACAATGTCAAACATCATTGCTGTCGTTGCTTTTTGTAATTGTATGATGACCCAAAAACCTAAAAATGCGATCGCAGGAAGTTCAAAAAAAATGGGTAAAAGAAATAAAGGAAACCAGATAACCACCTTGGCATAAGGATAAATAAAAAAATAAGCCCCCAATACACCTGCGATTGCACCAGAGGCCCCGACAACAGGAATAACTAATTCAGGATCAAAATACCATTGAATAAAAGTGGCTAATAAACCACACAGCAAATAAAAAATTAAAAAATTCCCATGCCCCATTCTGTCTTCAATATTTTTAGCAAATATCCACATAAACCACATGTTAATAATGATATGTACCCAACCACCATGTAAAAACAAACTAGTCAAAAAAGACAAATACCCATCAGGTGGTAAACCAAAAGAAATTGCCCATTCAGGATTTGAATAACGAATAGGTACCATGCCGTATAAATAAGTCACCCGCCGAAGCGTTTCTTCAGGCATCATTTTCATTAGAAAAAAAACGGCTATACATATTGCCATTATTGCCCAGCTAACATACGGGGTCGTATTACAGTGTATATTGTCTCTAATTGGAATCATGCAGTATCCTTTCTGATTGGCTGCGCCATTTTTTCGTTCCCGGTCTCAACCCGCTCAGATAAAAAGTAATGGTTGGTATAACTATTCATCCTCGATTGGAACTGATATTTTGTCAGCTTCTTTTAGTCGCCACATAAATACCAACAAAATGGATGCTATTGTTATTAACAGGAGTTGTAGCTGAATTTTACCATGTAATATAACAATAGAGATGGTGAAGGTAAGGACGATTAATATCATTGCCTTAATCTTTGATGCACGACTAATGGTTCGATTTTTTTCCCATTGCCTCAACGCAGTTCCAAAGTAACGATTGTTTAATAACATACGATGAAAACGGGGGGAACTATTAGCAAAACAAGCTAGCGCAAGAATTAAAAAAGGCGTGGTAGGTAAAATGGGAAGCACCGCACCAATAATCCCGAGAAGCATAAATAGCAGGCCGAAAAAAAACAACAAATATTTTTTAATACGCTTGCGCATAAATATTTACCCTTAAACAACAATAATCATCAGAAACTAACAAAATCACCCCCTCTCATCCCAGACTTTATCCAGCCTTTTTGTTGAAATAGGGTAAGCAGTTTTAAGCTGCTGGGCAAACAATGAAACTCTTAATTCTTCAAGATCCCATCGAAACTTATCCTGTTCAGGGATAACAATGCTTTTTTTAGTTTTTTGTTCAACATCAGCCCAATAACGCTTCCAATAGCGATTTAACTGTTGCATCGCTTGCTTATCGTCTTTTTGTTTATCCAAGCGATATTCAATGGCTTTTAAATAACGCGGAAAAGATTTAAGTTGATTATAGGGTGTATGGCGAATAAAACCTGAATAAACCAATAAATTTAATTGTTGCGTAATATCATCCGCCACTTCCTTCTGGATACGTGGTTGCGTTAACAGTTTATTGATCACTCGGACTCTTTCCATAACATCAACAATAGTTTTCCCAATTTCATTGGCAAAGCCCATCATGTGCTTTTTGTTATTTTTCAAACTATCATCAAACGCCAATCGCGTCCGAATATCACCCTCATCCAGAAAAGCAGCCGTTATAACAATAAATAATATGTCTTCTTTAAATATACCGCCCGTTCTATTTTTTACAACAGGATGAACAGCTAAATTATTATAAGTCAATTCCACTGCTGTAGATTTTGGCAAATTCCTTGTTACATATTGACTTTCTTTACGCGACTGCAATTGAAATATCCTAACCAGTCCTTCCTTGTGGGCAATTTCTGCTTTTTCACGTGTGTCAAAAATGCGCACGCCCACTGCGTCGCCTTCATCAATTACCGCTGGAAAACCAACAAAAGACTGCCCCTTTTGCATAAATGAGTAGGTTTCAGGAAGATCATCAAAAGCCCATTCTATATATCCCGTAAAGTTCAGCTCTTCGGCTGCGATTTGGTTAAAACTATCACCCGCAGTTTCTGTATATTTATTTTGTAGGGCTTTTAAATTTCGCCCATAACCAATTGAGCGCCCCTTTTCATCGACCACTCTAAAATTCATTTTCAGGTGATCACTAAGCGCACCAGGGTTCCATTCGGTTAACGGAATCGCTTCGCCTGTCAATTTACGCAAACGCATAGCAATCCAGTCATATAAGGACCCTGTAAAATTAGGCTCTATCTCCAGACAAGCTTTAGCCGTTTGTGGCACAGGAACAAAATACTTACGAACCTGTTTAGGTAATGATTTAATTAATGCAATGACTTTTTCTTCAAGCAAACCAGGCACTAACCATTCAAATGGCTGATTTGATATTTGATTAAGCTGATGTACCGGAATAATTGCCGTCACTCCATCTTCATCATGCCCGGGTTCAAAACGATATTGTAGCTCTATCTTTAAATTAGCAACATTTTTGTGGTCTGGAAAATCCCATTCACTAATGTGCTCATCCTCATCTCGTGTTAAATCTTCCTTGGTCAAAAACAAAAGTTTAGGTGTTTCTTTCTCAGCCTGCTTGCGCCATTTATCTAAGGTAATGCCATTGACCACCTGTTCGGGTAATTTTTGATCATAAAACTGATATAACCATTCTTCATCTTCAATTAAATCAACTCGCCGGCCTTTGTGTTGAATATATCCAACTTCTTCTAATAGTTTTTTATTGGCTTTATAAAAAGGCGCATTGCTATGATAATCCTGGGCTACCAAGCCACAACGAATAAATATTTCTCTGGCCGCTTTGGGATCAACGTGCTCATAAGGAATCTTTTTTTTCGGTTGAAGAGTCAAACCATATAATAAGACTCTCTCATAAATTGCGCTACGCCCTGCTTTCTTTTCCCAATGCGGTTCATAATAACTGGATTTAACTAAATGCTGAGCACACTGCTCTATCCATTGCGGTTCAATTTTTGCCACAGTCCTGGCATAAACTTTAGATGTTTCCACTTGTTCAGCAGCCATAATCCACTTAGGCTTAGCCTTATGCTGCCCTGATCCTGGAAAAATGAAAAATTTTAGATTCCTAGCACCCAGATATTCATATTGCTCATGCCGAAAACCAATATTTGATAATAATCCAGGCAGTAAAGCACAATGAACTGCTTCATACCCGGCATCACTGGTATTAGGTTTTAACTTTAATTCACCCTTAATCACTTGCATAATCTGAGCATGTATATCAAACCACTCACGCATGCGAACATAAGATAAAAAATGCTCTTTACAATATTTTCTTAGCTTATTATTTGATAGCTGTTTCTTTTGGATTTCAAATATGTTCCAGATATTGTGAATTGTTAAAAAGTCAGAATCATCAATTTTAAATTCAGCATGCTTACTATCAGCTTGCTGCATTTTATCAGCAGGCTTTTCACGCGGATCTTGTATACTTAATGCAGAAACAATAATAGCAACTTCGGTCAAACAATTCTGTTTATCAGCCGCTAACAACATTCTAGCTAACTTGGGGTCCGTTGGTATTTTAGCCAATTGCCGCCCCATCGCTGTAATATTTCCTGCCTTATCTAAGGCATTCACCTCCTGTAATGAGGTTTTACCATCCCGGATCATTTTATCTTCAGGCGGCTCTACAAAAGGAAAGTCTTCAATATCACCCAATTTTAGTGCTGTCATCTGCAAGATAACTGCGGATAAATTAGTCCGCAAAATTTCTGGCTCAGTAAATTCAGGTCGCGCTAAAAAGTCTTCCTCAGAATATAGCCTTATACATATACCATCCGCTACCCGGCCACAACGCCCTGCCCTTTGATTAGCACTGGCTTGAGAAATTTTTTCTATCGGCAAACGCTGGATTTTACTACGATGACTATAACGACTGATACGTGCATGCCCGGTATCGATCACACTTCGGATACCTGGTACTGTTAAAGAAGTTTCCGCCACATTAGTGGCAAGTACAATACGGCGCTTTCCCTTTGGTTTAAAAACGCGGTCCTGCTCACTAACACTCAGCTTTGAATATAACGGTAGAATGTCACAATGAGCTGGGTTATGTTTTTTTAAAGATTCAGTGGTTTCCCTAATTTCTCTCTCACCATTCAGAAAAATAAGAATATCACCCGGTATATCTCGATGTAGCTCATCCACTGCATCCACAATCGCCTGTTGCAAATCAGCCGAAGTTTCATCATCCTCTTCTATCAACTCAAGAGGTCTATATCGCATCTCTACAGGGAAAGTACGTCCTGATACATTAATAATAGGTGCATTGTTAAAATGTTTGGAAAAGCGCTCAGGATCAATCGTTGCAGAAGTAATAATCAATTTTAAATCAGGTCGTTTAGGTAACAACCAACGCATATAACCCAATAAAAAATCAATATTTAAACTGCGTTCATGCGCCTCATCAATAATAATGGTGTCATATTGATTTAAATAAGGATCATTTTGTGATTCAGCTAATAAAATACCATCAGTCATTAATTTAATCAGAGACTGATCATGCGTTTTGTCATGAAATCGTACCTTATAACCAACTGATTGACCTATTTTCTGGCCCAGTTCCTCAGCAATTCTATCGGCTACGGTTCTAGCTGCAATTCGCCTGGGTTGCGTATGCCCAATAAAACCATTCACACCTCTGCCAATTTGCAAGCAAATTTTGGGTAACTGAGTGGTTTTACCCGAGCCCGTTTCTCCACACAGAATTAATACCTGATTTTTCTTAATTAATTCAGCAATATCTTCTGTTTTGTCTGAAACCGGTAAATCAGGATAATTTATAACGGGAATACTGGCTTTACGTTTATTCCGTTTCGCTATAGATTGCTCTATTTGTCCATTTAATGCAGTAAGCTTAGATTCTACTGCCCCACCTTTTTTAAGCTCGGAACGACAACGGTCTAATTGCCGTTTGAACCGGTGCCTATCAACATTCATACATGACTGTAACTGTTTTGAAAGTTGCTTAATTACTTCGTGACTGGGCATTAAAAAAACCGAAAAAAAGCTGTATTATACAGCTAGCGCAACAGCAATGGATTATTTGTATTTATACTTCGCGCGATCAAGACTGCATCCATGACCGAGCGAAGTAAAAAGGTCTGCCTCCAAGGAGATTTTACCCAATTTTTTTTAATTCTCTGGCTTCAAGTTAATCTTACTCTCGGTAACAACTTGATCACTAAGTATCCCTCCCAATTACCATATCCATTGTCATTTCGAATTTGTTCCATTTTTGCGACAATATCCTTAGTTTTCTCTGCTTTAAACAACCCTACATTATTATCAAAAAATTGTTTGTTAAGATGATTATATGAATACCCCATGGTATGGAAGTTATTCCAAAAAATACCCACATGGGGTGAATTATTTTTAAAAGCCTCTGCCACTTCGGTTGAGCTGATCACAGCATTTGATCTAATAATTATTTTCTCAAAACCCATGATTGAAATCTGTTTTTCCGGATCAGCATCAGAGTCTTTAATATTATCCATATTGCGTATTATCGTAGGATCAGTCTCCTCGAAAAGACTAGCTTTTGGCGTCGCCGATTCTGCCAACAACATGTAGGACCATGTCAATGCAGCAGCGGTACAAGTGGAATTAGGGTTATTCATTGAAAAAAAAAACTTCTATAGCGGCCATAGTAACTCCGTTGAATATTGATTTGAACTAAAAGCAGCCTGCTTAGAGTAAGCAGGACTAGAAAAAGCTAAATTTTACCAAACAAGTATCAGTCAAAACATTAGGCTTTCTACAAAAAATGATAAGCCTTTATGGCAATCCTATCAAGATCATAATTAAACTATTGAAGTTTAATTAGTAAATTACAAATACAACATAGAATACTCTGTTTTAATTTTGAATTAAAATTGCTATATATTCTTTCACCGCACTAATGGTTTACACCGAACATTTACATCTAACATAACGCTTAAACTTAACTTCCTGCTAAAACAGGTTCAAGAGGTAATCCCTTCAAGTCATCTTCGCTTTGGTTAAATCCATCAAAACTCACAGTATCATCAAGATCATCAAGATCATCAAGATCACAGCCTACCTCTTCCATTCCTGCAGTCGTTTCTACTTCGCATTTGCTTATCTCTTCTGTTGTGAGAATAGATATTATTGGCTCAAATCCTACGGTTTCTTTAGCATAATATCCCGCAGTGTCTTCAGAAAGTGCACGTATTCTAATACTATATACACCATCACCGGTAATCACTGAGGTCATATCAAGAACAGCTGCCGCCCCCTTATTAACTACGCCTAGATTACCAATAGATTGAAGATCAAAAGCCGGTGCATTATTCCAATTTACAGTTAATTCAGACCAGTTGTTATCAACAATTTGATGCACGTCTCCACCATTAACAGAAGAACTGGCAGTTTGTAATATTAATTTAACATCATTAATAGGTCTTGCGCCTATCCCAGTAATCTCAAATTTCATTAAAATCTCATACCTATTTGGCAGAGCATCAAGCCAAACCTTACTAGATGTACCTCTTACATTTGTTGGACTGGATTCTTTAATATAGGCATCATCTGTAGCAATAAACGTTAACTGCACTGGCTTGATATTTGCAACTGTTAAATGATGAACATCAGACTCAATGCTACTACCTTCGTCATCTGTGACTACAGCTGTTAACTTGTGCGCACCATCAACAACAGTGGTACTATCCCAAATAATGGAATAAGGCTCTGTTATAATTTCCGCTCCAATAGCAATACCATCCATCCGAAACTGTACTCCTGTCACAGTACCATCAAGATCATCTGCGCTGGCAAACATAGCCGTTTGGCCTAACACCGTAGTGTTGTTATACGGTTTAATGATAGATACTGTCGGAGGAATATTTTCCACCCGAAATTCATGAGCTCCCCTGTCATAATAAGAAAAGGGTCCAATGCCAGTATTGATGGTCATCGGATCATCAACCCGTGCAAGCATATTAAAATCTCTATCTAAACCTATCTTCGAGTCAGCTGAGTCTATCGCAGGTGACCCATCAATCAAACGAAAATCCCCCGTGTCCTGACTTTCCCAAGCAGGATCAGCCTGTAAACCCATTGTTTCTAGCCCTGTACTTACCTGAAAATCAACTAAAGAAAAATACACACCGACACCCCACGTAATCATAACGTTGGATGGTATGCTCATATCAAGCAAATCAAAGTCCATTGACGTACCAGGTATTGATGTACTATCAACACGTATGTTGCCTCGAGTACGAGGGCTGTTGATTGCATTATCAACCGCAATGTTATTTGCTATTATAGTGCCTGTTGATGTGCCTTCAACATTTATCCCTGACGTAGTATTTTTGTATACAGTATTATTAATAATAGAATTTTCTATACTATTTAATATATCAATACCGTGATCACCATTGTTGTACGAAATATTATTTTTAATTAAATTAGCTACTGACCCTGGATACAACTGAATACCTGTATCTTCATTATCATAGGCCTCATTAGCTTCTAAAGTATTGTTAGTACTGGTTCGAATTTCAATACCAGGAGCTGCTCTTACGTAAACACGAGCATTATTAAAAGCATCATTACCAATAACCTGATTATTATTACTACCATTAGCAAGTGAGATACCCGTATTGGTGTTTGACTCCGATGTATTGCCAATAATAAATGAATCAATTGCCTTATTGAAAAAAATACCCTTCTTGGCAAATCCCCGAACAGGCAGCCCAGACTCCGACACATAATTATCTAACACAGTAATAACACTAGAGTTTTGAACATAAACCCCATAGTCAAACGATGTAGCTACTTCATTATTAGAAATTGACACGTTATTGGAATATTTTATCTCAATGCCCCGTTTACCCGAATTGGTAACATTATTATCACGAATGATAACATCAGTCACTGTATCTAACTCTATTCCAGACTTTATAGTAGAATCAATATCAAAACCTTCAATTATTATCCAGCTAACATCGAAAAGTTCAAATCCATATTCTTGTCCACTAAGAATAGCCGTATCACCAGTAGCAACAGTATAAGTAATAGGGTGACCAGAAACACCAGATTGTTCTATTTCAACATGCTCCAGATAAGTACCTGCCTGCACTTCAACGCTATCACCAGCAAGCGCTTGTGTTGCAGCAAACCCAATTGAACAGAATGGTTGTTGCTCAGTGCCTGCTTTAGCAGTATCGGAGCACAGTAAATTTTCATTATCCACTACGAGCGTGGCCGCCATTGCAAAAGAAACCTGAAAAAATATACTACCTACAACTACCAGATTTGATAAACTCATTACCCTTAAACACCTTTGTAAAGCAATATCCCGTGTAAAATCGAATTTCACTAATTTACGAGATTCAAACTTTCAATTATACCATGTAACTTCATTTATTACCTACCCTAGCCTTCTCCAATATGAAATGAGTCTGAAACGAGCATCGTATTCCAATATAAAATGAGTCTAACCTGACAAAACCAGAAAATCTGTTCATGATGAAGGAATGAAAGCCATTATGAATCTTAAAGATTTAAAAAATACTCAAGAACTACAAACCTTTTTAGAAGGTTCACAGTCAGTCG
>JBJPGG010000163.1:0-1888 GCA_048595505.1 Methylococcaceae bacterium
AGCTGTAGAGGACCTTAATTTAAAGTAAAGTCTTTTATTGATTACATTATAATCAAATAATTCCTTTAATTTACTATTAAGGGCTTTCTGAAGCCGAGGAGTTGGGTCCTTTTTAACTTGTACATATGTTGAGCTGTCAGACAGCATACTTTCAAGTCTATCGGTATAGTCCACCTTGTCCATGACAACGGTGGTCCGACCTTTATCTGCTGGCAAAATTACAATACTGGGGTCATTCTTTAGCAATTTAACCGCGCGAAATTGTTCAGTACTGAAATTATTCTGGTGGTTTTGAATATTCTGATAAGCTGAAGTGATTTTGGCTCTAATAGCATGGAGGCCATGTTGTGCTAATTTTTGCCTTGCTGCTAAACTACTCAAAGTACTGTCTATGCTAGCTATAATAGAGGGGACGGAGACAAATAGAGCTATTGTGCATAATTTTAAAATATAGATTTAACGACAATTTTAAGATTTTGCTGGAAAAGCATTCCAAAAAGTATTTGTTAATTAAAATCGCGACTGACTCGGTGTCAGTCCCACTTCTGGAGCCAAACCACAATGGGATGACGGAATACGGTGCGGCTCCTTCTGAAACATAATGTTGGCGAAATGGCTCAAATTTCGAAATTTTTATCTTGCTTCGCTTCATTCAAGTGTTCAATGGTTGATTATTTGTAATTATGTTGTTGTTGGGTAAATACATTATTTAAACTAAAATAAAAAATATGATAGCTTCCTTAACATGTTGAATATTCACTTGTGTAGGCTAATGTGCTGATTTAGGTCGGCCAATTCCCACTTTCCTCTCAGTGGATCCTGTACTTTACATATTTTATATCACTCTGTTTACTAATGTAACAATCCCAATTCCTTCCGGGAAATTCCTTTATAATTCTTGCACCGCGCCAACCGTTCTCAGTAAAACAGGACGCACTTATGTCCTTATCAGAATTCGAGAGTATCATCTTGGTTGTGATGTATTCGATAACTAAAAACTATCTTGCCCTTTTTATTTTAGAATGGAAAGAAATATACGAATACAAAATTCCTTGACGTGAGGAAGAATTTCTGTGGTTTTCACTAATTCATTTTTGTATTAGTAGAAAGAAAAAGAAAAACATAAAATAAATATGTACTTTTATGGAATAGTAGAATGGTTGAAGATTTAGAAAAGTAAGACTCTGTATCAGAGCAGAATGGCAAGTGCAGACTCTATACTGCCCGTGGAAGCATGGTGCCTCTCCTCCTCCAATAAAAGCAAAAACAATTCCTTCAGCGGGTAAGATCATGGCTACCGTGTTCAGGGATTCAAAGGGCATTATTTACCTGGACTTTCCCGCCACTCAAAAAACTATCAATGCGCAGTATTATTCAACTCTCTTGAAAGAAAAGGTGAAGTCAGCAATCCGCTCTAACCTCTAAACCAGCATTTACAAGATATAATGGAATCTGCAATGGACATCCAATCACTAAGAGCTTCCTTGCTACATTACGTCCTAATTAATTAGGCAACCGTTCAAAGCCCATAAATGGGAGATAAGGACGTACAAACAATTCATTCACAAGGTACAACATTGTCTACAACACGAGCATATACAAATTAATGTTGTATATAATTAAGGTATACGTAAATTCAAGGTAATGATAGTGTATACATATAAAGGGAAGCGCCTGTTTCGGCGGGTTTGAGCTTATTCTTATCACGAACACAGACAATCACAGTTCTCAGGGGCCTAAGACATATATCATCATCTTCACTCCTCTTATACCGTTAAGGTGTCGAGGTCCATTCTTGGACTAATCTTTTCCAATATCCTCTATCTTTGCTCTTTCTCTTTTCTACCCTGAAGTATTTTCCTCCCTCTCTCAAGATGTCACTTATTTC
>JBJPGG010000164.1:0-22971 GCA_048595505.1 Methylococcaceae bacterium
AAAAATGGTTTTTAACGCCATGTGGACAGAAAAATGGTGCTTTGCGTCTGTGTTTGGCGAATTTTGAAATGGCTAGTACGCAGTCTGAGTCAACATTTTGTGGGCCTCGCTCAGCTTTATGCTTTTCCGTTCAGGCACTATCTACATTTTTTTCATGGCTGTTAACAAAACACAGGTTGACCTAAAATATGGAGGTAGTCCGTTGTTTTAGCGGTGTACTTTGGTACTTGCTCTTGCAGTACTTTACTACGTGCCATCTATGGTGTAATCAGTCAGCCATAATAGTCAGCAATATTCGCTATAGCGGACTGAAGTCCGCTCTACAAACTGTATTGCATAGCTATGTTATTTTTTAACCTATTTCACTTTCACAACCAACATCTCGGTGTAGTATATTCATACCTGCATCTTCTAGTAAGATGCTTGGTTTAAGCAACCATTTTAATGACACTACCCCCTCTCGAACCAATAACCTCAATTCTCTGAGCCATTTGCTCTTTCAGCTCTGATACATGCGAAATAATACCAATAGTACGTCCAGTTGACTGAAGATCTATCAATGTATTTATCGCTAACTGTAATGAATCTTGATCCAAACTACCAAAACCTTCATCTATAAATAGCGTATCTAGTTGTATTCCGCCTGAACGTTCTTGCACCACATCTGATAATCCCAGCGCCAAAGCCAGAGAAGCCATAAACGATTCGCCTCCTGATAAGGTTGCTACCGGTCTTGTTTTACCCGTGTATGCATCATCGATAGCTAAATCTAATCCAGCAGTGGTATTTCTTTTTTGATATTCTTCATTTTGACGGATAAGTCGATATTGTCCCTTACTCATTATATGTAACCGGTCACTTGCGATACTGAGTACTTGATCTAATATGTTGCCCAGTACAAAGCGTTCTAAGCTGACTCTTACATTTCCTCTACCTGAAGCAGCTTTTGATAACGTACCCACAATTTCATACTGCTTTTTTATTTCAGTTTGTTGGTTTTCAATCTGTTCTATTTTTTTCTGTGTATCTGATAGTTTTTTCAGCTGTTGATTCGCTTCTGTCCATGATTGTTCAGCTAAAACAAATACACCCTTTAACTCATCATACTGCTGTTGCAGCTTTTCTAAATCAGGCAACTGCTTATCTTTTAATTGTTTGTTTAATAAACCCAACTCGGCTTGAAGTGCTTTGATTGAATCTTCATGTGATATCACCTTGTTACGAATCACCTCAAGTTCATCATCTGCCAATTGTGCTCCCGCAAAGTCTTCTTGAGAAACAAAGTCACTATTAATCAAAGCCTTTTCCCATAACTGGGATTGAGACTTTTGACGTAAATTTAATTCTTCAAGCCCCTCCTTCATCGAATTAAGTTTTGATTGAACAGATGATTGATTTGTTAAGGAATCAGTCTGTTCTTTATTGGCGGCTGTGTATTTGGATTCAATATTGGTAATCTTTTTGCCAATTTTGTTTAATACTTGTTTGATGGCTTCTGAATTTCTATACACTTCAGGTAAGGTTTTATTCACACTATCCAGTTCACTGTTTGCTGTTGCTTTTCGTGTGGTTAATTCTGGTGTTTGTGCTTCAATCTCTTTGATTTGGTTGGCGATAGGTACAGCTTCATTTTCTTTCTTACTTTTTTGTATTTTCGCCCGATGTAATTGCGTTTCTTTGCTTTCTATTTGCTTTAATTCTTTCTCTAGGGTTTGGTAATTCGCTGCAATTTCATCGACTGATTTATTAGCATTATCTGCTAAGTTTTTTTCTAATTGTTTAACATCCTTTTCTTTATCAGTCACTGAATGCAAATGGCCTTGTACAGTTTCTTTAATACCACCAACTACTTTAAATTGTTTCGCTTGCAGTTCACGAGCGGCATCAACAGCTTGTTGGTTTATTTTTACTGCATCATCTGCAAAATGGGCTGGATTAGGATGATCAAGACTTCCACATACAGTACAAGGGTGATTATCCTCTAACGTTGCCGCTAATACAGCTGCTTGATTGGAAAACCAAAGCATTTCTGTTCTATTAGCGTCCTTCTCTACTTTTTTATTCACTTTGTCGGCTAATTCAAGTTTGCCTTTATGTAGTTGGTAAATTTCATTAAACCTGAGTAAATCAACACCTGCTGTTTCCAGTTCTTTACGTTTATCTAAAAGGCCTTTAGCCATTAATTTTTTCTCAACACATTCTGCTTTATTAGCCGTCGATTTTTCCAACGATTCAATTTCCGACTGTAATATATCCAGATCCTTGCTGATGGTTTGAGCTTGTTCTTCTAATACGCTTAGAAGACTAATCGCCTGCTTATGATTTTTATCTGCTAAGACCGATGCATCTTTTAGCGTTTGGTAAGTTGCTAATTGTTCCTGATATTGCTTTACCGTTGTTTCTTCAGCTTTAAGGTCATCACGCTGTTTATACTCTTGATCTACCTGAGTTACTGTTTGTTGTGCTTTGCTGACTCGCACTTCTGCATTTTCTTTATCTGTTTCAGCTTTAATAATGGATACTTGCTTAGTTTTAATATCGTTTAAAACAGTTTGTAACAATTGCCATTTAGGTGCAATTGAAGCTGCTTTTTCAGCCCGCTGAATACTGGCTTTATTGCGGTCTATTTCATCTGTTTTTTGCAGTGAATCAGCCAAGTCTTTTTGCTTACCCTTTTGAACATCAAATGACTTACCCAATGCCTCAGCTATTTCCAGTGCTGTCACCGCTTGTTGTTTGTTTCCTGCCGCCTTGTCTTTTTCTTTGAGCTTAGACGCTAACAAATCAGCGGCTTCTTTTTGAGATTGTTCCAATGTTTCATTATCTGTCACGGCGACATCAGAAAGTGCCTCAATTTTTCTATCTTCAAAACTTTGATTTTGTTTTTCTATCGCCCCGGCCTTATCTTTAAGGAGTTGTTCTATACGTTTATAGATTTCAGTTTGAAACAAGGTTGATAAAATCACCTGACGATCATCAGATTTAGCCAATAATAACTCTCGAAATTTTCCTTGTGGCAATACCATCACTTGTAGAAATTGCTCGGCAGTTAATCCAACAATCTGTTCAATTTTAGTATCTGCCTCTCGCGTTTTTTTTGCGACTATGGTTTCTTCTTCACTGTCATCAAATACGCGTCTTAAATGTGCTGTAGGTTTTTGTTCAGCTTCTCCCTCGCCACGCTTAGATGGCCGCATTTGATTGGGTACTCGAGTAATACGGTATTTATCATCCCTGATACTGAATTCCAAGGTCAACTCAGTTAACACATCAGCTTCGGCATGATCACAGCGTAAACCGAGTTCTTTACGATCTGAATCGGTTGTTTCTCCATAGAGGGCATAACATATAGCATGAAGAATAGATGACTTGCCTGCTCCTGTAGGGCCATCAATTAAGAACAAGGCATTTTCACCCAAAGCGGAAAACTCAATCGTTTCTTTATTAGAAAATGGGCCAAATGCTTGTATCTCTAATGAGTGTAATTTCATTCTTTTCCCTCAATAACACCTTTGGCTTCAGCGATAATATCTAACAATAAAGTATTTTGCGCTTCACTTAAATCATGACCGATGACTTGCTCAAAAAAGTCGCTAAATACTTGTTGTTCGGTTCGTTTAAGGCTCACATCAGCAATCAATTGACTGCCTTTAGACAAAATAAATTGAGTGCGTTCTAACTGTAATGTATTGGGGTAAACTTTTCTTAGCTGTCCTAAGGGGTCAAGAATATCCTGCTTATCCAACAACCTAACAAACAGGTAATCTTCGTTATTACTATCCGTTTTACCTTGCTCCACAATATCTGCTAAAAACCCTTCAACCACCCTTAAATCTTTTTGCGGTTTTAATGGCAAATGCTCTGTTGCAATCAAGCCTTTATCATCTAACTCAACTATGGTTATTCCCTTGCTTTGTTTATATTCAGAAAAAGAATATTTCAATAATGATCCTGAATAACGAATATGCTTAGCACCTTTATACTGCGGACCATGAAGATGCCCTAAAGCCACATAATCAAATGACTCCAGAGGTTGATAAGAGACTCGATCAGCTCCACCAATTGATAAGGGTCGTTCTGATTCAGACTCCTCTGCCCCATCAATAAAACAATGACTGATTAATACCGACGGTCCATCAGTCAATCGTACTTTGTTAATTTTCTCTACCAAATAAGTGTGGGCATCATCATAAGTTGAAACATCACAACAAAAAGCCTCTTTTACTTCAACAGGGTCATGATATGGAATGCCATAAAAATGCACGGGGCCTGATTCCGTTTCTATAATGACAGGCGTTGTGACATCAGATACAGCATTTAAGATATGCAAGCCAGATTGGCGCATATATGCGGCACCAAACCCTAAGCGTTTAGCACTATCATGATTACCAGAAATCATAATAATAGGCAGTTTTAATTCGGTGGTAATTTCATCAAAGAAATTATCCAGTGCCTCAACAGCATCCGCAGGCGGCACTGATCTGTCAAAAATATCCCCTGCAATAACCAAAGCATCAACCTGATGGACTTTTGCATGGTTTTTTATCTGCTTCAGTACATGTAATTGATCTTCTAATAATGAAATATTTTGGAATAAACGACCAATATGCCAATCTGAGGTGTGTATGAATTTCATTGCTTATCGTTACCTGGTATGTCGAAAGGGTATTTGTATTCTCAAATGCCTATAGAAAAACTATAGACTTTATAACAGACTACAATTTTTAACTACACTATCAATAGATTCAACTTTTTACATATTTTATTTAGTTCAGCTTGAGCAGCCCCTTACCACTGAATTTCACCCACTAAATATTAACGCCTAATGAGCCATATTTAATACCATCAACCTATCAAGGATGCATAACCTTTATTGAAACTAACTGTTTCAACGTTAATAAACCTTATCCATATCAATCAATAATACTCTTTAGGTATCCCCACAGGCAATTTATACTTCAGCAAAGCCCTACGTAGTGATTCTTGTACATCCCTGTTTGCTAACCAGGGAAACTCACTATGCGTAAAATCGCATCTATATCTGCCACACTATTTGTAATCACCCGCGTCGATGGTTCCGTGTAAAGCAGTGGCTGCACCTCAGAGGTATTTTTCTAATTCTTGTTGGGTCATACGGATAAATTCTTTTAAATTATATTTTATGATATGTTCTGAATATAAGCTTAACCTGTTGTAAAAAAGGTTTTATCCTTCAAAAAGACATCTCACTCAACAAACAAATACTCCCCAGCGACTGGGTTTTGGCATAATGGCGTTTATCGGCCGTGACAAATATCGCGTTATTGCATATTGCCATGGCATGAAAAAGTGCATCATAAATGGATGGATAACCGCTTTTGATATGATCATTGGTCATAATCTGTATAGCTTGTTTTCGTTCTGTATCGGTTACTGCTCTCATATCAAGTAAGTACTGCTGTGCTTCAAGCAAGTCAACTACACTTTTAATCGGTACTCCACAGCGTTGTGCTGTATTAATGACTTCCAAATACAATAAGTCTGGGGCTAGTAACATTGTTTCACCTGCAGCCGCTTGAATAAAAAGCTGTTGTGCTTTGTCTCGGTCCGCTTCATCAAGATAGAGCTTATTAAATACCGAACTATCTATTACATAATGTTGCATTATTAACTCCGGCTTGCATCAATCACTTGCTGTGTCCGTTGCTCCCGAAGTTCATTTAAGACCTCAACTGAATCCTGATTAATTTTATAAGGTTTAAAGTTAAGGATTTTGTTGAGTGCTTGTTGCTTATGCCAATCATTCACTGCTTTTTGTATAGCTTGGCTGATAAAGGCAGCTCTTTCTCCTTTGGCCGTAATAATATCCAGTTCTGTTTTTAAATGATCATCAATAGTAATACTAATTCTTTGCATTTTTATCACCTGATATTTTGTATTTAGTAATACTATAACATCAAAATTAGAACACCCTCAATTACAAAAAAATGCAAAATATGCTTAAACTTTTCTTCTGCCTCTAAACTCGCTAACCAAACTTATTTTAAATCAGCCATTGATGCTACTTTAACGTAGTGTTCTACATTTTGATAATTATGATACCAGTCGTAAACTTGTTGAATATGCTTTGGTTCAAAATGATTTTGTACTGGACCCACACGCATTTGATCAGAAGTATCAATGAATAACACTCTGCCTTATTCTCAGGTTCTTTGTTTTGTTTAAATACCATGACACAAGCGGCTAATTGTGTGCTGTTACATTAGGGCCTAGACCTATAACGGCTTCTAGCATAGTTTGTTCTAATAATGCTTTACAAACATCACCCTCAGGCAAAAGGTTTTCAAAAAATGATTCAACCTCTTCTCCTTGATATAATTGATCAGATAGAGAGAGATCAGGGGAAATTTCTATTGCAACTTCACTTTTTTGCCATTCATTAATATAACTGAAACACAATTCCTGTTTACCATTTTCACTTAACTGGCCAACTAAATCGTTTTCATAGTAAACATTTAGTTTTTTCATATCACCTCTCCTTAGCCTCTAACTCAACACCTAGTAAATCTAATATATGCATCACTTTATCGAACTGAATTGTGCCTTTTCCATTTTCCAGTTCACTGATAAACCGCGTGCCAGTTTGAGCAAGCCCGGCAAGATCAACTTGTGTTAACTTTTGCATTTTTCTATAGCGAGCGACTATTTTTCCAATATCTTTTGCTGACTTAATATTCCCTATCGGTACTATTACATTGTTCATTCTTACCCTCACTACAAAATACTCCTGAGCGGGAATATTAGCACCAAATAAACAAAAAACCAATCAAACTATTCCCTTTCGGGAAAGAATATAACAACAGACATAACAAGACTAATTGAGGAATTAATTCTATGAGATTATGGCGAAGGTAGTTTAATAAATCACCTTGTGGAACTGTAGCTCAGTATTTAATTGATAGTTGAAACGATATTAATGTTGCTGCTGATCAGCATGCCAAAAAATATAAAACAATTGGCTAAGGAACCTGCATAAAATAAAGGGTTTCAGGCCACCCATGCATACCAGACAGTAGCGCAATAGATATTGAGCAGGTTCTAAGTAATTAATACGCTATAAAAATGCATATCCCGAATCCCGAATCACAAACCATTAAATCTGAAGTGGTTATATTTTAACCAACACGGGTTACCGTACTTTCAACCACTTATCACAGAGCTTCTGCTGCTATATCTGATTCAATATAACCGCTAAATGAGCTTCTGATTTTCGCTGCTTTTTCTCCATTGCACAACTCTTTCCCTATTGATGAGTGATGACAGCGGATATCAAGAAATAATTGAGGTTGTTTATTATTTCCCACATTGACTTTAGAAACAGATAGACTAAAGTCTGTCTCCTTATAAGGTGTTTGACTCATAATCAGTATGGCTGTTTCAATATCTAATGCTGTTGTTGAATAGGTATTTACAAACTGTTTTGCGCTCTGCCATGCTTTATTACATTGCTGCACAGACTCACAAATATATAAACCTAATTCAGTTGCCGCTTTTTTTTCTGCTGTCTGACGACTCAGATCCTTACTTTCCTTATCTGATTGCGTAAGATAGGCAAATCTATCTATATCAGCTTCAAATTTTTCTTTTATTCTCGCTTTTTTTTCAAACTGATAAGCAATTTCGATTTTTGCCAACTTGATTTGCTCTTTGCTGTCAACAATATCTTTTAAAAGGAAAGGAGGTACGATACGCCCATCTCGTTCAAATTGAGCAGCCTTTTTTTGCTGCTGTTGCAATTGCAGCTCTATTCGCTTTAAATTTCCCCGAATGGACTTTCTTTGTCCATCTAGCGATGACATCTTTCCTTCTAACGCCAGCGCCATATCTTTAAGGCTACGAAAGGTACTTAGTAAAACTTTATCTTGTGCCTTCTGTTTTTTTATTATTTCATCTTGTTGTTTTCGAAGAGTATTTAAACGTTTATCCAATTGCTGCTGAGCTTTTGTTTTCTGCTTTTCAACTACTTCAATCACTCGAGCATTGTTATTTAAAGATTCTCTTCTGTACTGTGACTGCTTAGGTGGTACTTGGTCGGAATAAAAAACATTCCCCTGTTCATCAACCCATCGGTACATTTTTGCAAATACTGCTTGGCTACACACAGCCAGCAGCATAAGAATTAAAATACTATTATTTTTTGAAAAGACAATACGCATAAATAATCAGGTTTTTCTATAAAACTGGCAGTTAATCAATTCGAGCATTAATTTACTGGCTCTCTGCAGCTGCATGGAAAACAAACACATTCAACCTATTAACGTTGCCAGCTGATTTAATGGCGGCAAAACCATCATTTTTGCTAACTGTAAAGCCACCAAGGCTACCAAGGGAGATAAATCAATCCCACCCAGATCAGGTATTACTTTACGACAGACATTTAATAAAGGTTCAGTCAAACTATGTAATAACGAGCTGGCAGGGTTGTAATTACCTGGATCAAACCAGCTGAGTATAGCTCTTGCAAACACAGCAAAAACAAACACATTAATTAACAAAGAAACCAGTTGAGAAAATGACAGCACAACCAAAGCCGCAATACTGACCATAACCCCTTTCAAGGCTAATATTGTAAAATCAGCGGCCATTTGTATAACTAATGCCAGCACGATAGAGGATGTATCTATTTTACCAACAGAGGGAACAAAACGGCGTAATATTTTTAATGGTGGATGCGTTATTTTCACTAAAAACTGAGAAATTGGGTTGTAAAAGTCTGCACGCGTCCATTGTAATAAAAATCGCAATACAATAACTAAAATATAAAGTGAAAAGACTGTATCAATTAAAAATATCAACGGATTTGTCATATAACTAGATTCCATTATTTTCCTCCTAATTCTTTTGAAATTTCAATGGACCGATCTCGTGCTGCATGTATTGCTCTAGAAACCAATTGGGTAAATCCCCCTTCATCAAAGGTTTGTAATGCTTGCTCTGTCGTACCGCCAGGAGAAGTAACCCGCTGTTTTAATTTACCTGGTGTTTCATCTGTTTCCAACGCTATTTTAGCGGCTCCCAAGGCTGTTTGCTGAACTAATAGTCTAGCAGTATGCTCATCCAAACCTAATTCTATAGCAGCTTGCTCCATCGCTTCCATTAATAAAAAATAGTATGCTGGACCACTACCAGAAATGGCTGTAACGGCATCTAACTCACTTTCATGATCAACCCATAAAGCAATACCGACTGAACGTAAAATATTTTCAGCTAGATCGTTCTGTTCCTCATTTACATTACTATTTGCGTGTAATGCTGTTGCTCCCGTGCGCACAAGTGCTGGTGTATTCGGCATACAACGAACAATGGCGACGTTTTTCCCTAACCAGTCAGCAAGACTTTCTTGAGATATTCCTGCCGCAATAGAGACGACCAATACGTTTCTATTACTTATCACATCCGCCACTTGCTCTGCCACTGTATGTAACACTTGTGGTTTAACAGCCAGTACAACAACATCTGATTGATTAACAATATCCATATTGTTTTCAGAAACATTAATCTTTAAATTTTCGGCTAACGACTGCAAAGTACCTTGATTGGTGTCTGATACCCATAACTGGTCGGGAGGGTGCCCACTGGCTATTAATCCGTTAACCAGACTAGACGCCATATTGCCACCACCGATAAAACCAATTTTTTTTGTATTCATTGAAAAGAAATATAAAATTAAATAGTCTTTATTTTACTGTTTATTTAGCTTTTTAGTAACTTTATATACTACTATAAATTCACTTTGTGCTAATCTAAATCATATAAACTGAGAAAAACCACACTGCAGCAACTGACTTTCTTAACTCTTGTTTAAAGTTAACAACACCCCGCCAACCCCCAATGATCAATACTCTTTATATTGAAGAAAGCATTCGTCACCATTATCGGACACTAAATATATGCGAAAAATTCCCGCACGCAAAAATAATCATCTGCGAACGTTATAGTGAAGTGTTTAACCCAAAAGCTCAAAACTTTCGCCTACAAAAACAAAATCCAGCATTAATACTAGCAGAAAAATTTAAAAATTTTGCACTCCCTGCTCCGCCTAGTTATGGCATAGGCGCAGAAAACAACTATTATTTTTCTCATATGCTTAATTGCCTTTACGACTGTCGTTACTGTTTTTTACAGGGCATGTATCAATCTGCAAATTATGTAATGTTTGTGAATTTTGAGGGTTTTCAGCAAGATATTCACCAAATTTGCAATAACACACCGGATGAACCCGTTCATTTTTTTTCCGGTTATGACTGCGATAGCCTGGCTTTAGAACCTGTGACAGGTTTTGCTGAATCATTTTTACCCTTTTTTGCTGGTATTCCAAATGCTTGGCTAGAATTAAGAACCAAAAGTACTCAGATTAGAACGCTGCTAAACAGATCCCCCTTTCCTCAATGCGTGGTAGCATTCAGCTTGTCTCCAGATGAAATTGCTGACAAAGTTGAACACAAAGCACCCACTCTAATCCGCCGCCTTGATGCCATGTGTAAACTACAAGAACAAGGCTGGCAGATAGGGCTGCGTTTTGATCCTTTAATCTACCAAGCAGGTTACCAGCAACATTATAAACAATTGTTCGAGCAGGTTTTTTCTAGAATAAAACTGGAATCCCTACATTCCGTTAGCCTTGGGGTGTTCCGCTTACCAGAGAAATATTTTAAGAAAATACACAAGCTTTATCCAGAAGAGAAGTTATTTGCCAGTCCACTGGAAACTAAACAAAAAATGACCTCTTATAAAGCTGAATTGGAACAGGAAATGATGCAATATTGTAGCGAACAATTGTTAAGTTATATTCCAAAGTCTAAATTTTTTCCATGCACAATATAAAAAGAACCATTCTGGTGACAGGTGCCAGCTCTGGTATCGGTCGTGCTATTGCAAAACAGCTGTTACTACAAGGCCATGCAGTTATCGGTAGTTCTCGAGATTGTAGTCAATTTAAAACAGCACATCAAAATTTCAGCTTTATTACACTCGATTTGTCTCAAGCGGATCAAATTGCAACTATAATTAAACAACTGGAAAAGACTTACCCTAAACTGGATACTGTTATATTTTCAGCTGGTTATGGACGATTTGGTTCTCTTGAACAGTTTTCTTCGCAGCAAATTGAGCAGATGATGATGGTTAACTTTACCAGTCAGGCTTTAATAACCCGAATACTACTTCCTGGATTGAAAAGAAAATCGCCTAGCAATCTAATTTATATTGGTTCTGAGGCTGCATTAAAGGGAAGTAGAAAAGGCTCTATCTACTGCGCCAGTAAATTTGCTATTCGTGGGTTTACCCAGGCTTTACGAGATGAATGTGGTAATAGCAATGTTCGTATCTCATTAATTAACCCAGGCATGGTTAAAACAGCTTTTTTTGATTCATTAACGTTCCAACCCGGAGACGGGGAAAGACATGCGATATTACCCGAAGATATTGCCGAAACAGTCAGTTACATACTAAACTCAAATACCAACATTACTATCGATGAAATCAACTTGAATCCTGCTAACAAAGTCATCAAATTTAAATCTTAATGCTTGCAAGAACAATCGTATATTTCTGTTATTTCTTAAAAACATCTGTCCATTACAGGCAGCTTAAGCGTTTTTTCTACGATCTATTGGAAAACCCTCAAAGCAAAATGAAATCATATTTTGATATTTTTATGATTTGCCTGGTTATGCTGAGTGTGTTTTTTCTGGTTTACAGTGTTGAACACACTCTCAGTAATACTGGAGAGTTTTTTGAACAAGGTGTGGTGTTCGTCTTCATCAGTGAATATATATTAAGAGCCTGGCTATATTCCGATTCTCATCAAATTATTATCGAGGAATATGAAAGAACAGAATACTTAAACATACACTTCAGTGTTTTTAACACACTGAAACTGGTATTTGCCAAAAAGCTTAGATACATGCTTTCGCTTTTTGCCATTATCGATTTGCTAGCCATACTACCTAGCTATAGGCCACTAAGAATTTTGCGAATACTACTTATTTTTCGCATGTTTAAGCTATTTCGTTATTCTAATAGTATTAAGGTTTTTTCTGATGTTTTATCAAGTAAGCGCTTTGAGTTAATCACTCTTGCCATCTTTATGGGCTTTCTAGTTTTTATTTCCAGTATTGCTATTTATTTGTTTGAAAATAATTCCAGTGGTGGAAATGTGCGGCATCTATATGATGCTTTTTACTGGTCTATAGTGACTATTTCTACGGTTGGCTATGGCGATATAACACCACAAACTTTTGGTGGAAGACTGGTTACCATCACCCTTATCCTTACTGGCCTGGGCGTATTAGCTTTTTTCACATCAATCATTGTAGCCGCATTTAATGACAAAATGGATACCCTGCGTGAAAACAGAACCTATGCTGAACTAAGCCGGTATAACAACTTTATCATCATCTGCGGTTTTGGTAGAGTGGGACAAGAAGTTGCCAAACAATTTAGTAAGGATCAACAAGCCTTTGTCATTATTGATAAAGATAAGAATAATATTTTTCTTGCCAAAGAAAAACAATATCTAGCTATTCATGATGACGCCAGTGTTAATGCTGTTTTAATTAGTGCAGGTATTAATAGAGGGGCAACTACTGTTATATGTACAACAGGCAATGATGTCGTCAACGTCTATATTACCTTAACCAGTCGTTATTTAAACGCTGAGATTAACATTATATCCAGAGCAAACAGGCAGGATAATGTAAAAAAATTGTATCAAGCTGGAGCAAACACAATCATTCAACCCTTTGAGATTGCTGGTTTACTGGCTGCAGAATACATAGGCCAACCCGTTGCATTTGAAGCGATACTAGGGATTTTACAAGACCAAACACAAGTTAAAATGAATACATTGATGGTTCAACCTGGTTCTTTACTGGATAACCAGAATATAGGGTCTTTAGATTTTCAAAAAAGAAAATTAACCTTAGTGGGTGTTATTAGCGCGAATCAAAAACATCGAAAACACCGAAACCGTTATAAAATAAAAAACCAGCATTTTTATTTTAATCCTGAGCAAAGTTTTGAATTGCAACAACAAGACATCCTTGTTGTCTTAGGCAGACCTTATTCAATTGAACATTTTCAGAATCAAATCAAGAAAAGCAGCATAAATATGGGACAATGAAAAAAATTGCCATTTTCGGTTATAACCGCCAATCTTTCGAAGCAATATCTAGACTTGATCAAAAATCACATGACATTCTCATTATTGAACCCGACACATCTTTAGCTAAATTAGCTAAAGAAAAAGGCTTTAAAACGGCATCAATTGATTTTCGTAGTGACGATGACCTCAAGTCAATTGGTATAGGTAAAGATATTAACATTATCTTTTGTTTCCTCCCAGAAGACTCCGCCAATGTATTTTTAACCCTTTCTGCACGAGCCATTGATGAAAACTTAAGCATTATCGCTATTGTAGACTCAGCTCAAGCAGCAGAAAAGCTCATAGCAGCAGGTGCTAATAAAATCATCGACCCTTATCAGATTTGTGGACAAAAAATACACGAATTAATAAAAAACCCTGACATCTCAAATATTATTGAGCACACTGTTTTTGGCCGACATGACTTACATGTTGCTGAAATTATTATTCCAGAAAACAGTTATCTGGAAAACACCTATAGCAGTAAACTTTCACTCAATGACGAGCATAATTTAGTATTACTCGGCGTGGTTGATAAAGAATTAGGAAATGAATTACATTTTTCTATCGGAGAGAAAGACCATAAACTGGACGCAGGAGATATAATAGTCGTATTAGGCCCATCGTGGGAAATTAAGGCATTTAAAAAAGAAGTCGCATATGTTCAATCAGATAAAATTTAACCCTCGAATATGGTTTTTACTTGGCTTTACCAGTTGCGTTTTGATGCTAGCAACGGGCGCTTATTTTCAATTTGTTGAAGAACTGGAGCCTTGTCCTTTATGCATTTCCCAGCGTATAGCCATTCTTATCACAGGCCTGGCTTTTCTAATGGCAGCCATACACAATCCTAGCTCTTATGGTCTAAAAGTCTATTCAATATTAGGTACCCTTACCGCTCTTTTCGGTGCAGGTATATCAATTCGTCATGTCTGGATACAAAACCTGCCAGCAGATGAAGTACCCGAATGCGGACCTGGACTAGAATATGTTTATGAAAATTTCCCTCTTATAGATAGCATCAAATTAATGCTTAATGGTACCGGTGATTGTGCTGATATATTATGGACATTTTTAGGGATCAGTATCCCAGGCTGGACTTTAGTGGCTTTTTTAGGCCTGGCTACCGTATCTTTGCTACAACAATGGAACACACCAAAACACACTTCATAGGTTAAAAAGATGAAACAGTTAATATTAGCAAGTTTACTTTTATGCACTTATACAGTGCTTAATGCAGCTGAGAACACTTTGTTGCAACAAGCTATCGATGGAAATCATCGATCAGCAGAACATAAAAACCGTGACCAATACCGACATCCATTAGCAACGCTCAGTTTTTTTCAGCTTGAGCCAACGATGACGGTTGTTGAAATATGGCCTGGTGGCAAAGGCTGGTATACAGAAATCTTGGCACCTTATCTGAAACAAAATGGAACATTCTATGCCGCCAACTACTCAGCGAACTCTAAAATTCCTTATTTCACCAAGAATCTGCAAAAATTTAACGATAAGATTAAAGCTCAGCCGGACATCTATAGCAATATCAAGGTCACAGAACTGCACCCCCCCCAGCAGCTAAGCATTGCTCCCAAAAGTTCTGCTGACAGAGTGCTGACTTTTCGAAACGTGCATAACTGGATGAAAAATGGTCAAACAAAAACTGTATTTTCAGCGATGTATGACGCGCTAAAAACGGGGGGAATCCTTGGTATAGTCGAACATCGTGCACCTGCTGATACAGCACAAGACCCAAAAGCAATATCGGGCTATGTCACTGAAGCCACTGTTATTTCATTAGCAGAAAAGGCCGGGTTTAAACTTGTAGCTAAATCTGAAATTAATGCCAATGCAAATGATAGCGCAAACCACCCTAAAGGCGTTTGGACCTTACCTCCCTCATTACGATTAAAACAGCAAGATAGAGAACACTATTTAGCCATCGGCGAAAGCGACCGCATGACACTTAAATTTATCAAACCATAACAACCTTATGTGGTAAGCCATGTGCGTTATACACAGTTGATTGTTTTTCGTGTTAAAAATACTAAAAAAACACAAACTCCATACTGTAATTTATAACATACTGATATTTAACAACTGTTTATATTGTATTAAAATCAAACAATCTGCCTAAAAATCAATACCAACGGGCATTTACAGTGGTTAACAAGCATTAATCCACAGAGTTACCCACAGCTTCTGTGGGTAACTCCTTTTTTCATTATCACTAGGCACTTAGCTCCTAAAGATCAAATAATATTCATAATTGATGGCTAACTCTACCAGCAAAAATCTGCCGATTCTTAAAATAGCCATTGCTGTACCTTTAAATCGTTTATTTGACTATTTAGTGCCCGATGATACCGATCAAATTTTACCAGGCACACGCGTCACCGTACCTTTCGGGAAATCTAAAAAAGTCGGCTTTGTTATTGAAAATGTAGAATTCAGTGAATTAAAAATAGAACGTTTAAAACCAATCATTGAGGTTCTTGACGAGTCACCTTTAATTAGTGAAAAAGACATTCAGTTACTTCAGTGGGCCAGCCGATACTATCATCATCCACTTGGCGAAGTGTTTAACGCTGCATTTCCTGTTTCACTGAGAAAAGGCAAAAAAGCCATTCTCATTGAAGAAAAATATTACCAACTGTCTGCAAAAGGTGAATGCCTAAGTCCGGAACAATTAAAGCGCTCCCCCAAACAGCAACAAGTTTTTAAATTATTTCAATCTGAGAATAAAATTTTTTCTGTTTCTGCACTTAATGCATGGGATAAAAACTGGCGACCCGCAGTAAAAGCATTACTAGAGAAAGGCATACTCACGCAACAATCACATACAAAGCCACCTAGCAGAAGCTCAAGTTCAACAGAATCACCATTACAAGCTAATGAACAGCAGCAACAAGCCATCAACAAACTAACGTCTAAAATAGGTCGGTTTTCAGTTTCTTTATTAGAAGGCGTAACCGGCAGTGGTAAAACCGAAGTTTATATGCAGGTTATTCAACAAGTGCTCGACCTTGGATTACAAGTCATCGTATTACTTCCTGAAATAACACTAACCCCCCAATTAGAACAACGCTTTAAACAGCGCTTTTCTATTGCTCTATCACTCTCACATTCCAAGTTAACAGAGTCTCAGCGCCATAGCGCCTGGCTAGAAATGCAGCAAGGACACAGCGCTATTCTTTTAGGCACCCGCTCGGCACTTTTTACACCACTAAAAAACCCTGGACTGATTATTCTGGATGAAGAGCATGATTCGTCTTTTAAGCAACAAAAAGGCTTTCGTTTTTCAGCTCGGGATTTAGCCATTGTCAGGGGAAAACTACTCAATATCCCAGTGATATTAGGTACTGCAACACCTTCTATGGAAAGCTTATATAACGTAGATAAAAAGCGTTATCAACTGTTACATTTGTCTGAAAGAGCAGGAAATGCAATAAAGCCCAAGTTTTTATTATTCGATATTCGAAACAAAAAATTGCAGGATGGGCTTTCAGAGCCATTAATCGCACAAATTAAAAACACGCTTGCCAAAAAAGAACAAGTTATACTGTTTTTAAATCGACGGGGCTTTGCACCTGTACTCATTTGCCATGCC
Organism: Methylococcaceae bacterium; assembly: GCA_048595505.1. Lineage (GTDB taxonomy): Bacteria > Pseudomonadota > Gammaproteobacteria > Methylococcales > Methylomonadaceae > QPIN01. The sequence goes on from JBJPGG010000164.1 coordinate 16,794, forward strand.
TGTTCCTGGGTAGCACGTTGCCATCAGTGCGATACCAGTTTAGTCATCCATTATGATGAAAAAGCATTACGTTGCCATCACTGTGGTTATCAACAACATCTATTGAACCAATGTCCTGCCTGTAAATCGCTGGAACTTAAACCACTTGGACTGGGGACAGAACGAGTAGAAAAAGGTCTATTGGAATTATTTCCCAATAAAAAAATTATACGCCTAGATAGAGACTCGACACAACGAAAAGGGTCACTTGAAAACCATCTAGATAACATTAACCAGGGTAAAGTCGACATCATCCTAGGCACACAAATGCTAGCTAAAGGCCATCATTTTCCTAATGTTACTTTAGTCGCTATTCTAGATGTCGATAGCGGTTTATTCAGTATAGATTTTCATGCCAGTGAAAAACTGGCCCAGTTAATTATTCAGGTAGCAGGTCGCGCAGGCAGAGCGGAAAAGCCAGGAAAAGTCATTTTACAAACACGACAACCTGACCACCCGTTATTGAATGTGTTACTAAAAGACGGATACAACACATTTATCAAAGCAGCACTTGTTGAGCGCCAGCAAGCCTCATTACCTCCATTCAGTTCGCAAGCATTAATAAGAGTTTATGCATCCAACCCATCTGATCCACAAAGCTTTTTAAATACTATTTGTGGCATTCTAAAATCCATCAATACACTGAATACCCAAGTATTAGGTCCTGTTTCTGCTCCTATGGCAAAACGCGCAGGCAATTACCATTTCCAGTTGTTATTACAGAACACACAACGAAAATCCTTACAACAGCTGTTAGCCCAACTAATTCCACAACTGTACACCCTTAAAGAAGCACAAAGAGTTCGCTGGTCTTTGGATGTCGATCCAGTTGATTTGTATTAAAATACATGCTGCCCGCTTTACTAAGAAACGTACATGCATACCCAAGCATTGGCAATCGTTATCTCATTTCAATTAACAGTCATTTTTATTACTTTGTTAATCTTCTGTTTTATCCACTCAAGTGGCTGATGAATATCCTCTATAGCCCGTTAACTGTAAACATTTTAATATAAATTGATATCAGCTTAATCCCCCCATTTCTCACAGCTTTCTTCAACTAAACTCAAACTATAAAAAAAATGTATTTCATCATTAGCTAAACTTCTATTTTTCTAGGATAATACACGATTCGCTATAAGATAATTTCTTCAAATCTAATGAAACAAAAGCTGGAAACTCTGATTCAACAATCAGTTGAGTCACTTAAATCAGAAGGAATCTTTGAGCAGGATTTAATCCCTCAAATTACGATTGAACGTGTCAGGGATACTCGCCACGGAGATTTTGCCACTAACCTGGCAATGATGTTAGCAAAGTCTGCTAAAACAAATCCTCGACAATTAGCCGAAAAACTTGTTTCAGCAATGCCCGAAGACCCAGTTATTTTCAAAGTGGAAATTGCAGGTCCTGGTTTTATTAATTTTTTTATTAATCCAGAATCTCATAATGATGTTATAAAACAAATCCACGATGCAGGAAGTCAATATGGCTTAAGCAACATTGGAAACGGCAAAAAAGTTCAGGTTGAATTTGTTTCTGCCAACCCAACAGGGCCGTTGCACGTGGGCCATGGCAGAGGAGCTGCCTACGGCTCAGCAGTTGCCGGTTTACTGGAAGCTGTTGGCTTTAAAGTTTCCAAAGAATATTATGTCAATGATGCCGGGCGGCAAATGGATATTCTGGCCACCAGCATTTGGTTACGTTATCTTGAAGAATGTGGTGAAGTTGTCGCATTCCCTAGTAACGGCTATCGCGGTGAATATATCAGAGACATTGCTTATAACATTCATAAAAACACAGGTAATGAATACCGTAGGCCTGCCGAGCTTGTATTAGAAGCTATTCCTGCAGATGAGTCTCAAGGTGGTGATAAAGAAAAACACATTGATGCACTCATTGATAGAGCAAAAACCTTACTGGGCCAATCCTTATATAGGGATTTATTTCAGGCCGGTTTAAATGTTATTCTTGATGACATTAAACAAGACCTTGAAGAATTTGGAGTAAGCTTTGAAGAATGGTTTTCAGAACGCCTTCTCATGGAAGATGGCTCTGTAAAAGAAGCATTAAAACGCTTAGATGACGCAGGGTTTATCTATATAAAAGAGGGAGCGACCTGGTTTGCCTCAAGCCGCCTGGGAGATGAAAAAGATAGGGTTGTGGTAAGAGATAATGGCCAATCGACTTACTTTGCTTCTGATATTGCCTACCATATGAACAAACTGGATCGTGGCTTTGACCAAATTATCAATATTTGGGGAGCTGATCATCACGGTTATATTCCTCGGGTAAGAGCAGCAATGACAGCCTTGGGAGCAGATGAATCAAAACTCAAGGTGTTACTGGTTCAATTTGCGATACTTTATCGTGGCAAGGAAAAACTCCCCATGTCTACACGCTCAGGGGAATTTGTTACCTTACGCCAATTACGCAGTGAAGTAGGCAAAGATGCAGCCCGCTTCTTTTATGTTATGCGTAAATCTGAACAGCACATGGATTTTGATTTAAAATTAGCCACATCCAAAACCAATGAAAATCCTGTTTTCTATGTTCAATATGCACATGCCCGTGTGTGTAGTGTTTTGCGCCAACTGGACGAAAAAGGCTGGAAAAAAGATATACATTTAGGTATGAAAAATCTGGATATGCTAGTCGAAGAACATGAAACAGCACTCATCACTACTTTATCAAAATACCCAGAAACCCTAGAGCGCGCAGCATTACAACATGAACCTCACCTGTTAATTCACTACCTCCGGGAATTAGCTAATAACTTTCATACTTATTACAATGCTCACCAGTTTCTGGTTGATGATATCAACTTACGAAATGCACGATTAAACCTTATTTGTGCTGCCAAACAAGTACTGGCAAATGGTTTAACACTACTAAACATCAATACACCTGAGTCTATGTAATGGCCAGAGATTATAAATACAGAGCAAATCAAAATAGAAAAAAAACCCAGCAAACTACCGTTGCCTGGTGGAAATGGGCATTGAGTGCTTTATTAATTGCTCTATTTGTATATTTTTTAATGTTTTTAAGAAATTCAACACCTGAAGTTAAGCAAGTACAACAAACAAAATCAATTTCAATTGTCAAGAAACCTAAAAAAACCAAGCAAACACTGCCTAAACGCCAAAACAAAAAACCTGAAGAACCACGGTTTGACTTCTATACCATACTGCCAGAAACAGAAATTGTAGTTCCTGATTATGAAATTAACATACGCAGTCGGGAAGAACGATTAGGAAAGCGAAAGGCAAGTAAGTACATCATGCAGGCAGGCTCTTTCAGAAACTTTGCTGAAGCTGATAAGCTACGCGCCCGCCTTGCATTAATGGGTATAGAATCCAGAGTGGAAAAAGCAAACATTGGAGCAGCAGTCTGGAACAGAGTAAAACTTGGTCCCTATACCCGCTCATCCAGTGTTTCCGTTATTAAAAAACGGTTACGAAACAATGGAATTGATGTCATAGTAACCGAAGTCAAAGGTTAAATTTAAGCAAGATATTCATTCCCCACTTGGAAATAAATGCACTATTTTGTCTTGCCTTAACCGACATAGTTCTATTATAGTAACACCGAGACTAGACCTTCACTCGCTAGCTAACTATCATGCCAGTCACACCGCCACACAAACAATATACTACCCAATTAATTAAAGCGACAGAAAACCCAAGCCTATGTTGATATTTCGAGATGACCAATTAACCATCCCCATAGCTAATGAACAAGGTTTTGTCGATTGGTATATTGAATGTTTTATGCCAGAAAATTTAACCAAATACCATCGCATGTTTGACGAAGAAACACGACGAAAACGTGTTAAACACGGTAGAGATATAGCAATACGCTATAGCTTAAATGATGCAATCAGTCAAGTACAATTTATCGCCTTAATGTGGCGGTTCGGGGCACACTTTTATCGTTATCCAGGTTTTTGGGCAGTCACTCAGCAAACGGATAATGCAGGCCCCGAAAGAATTGACCAATACTACTTGCTTTCAGATAACGAATTTGCGGCTGTTATGGTGGGAGAGGAATATAGCGACTGGTTTGCAGAGCCAAACAATAACATAGGACAGACCCAAGAAAAAAAGGAGTAACAGCGTGTCGATAGAATTTTTTTTAGAAAAGGAAAAGGCTCAAATTGCCCTGCTAAGCAGCCAGCTAGATGAATTTAAAGAAATGCTAAAAAATTCAAAAGCAGAATTGAGCCTTTTACTTGCTGGTATGGCTCCACCCCCAGTGGGAACTGCGGCTGATGTTGCCAGTTTAACACTTTCACTCGGAAGACGAGCGTGGGGTGATGCATTTTGGGATATGATTGGTTTAGCCCCCGTATTAGGTGATGGTATTAAAATATCAGTCAAAGGTGGGAAATTAGCAGACACCATTGCAGGTATTGAAAAAGCCATTAACAAAGCGCAGAAAAAAATTGCCGACAAAGCTAAAAATGCTCAAAAAAACGCTGAGAAGAAATGTAAAGAACTCACTGCAAATAAAAAGAAAAAAGTAGAAGATCGACTAATCACTAAAAATTGTGGTACTGCTATTTGCTTAGCCGGTGAAAAAGAGAAAAACCCACATTCTGGGCTACACAACCGAGATGATTTAGCGCTGGATAAGCAAAAGTCATTTAAACCCATTCGCAAAGTCGATATGGATAATTTATCAGAGGCTGATACAATTGCTCAAAAAGCTTTGAGGAAACAAGGCTGGGATGATAAAACAATCAAACAAATATTAAGCTCAGGCGAAAGCTTTCGAGTTAAAGACCTCAAAAAAGGTGACAAACTGTATGGGTTTAGCTCAGATGATTACAAAAAAGATGTTAAAAATTCAGCTTATTGGCTAGATGAAGAGGGTTATCAAGAAGTGAAAGAAAAATTTTACAAGCAAGGGCATTGGGATAAAGAAGGAGTAAAAAACCACTTAGCCCTGCCTTGCTATAATAAAGCCAATCATATAGATCAGGCGGTGTTAACAGAGTCACATACTACGGTTGAATCAACTATTGGAAAAGCTACCGAAATGATTCAATACAAAGGTGAAGATGGTTACAATACCAGTTTTTTAGGTAAAATAATGCGAGGCGGTGGTACTCAAATTGCCAATGACCCGACTAAAATTAAATCCATACCCCAATAAAAACCATGCCTAATACAATTGAACAACGTCTTGACCTACTAGATAACTGCGATATTCTACTAAAAAAGCTGGAAGGGTTTGAGCAGATTGACGAAACGCCAGAAGGTCGAATGCTTGCTCAACTTAACTGGTTAAAAGAACGTGCTGAAAATAACGACCTTACCTTGCCAATTCACGAGGATACGCTGACTACTTTACGGTACATTTATGCTGATGGTGGTTTGTCACATCTTGCTAGTGACCCAAAAGATATGGCGTGTATTAATTTAGAAATTAAGAAGCCAATGAATCGATTGTTATCTCTTACATGGGAGGCAAAACTTTTATTAAAACCTGAGTACTACCCATATGCAATGCATTATATTGATGCTTTGTTAGAAACCCTCATACAACCTATTCGTCCTTTAGACCAGTACGAGCATGGGTTAATTAATGAGCTAAGGCAGCTTAGGAAAATACTAGAAGAAAATATAATTGAATTACCACTGATGAGTTATATGCCAGGTTACCCGAACTTTATTGAAGTTGACGGATACCCTAAAGTTTCTATTGCTGACCTTCCAAACGGGGAGTATTTATATAAAACCATTTCTAACTTTATGTTCAATGGTGTTCGCCCTGATAGCTGGTTTGAGCTTTATAATGCAGAATATGAAGCAAAAAGACTTTAGGTAAGGAATGCGCACGAAATAAATTGAACAAAAAGACACTCAACCACTATGTGTTAATTAGCGTGCAAAACTTACCAGGGTTCTGGGGGGAACAGCGTTGAAAAATTTCCACCCCAGATTGCCAAACGCCGCCAACGATCCAACCAAAATCAAATCTACACCTCAATAAAATGGTTTTTTATTCACCAAATAACAACCTATAATTCGCAAGCTGATAGTCCAGAAAAATATGCTATTCATTTTTTGGCGAAAAAATCACCAACCTGTACTCGGGTACAGTACAAATTCCAGAAAAAATAATTTACAAT
>JBJPGG010000165.1:0-15914 GCA_048595505.1 Methylococcaceae bacterium
TTTATAAAAGTGGAGTAAAGTTGACTAAAAAGGAGATGAAACCTTATGAAGATAGAATTATTCGGTCAAGCGCATTACCAAAATGGGATGTAAGCATTGCTCCTCTTAGTGGGTAAGTTTATTTCTTTGAAGTTCCTAACAATAAAACTATATCAGCTTGTGGAAGTGCTTTATTTAAATCCATTTTTTGGTCTTTGCTTTTTAAACAACAAGCGCGCCATTGCTCACTTTTTGGTTTCCTTGGCTATCTCAAGCGAGTAAAGAACAACTTGAAAATTGGGAATTATTAGGAAATGGTGAAGGACTTCATTGGCCAGGTATTGATGAGGACCTCAGTGTTGCTGGGTTACTCGTGGGGACGCATTAAAATTAAGGTTTGAGAGAGACGAAAAGGAAATGCGGGCAGCCCCCATTGAAATTCAGCATATTTATAGCTTAATAAAGGACAGAGTTAGGCGTTTATACGCTAATTACCTAGGCATTGTTAAGCTTGTTGGTTTAGAAAAAATTGGTGTGTTTTGCAGCGACTGAAGTCGCTGTTCCTTTGGAAGCGTGGTCTTTAGCCGCGTTGTTCTTGGTAATTTATTTGTGGGAATTTTATGCATTATAATCGTTTACCTCATATAGATAATTGTCATAATTATCAGTTTATTACTTTTCGTACAATTGACAGTGTGGATGATTTTTTACGGCGCTTATTTGTACAGAATTTATCGAACGATAAGATGCAGCATGCAGTTGATAAGTATGCAGATACTTCAATTAAGGGTGCTTATTTGAAGGATGATACTTTGGTTTTGTTGTTTGATTTTTTAAAATCGAAAGACCCTGGGTACTATGATTTGATTGCATTTTCTATTATGCCAAATCATGTGCATTTACTGGTTAAACCGAATATACCGTTGTCAAAGTTAATGCAGTTGATTAAAGGGGGTAGTGCAAAGTTAATTAATGATTTGTTGAATAAGCAAGGGCATTTCTGGTTTAAGAATTATTATGATAAAGGTATTAGAGATCAGGCACATTTTGATTGTGTTTATCGGTATATTGAAAATAATCCGTTGAAGTTGAGTTTAAGTCAGCAGTCTATGCGATTTTATGGGATTTATGGCAGCGACTGAAGTCGCTGTTCCGTTGGAAACGCGGTCTTTAGCCGCGTTATTCTTTACAATATTGGTGTGCTATTATTGCCCTAGGGGTTGAGAGGCGGTTTTTGGAGAATATAGATGGGCCTTGCTTATCAAGAGTATTATACGTTTAAAGACTATCAGCATTGGGAAGGTAATTGGGAGTTAATTGAGGGGATGCCTTATGCAATGGCACCCTCACCTTCTGTAACGCATCAAACCGTTGCTTTAAATATTGCTTCAAAGATAAAAATGGAGATCAGTAATGAGCTAAGTTGCTGTGAAACTTGTTGCATTTTGATGGAAACGGATTGGCATGTATCTAATGATACGATTGTTAGACCTGATGTAATGATGGTTTGTCAAAATGTAGAAGAAAAGGTTATGGTAACACCTGAATTGATTGTTGAGGTTGTTTCTTTATCTAGCACTAAAAAGGATGAAGTCATGAAGCTAGATCTCTATCAGCGGGAGGGGGTGTTATATTATGTCCTTGCTTATCCCGAAAAAAAATTAGTAACTATCTATTATAATCATCAAGCTCAGGGGTTTAAAACATTAGTTGAGTGTTGCACTGGTGTAGTTGAATTTAATATTGAGAAATGTTCTTTTTCTATTGATTTTGGTTTGATCTGGCGTTGAAGCAGAAAGTCATTTAAAAATGCTGAGAAAACTTAAATATAAAGAAGCATAGTGATAAATTGGGAAATATTTCGAGTATTTTTGTTACAGATTGCTATGTAGTAGTCATATAAACAGGTGTGTTTTATGGAATGGTCAGAAGTTATAGATAACCCTTTGTTGAGAAATTTGCCATTTAAAATTGAGTTAAATAAGTTTGGTAAATTATTAATGAGCCCTGCATCAAATGATCATGGAAGAATACAGAGTCGTTTAGCCGCTATGTTGTTAAATAAATTGCCTAGAGGTGAAGTGATTACAGAATGTTCTATTCAGACTTCTGATGGAGTTAAGGTGGCTGATGTAGCATGGCTATCTGATGTTTTTGTTTCTAAATTTGGGTTTGTTACCCCTTATCCAAAAGCACCAGAAATATGCATCGAAATTGTTTCACCTTCAAATTCAAAAACTGAGATTCAAGAAAAAGTAGAGCTTTATTTAGCTAAGGGAGCTCAAGAGGTATGGATTGCTTATGCCCTTGATGATATTCATGTTTATACATGCATGGGACGGGTTGAGAAAAGTAATATTTTGAAAGAATGATTGTTTAACAGAGGGTAAATACTTTCTTGGTTACCTACAAACTTTAGCCATTTTAATTGGGTACAGAGCTATTGATTTACATGGTTTTTAAAAAACTACTGGTTGATTTGTATTTGTTAACTTTGATGGGCACGGGATAAAGCCCCTTTGCCCATCCTACATGACTATACAAAACACTTGGTTTGATCTTCCTTACCTAGGGAGGGCATCTTTTGACTATACTTTGTAGGTTACGTGAATATTATCAGCTTTACTCATTTCTATGATAAATATCATCAATTCGTACAATGTCATCTTCACCGGTATATTCACCCACTTGCACTTCAACCATGACTAAATTAATCCGGCCTTGATTTTCTAATCGGTGTATTTGGCCCATTTGTATATATGTCGATTCATTCGGTCTAACAAGGAATACTTCATCATCCTTAGTGACCGTGGCTGTGCCTGAAACTACTATCCAATGTTCATTGCGGTGAAAGTGTTTTTGTAATGAAAGCTTTTCTCCAACCTTCATCACTATACGCTTCACCTTGTAATTGTTGGTGTCGACCAACACTTCATAGGTTCCCCAGGGACGATGTACTAAACGATGAACTTCTGTCAGTTCGGGCTGTTTTTGTTTTAGTTGAGCAACAACTTGCTTTACTTTTTGAGTGCTGCTTTTATTGGAGATCAGAATTGCATCGGCTGTGTCGACAATAATAAGGTCTTGTATGTCTATAAGTGTCATTTGCCGGTCTTGAGTGACCACAAGATTATTTTGTGAGTCTATACAGATTGGCTCAACGGGGTCTTCTCCCCGTAATATAATGGCGTTAGTTTGTTGTTCTGTTTTAACTTCATCATAGAGTGAATCAAAACTGCCTAAATCTGACCAACCCATATCACAGGGTACAACTTTAACCTTTGAAGATTTTTCCATAACAGCATAGTCAATGCTATCTGCTGGAATGTCGAGCATAGCTTGATGTTGAATCTGAATTTCATCTGACTCTTTATTTTGCTCTTTTAATGCACTTTCACAAGCGCTAAACATATCGGGCGCATAGCGTTTCAACTCGTCCAGAAATACTCCGGCTTTAAAACAAAACATGCCCGAATTCCAGTAATAATTACCTTGTTCTATATATTTTTGAGCTGTAGTTTTATTTGGTTTTTCTTTAAATGACAGTACATCATTGTCTTTGGCTTCGATATATCCAAACCCTGTTTCTGGATAGGTCGGTTTAATACCAAAGGTAACAAGATTGTCTTGTTCTGCCAATGCTTTCGCTTGGTTAACAGCGTGCTCGTATGCAGTCTGGTCTTTAACAAGATGATCTGAAGTAGTCACAAACACTATTTCATCAGGGTCTATCAATAAACAGGCCAGTGCAATTGCGGGGGCAGTATTTCTACCCATGGGCTCTAGCAAAAAACGATGTTTTGCTATGTCTAGTTCGATCAGCTGATCTAAAGCAAGAAAATATTGTTCAGTATTGGAGACTACCAATGTATCGGACACAAGGGACTTATTTCTAATTAAAGTGGATTGAAATAAAGACTGTCCATCAAATAGACGTACAAATTGTTTGGGTAATTTCGTGCGGCTTAATGGCCATAGACGTGTACCTGAGCCGCCAGAAAGAATAATGTTAATCATGTGAGTGCCTTATTTAAATCTTCTAAAAATATTTTACTGTATGGGTGTACTTTTTTTTCGTTAACCATCTCTTTAATACTTAACCAGCGATAGGTTTGGTGTTGTTCTCCCAAGGGGAGGTTAAGCTGGTTTTTATCTAGGTGTAATAGGTGAGTGGCATTTATATAATGGGTACCAATATTATTACTAAAAAACGAATCGGAATAAATATGGTCATAAAGGCCTATTAATTGCGATTGCGTTCTTTCTATTTTTACGCCTAATTCAGTTTGTGAAATGCGTAAAAATGCATTCTCTAGCGTTTCATTTTTATGTACTCGTCCGCCAGGTACAAACCAGTAGTCTTTCGCGGGTGCATTTAGTCGCTGACCTAAAAGAACTTGCTGCTTTTGGTTCATTACCACCAAATCAATGGCAAACAAAGGCGCATGTTGAATCAGTTGTTTAAAGTCTTGATCTGTTAGCATCGTATTTTCGACTTGAATTTTTTCACTGGAGACTGAATGATCAACTAACTAACTTCTAAAATTAGATTGGTTTGCTAAAAACCATTCATAAGTCTTAATTAAACCATCTTCTAAGCTGGTTTTAGCTTTCCAGCCAAGATTTTCTAGTCTTGAAACGTCCATTAGCTTTCTAGGCGTGCCATCAGGTTTACTCGAGTCAAATTCAATATTGCCCTGATAATCAATAACTTTAGCAACCGTTTCAACTAGTTCACGAATGGTACAGTCAATCCCTGTTCCTACGTTGATATGTGACAGCATTGGCTGGGTTTCTTTGTGATATATGTCCTGATCCAAATTCATCACAAAAATAGAGGCTTCGGCCATGTCATCCACATGTAAAAATTCGCGCATAGGCTTGCCAGAACCCCAAGCGGTAACCACTGGGTCTTTATCGAGTTTGGCTTGATGAAATCGTCGAATCAATGCCGGAATTACATGGGAGTTTTGTGGATGAAAGTTATCGTTCTCTCCATAAAGATTTGTGGGCATGGCGCTACGATAATTTCGACCGTATTGCCGGTTATAACTTTCACAGAGTTTGATGCCCGCTATTTTGGCAATGGCATAGGGCTCATTGGTGCTTTCTAATGTACCCGTTAGTAATGCAGCTTCTTTCATCGGTTGTTCTGCAAGCTTTGGATAGATGCAGGATGAACCTAAAAACAATAGGTTTTGTACATTGTTCTGGTGTGCCGTATGAATGATGTTAGCTTCTATCATCAAGTTTTGATAGATAAATTCAGCTGGATATTCATTATTGGCATGAATTCCCCCTACTTTTGCAGCGGCTAAATAGACTTGATCAATGGTTTGATGGGCGAAAAAATCATTGACCTGTTGTTGATTGCTTAAATCTAATTCATTGTGTGTAGCTGTAATCAAGTTATTTGCAGGGCTTTGTTTTAGCTGACGAACAATGGCGGACCCAACCATGCCGTTATGTCCAGCAACGAAAATATGAGTTTTGCTATTTTCTGACATCTTTAGCGCCCTTCTTCCATCGACATAGTTACTTCATGTCCATGTGACTTTAGGAGTGCATGACGTTGGGCAGCCTTAAGATCGACTGAAACCATTTCAGCGCACATTTCTTGTACTGTAATCTCGGGTGTCCAGCCTAAAGTTTGTTTAGCTTTTGTTGGGTCACCTAATAGTGTTTCCACTTCAGTAGGTCGGAAATAACGAGGATCAATTTGAACGACCACATCCCCTACTTTCAGCCCTGGCGCTTTATCACCCTCAATACTTATGACAGTCGCTGTTTCATCCACACCTAAGCCCTCAAATTTAAGAGTAATGCCTAATTCTTGCGCAGACCAATCAATAAATTGACGTACAGAATATTGCACCCCTGTTGCGATTACAAAATCTTCAGGTGTTTCTTGTTGTAACATCATCCACTGCATGCGAACATAGTCTTTAGCATGTCCCCAGTCACGAAGCGCATCTAAATTTCCCATAAATAAACAAGACTCTAATCCCTGCGAAATATTCGCTAATCCTCGTGTTATTTTGCGAGTAACAAAAGTTTCACCGCGACGTGGGGATTCATGGTTAAAAAGAATTCCGTTACATGCAAACATGCCATAGGCTTCACGGTAATTCACTGTAATCCAGTAAGCATACATTTTGGCTACTGCATAAGGTGATCGAGGATAGAAAGGCGTAGTCTCTTTTTGCGGTGTTTCTTGAACAAGACCAAAAAGCTCTGATGTAGACGCTTGATAAAACTTTGTTTTCTTTGCTAACCCTAGAAAACGTATCGCTTCAAGTAATCGCAAAGTTCCCATTCCGTCAACATCAGCGGTATATTCCGGAGAATCAAAACTAACGGCAACATGAGATTGAGCGCCTAAATTATAGACCTCATCAGGCTGCACTTCTTGTAGAATACGCGTTAAATTAGATGAGTCGGTTAAATCTCCATAATGTAGAATAAAGTTATTATTATCTACATGAGGGTCTTGGTAGATATGATCAACACGCTCAGTATTAAAGGACGATGCTCGGCGCTTAATACCATGCACTTCATAGCCTTTTTCAAGTAATAACTCTGCTAAATAAGAGCCATCTTGTCCGGTTATTCCCGTAATTAATGCTTTTTTATTCATTCTAATTTAACTCCTTTATTATTAAATTGTAGAGACTAATAAAAGTTTATCTCTTTCATTTGGTCAATTTACTATTTACATTACTTATTTTGTGACAGCATTTATTTTTGTAAAACCAATTATCTTTATTTGCAGGTTAGTGCAAATGAAGCGTGCTATGTAAACACCGGTGTTTATCTCCAATATTAATTATCTATACCGAAGTGATTAGAAAACATTGAATGGAGTGATCATAAATTTTAGTTTAGGTTGGTGAAAATAGTTAAGCATAATTGCCTCGCTTGAATTATGCGAGAGTAAAGCCCCATGTTAAGCAATAAACCTGGTTTATATGATTGATAATGTAAAATAATCATAATACTCATTGTTGACAACTCATTTAACCTAAAATCCCTCGTGTATCGATGGTTATACATTGATGTAATTTCTCTGACATAATCTGTTTAAATTCTTTATGATCCACTAACAATAAAACTATATCAGCTTGTGCAAGTGCTTCATTCAAATCCATTTTTTTGGCTTTTTTATCTAAGCAACTGGGTAATGCTTTAACATTTGGTTCAACGACTAATAATTGTCCCACATTTTTGTCTGCCAATAATGAAACAATTTGTACTGCTGGGCTTTCCCGCATATCATCAATATCGGCTTTAAAGGATAAACCAAGACATGCAATTATGGGCGATTTAAATCTTTCAGCTGCTTTGACTACTTTATCTACGACGTAGTGTGGTTTTCCATCATTTACTTCTCTGGCTGTTTTTATTAGTTTTGCATTTTTTGGATCTGAGCTAACAATAAACCATGGGTCTACGGCAATACAATGTCCACCTACACCTGGTCCTGGGTTTAGTATGTTTACTCTAGGGTGCCGGTTTGATAATTTGATCAGTTCCCATACATTAATATCTAAGGTGTCACTAATTTGTGATAGCTCATTGGCAAAGGCAATATTTACATCTCGAAATGAATTTTCAGTTAACTTTGCCATTTCAGCGGTTCTAGCGTTGGTTATCAGGCAGTCACCTTTTACGAAGATTTGATAAAGGGACACTGCTTTTTCTGCACATTCTTGGGTTAGTCCACCTACTACCCGGTCATTTGATACCAGTTCTTGCAGTACATAGCCTGGCAATACTCGTTCTGGACAGTAGGCTATATTGATATCTGTGTTTTCTATACCATTGACTGGAAATGTTAGGTCTGGTCTTGCTTCTGCTAGCCAAGTTGCTAATTTTTCGGTTGCGCCAACGGGTGAGGTGGACTCAAGTATGATGAGAGTGCCTTTTTCCAGTACGGGAGCTATGGCTTTGGCTGCTGATTTTATGTAGGATAGGTCTGGTTGGTGATCTTCTTTAAATGGGGTGGGCACTGCAATCATAAAGGCATCGGCTGGCTCTGGGATGGTCGTTGCTTTTAATTTACCGGTTTGAACTACACTCCTTACTACAATATCTAAATCAGGTTCTACTATATGGATTTTTCCTTGATTTATAGTATCAACAGCCTGTTGGTTTAAATCTACACCAATGACATCTATACCACGTGAGGCAATGATAGCTGCAGTGGGTAAGCCGATATAACCTAAACCTATGACTGATATTTTTTTGAAGCTCATGTTTGTATTATTGTAGTTAGATTGTTAAGTATTTTGCTGATTGAAGTTTGATCTATATTGTTTTTAGTGTATCTATAATTCGTTGACAAGCAAGACCATCACCATACGGGTTAATTGATTTTGACATGGTTCGATAAGTGTTAATATCTTGCATTAGCTTATCAATTTCTTTCACGATTGTTTTTTCATCAGTTCCTACTAGTTTTACAGTTCCTGCTTTTATTGCTTCTGGTCTTTCTGTTGTATTGCGCATGACTAATACAGGCTTGCCTAATGAGGGGGCTTCTTCTTGTATGCCTCCTGAGTCTGTCAATATAATATAGGCCTTATTCATTAAAAAAATGAAAGGTAGGTAATCTAAAGGTTCTATTAAATAGATATTATTGATTCCTTTAAGCAAGCTAGTAACGGGCTCTTGTACATTAGGGTTTAGATGTACTGGGTAGACTATTTGGCAATCAGGGTATTTAACGGCTATTTTTTTTAGTGCGTTACAGATATTATTAAAACCATCACCAAATGATTCCCTACGGTGCCCTGTTACCAGGATCATTCGTTTATCTTGTTCTAAAAAAGGAAATTGTTCTGCAAGTTTATTAGAGTCTTCAGTAGATTGGTCTAATTTATTGACTACCCATTGTAATGCGTCAATAACGGTATTACCTGTTACTGAGATTGTTTCTGGTGCTATATTTTCTTTTAACAGGTTTTGTTTTGATAGTTCTGTTGGGGCAAAGTGATATTTAGCGAGTGTTCCAGTTAATTTTCTATTGGCTTCTTCGGGCCATGGGGAGTATAGATTCCCTGTTCTTAGGCCTGCTTCTATATGGGCAACGGGTATTTGTTGATAAAAAGCGGCTAAGGTTGTTACAAATGTTGTGGTTGTGTCTCCATGTACTAATACAATATCTGGCTGGAAAGTTTTTAGCACTGTTTTTATGTTATTTAATATCCCTGTTGTCACATCATAAAGGTCTTGCCCTGGTTTCATGATGTTTAAGTCATAATCGGGGGTAATTTCAAATAAGTTTAGCACTTGGTCTAACATTTCTCTGTGCTGAGCTGTTACACAAACTCGACTATCCCATGATTCTATTTCTAGTGCTTTTACTAAGGGAGCCATTTTAATGGCTTCTGGGCGAGTACCAAATACGGTAAGAATTTTTGTTGTTGTCATAAAACCAAGGGGTCATTCAATTGATATGTGGGCGCTTTGTATTTTCATTTGGCCCAATATAAGTTATATGGGTATATCCCTTGGAAAATATTGTGAATTACCAAAGTTAAGAAAAAAGCACTGAATAATTAATGTTTATTATACGTAAAGTGTAATGAAAGTATTACTTTTATGAGTCATGAAATGGGTTGAAAGCATTACTTAAACTCTGTTTTGGTGTTTTCTTTAGCTATTTATCAGGCTAGGGTTTTAGTTTTGATCGATTTGTACTGCAGTACAGTGCAATTGTAGAATCAAGCTTGTTAAACTTTATCTACTATAGAAATTAGATGTGTTGGATATGAAGAAGAAAATGTTTTTAAATATAATTATCCTGGTTTTGTCATTATTTACAGTTTTTTCAGCTTTTGGGTCGATCAATGATGACTTAGTTCATGCTGCACATGATATTAATTATTCCGCTTTAATACTGCTAAGTGTCGGGCCTATCGTTTTAATAATTATTTTAATTACTAGAGGGACTATAAAAAACAGAAGCTAGGGGGGGTATAACTAAATTGATTTATACTGCTTGGTTCAGGTTAGTTTTTAATGTGATCTAAGCATGAAGCGGTTAGACGTGACTTATGTCGCCAAAAGAAAAAGTACAGTGTAAAAGCAAGTAATAAGCCTGAAATATTCGCAGCAGTATCACCAAGACTAAAATGTCTGTGGGGTAAAAAAAGTGATTGTATCCATTCAGAAGATAGTGCCAGGAATAGTACTGGAAATTGAGTGTAAAAAAAATAGCGGCCAGAACTGACTAAATAACTGAAACAGGATAAAGAAAAAAACAAGCTAAAGTGTGCAAATTTATCAAATTCTGGAATGTCACGCGGCATTGCAATAGGTTCTTCACAAAAAAGGGCAAACAAGCCAAACCCATAGAGTAATATAAAAGAAAATCTAATAAAGGGCATCAGTTTTTTATTCCTATCTAGATGGGGAAAGTAGAGACGTGAATAATGTGTATATAAAACTTTTAGGAGTACTAAATTCGTTCGCTGGTGTTTATGACGTAGTTCATATTCGACCGGCAATTTATTGAATCATATCACATGCTTTATAAAACATACTCAAGAACAGTTTGCAAAATTTGAGTAGGTCCTGGCGGGGCAGTGTTAAAAAAGTTTACTCCTCAATTGCTTAAGATCCAAAGTTTTATCGTAGAACTTTGGATATAATAGTCCTTAGATTTAACTCAGAAGTACAATTCGAGGATCCTATGATCAATCATTTATTAATCCACAATAAGAACTTAATAATAGCTTTAATTACTTTAATATGTTTAAACAGCAATATGAGCAAGGCAACTGAAAGTGATTTTAATGCATTTGTTAAGGGTTCGTTTTCACAAATTCAACAGCAATACAAGAACACTCCTCATATCGTAGTTTTTTGGTCAGAAACATGTGCATTTTGCATGAAGGAATTGGCTATATTTGGCCGTTTAATCCCGCAATTTCCACAAGTTAAACTGATTACAATTAGTACAGACCCTTTTCTTGATGATAATACTGTGCAACAAATTTTGTCTTCCAAAAAACTAGAGGGAACTGAAACCTGGGTATTTGCAGATGATTTTGCAGAACGTTTATATTTTGATGTTAGTCCACGCTGGCGCGGGGAACTACCATTAACCTATTTTTTTGATCGAAACAATACCATGCTTAAACATATGGGTATAGTGAAAGAGGCTGAATTAGTCGAGTGGCTTAATGATCAATCACTTGATATTACTGCAGTAGACAAATAATACTGCTGGAATATATAGCAAAGAGTTTTTTTTGGTGACCTAATGCCATTAGGTTAATCTATTAATCATTGAAAATATTGTCAGTTTAATTCACGACAAACTTTCCGGTGAAGCATTTAAAATAAAGCACCGCTTAACAAAAAATAGTTTCAATTGTACTCGCAAACTCCCATTTCCAGTCCTTCTCACTTACTTTCTAAATTTAACAAAAGGTTCTTATCAACAAGAGCCCGATAACTCCTTTGTTGTTGTCAATGAAGATAAAATTCATTCTTACCTTCTGTAGAGATATATTTTACGGTATGGAGGGAAAAAAGGATGTTTTATTAATAATCAACAACAACTTTTCTCCCTAGGTTTTCTAGCTGTTGATAGGTATAGAGACTGAATTTGTAGGAATAGCCTGGGTCGACTAGACTTTATATTTCTAGAGCCAATGACTTAACTGGGAGAATTAACTAGCTATGGATACATCTATCAACAAAATAATGATTGTTTTATGCATGATTATATTTTCAAATCATATCTATGCTGCGAGTGAGAAACAAATGGTTAAGGAGAGCAAGCATGCAATCAGAAGATTTACATCAGTACTGAAGCATACTTTAAAAAAAGAAATGAATAAGGGAAGTGTTTCTAATGCCATTGCTGCCTGTCATTCAGGAACAGAAAAAATTAATAAACAATTATCCGCTCAATCTGGCTGGAACATAACCCGCACGGCATTAAAATTTAGAAGTCCAAAAAATGTGCCTGATGAGTGGGAAGAAAAAGTCTTACAAAATTTTGAAAAAAGTAAGCGTGCTGGTGCCAGTATAAAACAGTTGGAATTTTCAGAAATAATAAAAAAAGATACGCAATTCGTGTTTCGGTATATGAAAGCAATTCCAACATCAGGACTTTGTTTAAACTGTCATGGCGAAAAACTTTCTGTAGCCGTGAAAGATAAATTAAAGCAACTTTACCCAGAAGATAAAGCCATAGGGTTTAAAGAAGGTGATATACGGGGGGCTTTTAGTATTACTCGAATAGTTCGCTAAAATATGTTGACTCATCATATTTTAAAGTATTATCTAGCGCTGTTTATGCTGCATTTGTACATTTAGGCCTACCTAACTCAACAGCCCGGTCTAACATCTTATTCTGATACATAGTGACTCAATGAGACAACTTTTTAAAAGTTTGTCCCAACTTTAATAATGCAGCTTTTAATTTGTCATCAGTCTGATTTTCCGCTTGGTCTAAAATAAAATCAATATTCTCCGAAGAAGGAAGTTTTTTTGAACTCTTCGGTTTTTGTTCTTGTTCCGTAGTCTTCGGAATGATTTTGATTTTCAGCAGGTTAAAGTTACCTTGGTTTGATGCTGTTAAGGCATGAAGTATAGTCTGGTGATAAAAGCGGAGTTGTGATGACCAAACAGCTGAATCTGTATAGAGTGACACTTTTTTTCCTGATACTACGCAATATAAAGCATGACTAGAAAGATTCTTAGGAAGCACTAATTTAATTGTTTTTAAAAGAGCTTGTTGTGTTTCTATTTGGTTTTTATAGCCAGCTAGTACTTTTCCCTCATAGCTTAGTGCAGAATGGAAAAAATTATTTTTAGACATCGTATATCCATTAGTGAAAGTAGGTGTTATATTTAAAAGTATGGAATTATAAAAAACAGCGTGAATACTTGCAAAATATTATCCACTAAATGGCGAGGTAAAACGATCAATGAAAAATTTTATTCAGGATCTGGTGGAAAGGCATAACTTTCAAGCTGTACGTTTACTTAATATTTTACGAGAAGTACAGGCTGAGTTTCGGTGTATACCTCAAGATGCGGTAGAAATACTTGCAGATCTGCTTAAAATCGAACGAACCCAGGTTATTAGTGTTGTTGAGTTTTATAGTTTTTTTCATTTTCAGCCTAAAGGTCGGTACGATATCTTAGTCAGTGATTCGATTACTGACGATATGATGGGTAAGCAGGCTTTGATGGATTATTTTTCTGAAAAATTAGTTGTCTCATTGGGGGAGACCCGAAACGATGGCTTAGTCAGTCTGGATAATACCTCTTGTACTGGCATGTGTGATCAAGGTCCGGCCGGGCTGGTTAATGGTTATGCTCTAACGCGATTAGACAAGAATCGCATTGATGAAATTGTTGTTTTAATTGAGAAACACACACCGCTAACTGAATGGCCTGAGGTTTTTTTTAATGTGACTGATAATATCCATAAAAAGGGGCTGTTGTTAGATGCTGAGATTGAACATGGGGAGGCGCTGAAAGCCTCATTGAACCGTGGCTTGTCACAGACTTTGCAGGAAATTAATTTATCAGGTTTACGAGGCCGAGGCGGGGCTGGTTTTAATACGGCTATGAAATGGCAGTTTTGTTCTGAGGAGAAAGAATCAGAGCGTTATGTTATTTGTAATGCAGATGAAGGCGAGCCAGGCACGTTTAAGGATCGTGTTTTACTTAATTCTTATGCGCATCAGGTGGTTGAAGGAATGACTGTTTGCGCTGCGATTATAGGTTCTAAGCAGGGCTTTTTGTATTTAAGGGGCGAGTATTTGCATTTATACAATCCATTACAGGAGGTATTGCAGGCGCGTCGGCAGCAGGGTTTATTAGGTAAGGATATTATCCAGCCTGGATTTGAATTTGATGTTGAAATTTGTTTAGGGGCAGGGGCTTATATTTGTGGTGAGGAGTCTGCACTCATAGAATCGTTAGAAGGAAAGCGAGGTATCCCTCGAAATCGTCCGCCTTATCCAGTTACTCAGGGCTATCTTAATAAACCAACAGTGGTAAATAATGTAGAAACCTTTCTAGCTGCTGCAAAAGTTGCGGTTATAGGAGGTAAGCAGTTTTCTAGCTTAGGCACCGATAAGTCTAAGGGCACTAAATTATTAAGTATCAGTGGTGATTGTCAATTACCCGGTCTTTATGAATATCCGTTTGGGTCAAAGATCAGTGAAATATTGATTGATTGTGGGGCAGAGGATGTTTTAGGGGTTCAGGTAGGTGGGCCTTCTGGTACATTCATTTCAGCGCAAGAGTTTGATAGACAGCTTGCTTATGAAGACCTTGCTACCGGAGGTTCCTTCATTATTTTTAATCAAACTCGAAATATTCTCGATATGGTTAAAAATTTCACCCACTTTTTCGCTCATGAAAGTTGTGGTTTCTGTACTCCTTGTCGAGTAGGTACTTCATTATTAAAAAAGCAACTGGATAAGATATTAGATGGCCATGGTTCGGCAGGTGATGTGGTTGTGTTAGAAGAGCTTTGTCAGTTGGTAAAAAACTACAGTCATTGTGGGTTGGGACAAACAGCCGCAAACCCTATACTCACGACATTGCAGCGCTTTCCAGAAATTTACCAGAATCAATTGAAAGATATAAGTTTTGAACCGGGGTTCGATCTGGACGCATCTTTAGAAACGGCAAGGCAAATGGCTAACCGAAATGATGCAAATGCCCATTTAATACAGGTGGAGGACTAATATGAGTAAGACAATTACCATTGACGGTAAAGATGTTCCTTTTCAAGACGGTCAAACTATCATGGAGGCAGCAACGGCTGCTAATGTGTATATTCCTCATTTATGTCATAAGCCAGGCTATGAACCCCATGGTAGCTGTAAACTTTGTACTGTAAACGTTAATGGCAGAAATTGTACCGCATGCACTTTTCCTGCGATGGAAGGACAGCTGGTTATAAACGCCTCTACAGAATTGTCCGATGATCGTAAAAAAATCATCCAAATGTTATTTGTTGAAGGTAATCATTTTTGTCCGTCTTGTGAGAAAACAGGGAACTGTCAGTTACAGGCTGTAGCCTATCATTTAAATATGTTGGACAATCACTACCCGCATTTTTTTGCTAAGCGAGAAATGGATGCATCACACCCGGACTTGTTGATTGATCATGATCGTTGTATTTTTTGTAGCTTATGTGTGAGAGCAAGTCAGGAAGTAGATGGCAAAAATGTGTTTGCTATTAGTGGAAGAGGAATCAATAAGCGATTAATTGTTAATTCAAAAAGTGGGTCGCTTAAAGATAGCGAAATTGATGTTAATGATTGTGCTGCTCATATCTGCCCTACAGGTGCGATTCTTATAAAACGTACAGGATATGAAGTACCTATAGGTCAGCGTGTATATGATCATAAGCAAGTCGACGAAGTGGCTTTAGAGCAGGAGCAAGGAACAGATGGCTGATAAAATTAGAGTAGCAACGACCTCTTTGGCCGGCTGTTTCGGTTGTCATATGTCATTACTGGATATAGATGAACGATTGCTGCCACTTGCTGAGCTAGTGGAATTTGATCGATCCCCCATTACCGATATAGAGCATTGTACGGATTGTGATATAGGTCTAATTGAAGGTGGGGTCTGTAATTCTGAGAATGTGCATGTACTGCGGGAATTTCGCAATAACTGCAAAATTCTGGTAGCAGTGGGTGCTTGTGCAATTAATGGGGGGCTGCCGGCTATGAGGAATGCTATCCCTCTGGAAGAATGTTTGAAAGAAGCGTATATCGATGGTATTGGGGTGGAAAACGCACAAATCCCTAGTACAGAAAACCGTAAGTCTGTGACACCTATGATGGAATAAGCATCTTCTGTAAAATAAGCTAAAAAGAACGAAAATAATACTTATTTTGACAGAAGAAGAAAAAGAAAAGCTGAATAAAATCATTTCAAAACCC
>JBJPGG010000166.1:0-14806 GCA_048595505.1 Methylococcaceae bacterium
TGGTTTTTAACGCCATGTGGACAGAAAAATGGTGCTTTGCGTCTGTGTTTGGCGAATTTTGAAATGGCTAGTACGCAGTCTGAGTCAACATTTTGTGGGCCTCGCTCAGCTTTATGCTTTTCCGTTCAGGCACTAGGTAGACATTCGTTGAATCGTATTACTTGTTTAACATCAACTGTATCTAGATATAATTCAATCATTTAAATTCTTTAGCCAAAGTAATAGTTACTTGATAGTTTAACCTAGAAAAATCAGTTCGATTGCAAATTCTAACGCAAGATATTGATTCAATGTTTTTTTATATTCTTCATTCATACATTTCAGCAACATTTTTTTAATTTATTCTTTAAATATATCTAATATAACTCTATTTTCCTAATATTCTGGATATAATAAATATAGCAACAACCTAACAATCAACAGGCATACTTATCAATATTCAGCAATTAAATACAAAGTTTGGTATTTCTAATCAAGTTTTATTCATAGCCGGAAAAGGCGGGCTTCCTTGCATAAAAATTAATAATCGAAATGCCTGTGCTCTAATATCCATTTACGCTGGGCAAGTACTCTCCTTCAAACCAAACAATGAACCTGAAGACTTTATGTTCATTAGTGATAATGCCTATTTCCAGGAAGGAAAAGCAATTAAAGGTGGTATTCCAATTTGCTGGCCATGGTTTGGAGACTCTGAAACCCCCAATAACCCAGCACATGGCTTTGTGCGCAATAATTATTGGTCTGTATCATCTGTTGCTAGTTTGGGCAATGGCGATACCAAGATAAAACTCAGCTTTGTAGATAACACTTTAAGCAGAAACCTTTGGCCTTATTCCTTTTATTTGTCACTCGAAATCATTATCGGAAATAGCCTTTCTCTGGAATTAGTCAGCCGAAACACTGGGAATCAACCCTTTTCTATAACCGAAGCATTACATACCTATTTTAATGTGGGAGATGCTACTCAAGTAAAGCTTTTGGGACTGGAACATACTGAATACCTGGATAAAACAGAAAATTTTGTCAAAGCATGTCAAGTGGGTGCGATAGCCCTTTATGAAGAAACTGATAACATTTATACAGATATTAAACATGATCTGACCATTGATGATCCTGTATTTAAACGAAAGATTAAAATCAGTTCTTCCGGTAATAAAAATGTTGTGGTCTGGAATCCTTGGGCCAAGGGTTCAGACCAAATGGCTGACCTAACTAAAGATGACTACAAACATTTTGTTTGTGTTGAGATTGCAAATGCAGCATCCGAGACTGTTGAAGTTTTGCCTGGCAGTGAATACAAACTGATTACTCATTACAGTGTTCAAAGATAATAAAACGACTACTCAAGGAACCAGATGCTTAACCAAGGCACATAGGTAATAACAATCACACAAAACAAAAGGACTAGCATAAACGGAAATGTAGCTTGATAAAGCTCCGTAATCGGCTTATTAAAACGATAACTGGCAATAAACAAATTCATACCGACGGGTGGAGTAAAGTAGCCAATTTGCATATTTGCTAAAAAAATAATACCCAAATGTATAGGATGAACGCCATAGCCAATAGCTACTGGAACAATTAACGGTACTACAATAACCAAAGCAGAAAATATATCTAAAATAGCGCCTAAAACCAGTAAAAAAACATTGAGTAAAATCAAAAAGGTTAATTGACTATCAACGTTTTCTTTTACCCATTCAAATAACAGCATAGGAACTTCCGCATCAACCAAAAAATTGGTAAATGCCATTGATATAGCTAATATCAGCAAAATTCCACCGACCATTTGCATAGAGTCTGACATCACCTTAATCAGCTGCTTCAGCTTAATTTCTTTATATATCAATGATTCAACAATTAACACGTACAGGGCTGTCACAGCAGCAATTTCTGAAACCGCAAAAAAACCGCCAAATATTCCAAATAACACAAATACCGGTAACGGTAATTCCCAGGCAGCATCCTGTACAGCCTCAATGGCTGCTTTTTTTGAAAAAACCATTTTCTCAATAATTCTGTCACGGGTTGCCCACGTCACCCATATGGCCAGAGTTAAAATCATTAAAAGTGCAGGTAACAAGCCGGCCAAAAATAATTCAGTTAAAGTGAATGTCTGGCCTATATTCATTTGCTGAACAATAATGCCATATAAAATCAAAGGAATTGATGGCGGTAGCAATAAGCCAAGACTTCCGGTTGTTGTTAACAACCCCAGACTAAATTTTTCATCATACCCTTCCTTAAGCAAAGCGGGTAATAACAATGCGCCTAATGCAACAATTGTGACTCCTGAAGCACCGGTAAAGGCTGTAAAAACAGCACAAGAAATTAATGAAACAATCGCCAGTCCCGAAGGCATCCAGCCAATAAAAACGCGTGTCAACTTTAACAATCGCTCTGAAGCATTACTTTCTGAAAGGATATAGCCAGCAAATGTAAATAAGGGTAAGGCAAGTAGTAGCGGGGTTTCAGTGATTCTGAACAATTCAATAGCAATTACTGACAAATCAATTTCAGAATAGCTGAAACCAACAATAGTCGCCGCTAAAATCACTACAAATAAAGGTGCTCCGAAAAGCAACATCAACACCAATAATGCACACAGCAGTAATATCATGTTGAGTGTCTCAGATTAAATAGTGCAGAGAAAAAATATCGCAGTCCAATAATCAGAAACGCGAAAGGAATGATCGATTCACAGACCCAATTAGGAACCATGCCAAATGCCAAACCACCGTCTTCATATTCAACTTTAACGAACTCATAACTGTAATACATCACTATAAAACAGACTGTTGCGGTAAATATATCGGTAATACGTTTAACAAGCTTTTGTTTATTTTCATTTAATGTATTAAAAAGCACATCAATCACAATATGCTTTCCACTTCGGCTGGCAACCATAGCTCCAATCAGGGCCAACCACAAAACAGTAATTCTTACAAAGGAATCCGCCCAAAGAATCCCAGAAGAAAAAAAATTGCGCATAATGATTTGCACAACGGCTAACACCATCATGGACAGTAACAAAATAACAAGTACTGCTGATTCAGTTTTCAATAAAAAATTATATATTTTTATCATCATAATTTATAGGGATGATCAGTTAATTGCATTTGAGTTCCAAGCAAAAAACATAGTAATAAGGTAAAAATAGTAAATTTTCATCTAATCAATTACAATCCAAAGTACAGCAAAGCATCACCGGATGGATATCATTAAACAGAATAACATTCTACTTGTACAAAGCGAGAGTTCCAATCGCAAATTAATAAGTAGTTATTTCGCCCGCACTGATTATAAAGTGTCCGAATTGCACCTTGCGGCCGATATTATGTCGCAACTGCAAACTGTTGCTACCGATATAATACTACTGGAAATCAATTTGCCAAAATTGGAATGCTATAGCGAACAGATAAATGAATTTGCCAAAGCTAGACATATCCCCATTATACTGCTTTGCACTTCAGAAGAAATTGATGGCAGCGATGCCCTGGACTGGGAAATGGCAAATGATGTTATTTACCAGCCGGTTAATCCCCTTGAATTATTGGTTAAAATTAAAACCCACCTAAAAACGGCTGAACTTAAACGACAATTAATTATCAGTGAAGCTCGCCAGGCAGCAATTTTGCATCAATCACCCATTGCAATTGTATATACCAGCCATAATCTTATTGTTTTAAAAACTAATTATCAATTTTTTTTACAATTTGGGTACAACGAAAGCATTCAAACTTTTAGCAAAATTTTGAATCACTCATCAACAGAAAACTCTGCTATAGAAAAACACTGTTTAGATAATATTATGCAACATGGACATGTCGAGTGTGAATTTGAAACACAACATAAAAATGGGAGCCATTGCTGGGTCTACCTACGCGGTAGACAAATAGATAATGGAGAACCTGAGCAAGGATTGGTGTGGACAATTGATGATATTACCTCAAGAAAAGTAACTCAAGACCAATTGCAACTGGCAGCAACAGTTTTTGAAGTTTCTGGTGAGGCAATGCTTATTATGGATAAAAACGGCATAATAGAAAACATCAACCCCGCCATGCAAAAATTGATCGGGTACAGTAAAGCTGAACTGCGTGCTCATCCAATTTCTGAGTTATTTGATCTAACTAACATTCTACAATCAATCAACGCTATTTTAAGTCTGGTAAAACAGCATCAGCAATGGAAAGGCGAATTATGGCTAAGAAAAAAATCTCAACATCAGTTTCCGGCCCGAGTTACCATCAACAGTAACAAGCGATCCGATAGTTCTATCAGTCATTTTGTAGTTGTACTCGCAGACATTTCCGAACATAAAGCCCAGGAAAAGGAATTAAAACATCGAGCAAATCATGACCCATTAACAGGCTTGCCCAATCGAAACGAATTTTTTGTACGCTTGAATAAAGCTCTCGCCTTTGGCAAACGTCATCAATTTCATATTGCTATACTGTATCTTGATTTAGATAGTTTTAAACCGATTAATGATACCTTAGGGCATGGTAAAGGCGATGAAGTTTTACAAACCGTAGCATCGAAATTAACACAGTGTGTGCGTGAAATTGATACTGTGGCTCGTCTAGGTGGCGATGAATTTGCCATTATCCTCAACGGTACATCTAAAGAGAGAGTAGCAGAAACAGCCAATCGAATTGTGAGCGCTTTAAACATACGCATAGACAATTCACTGTCGCTTTCTGTCAGTATTGGTATTGCTTTTTTTCCAAATGATGAAATAAATCCACTTAAATTGTTGCAATATGCCGACAAAGCAATGTATAAAGCTAAGTTACAAGGAAAACACTCCTTCTGCTGGCATAATGAACAATCATAATAAAAATACAAAAAGCCTATGTTAGATATCAGTAAAATATCAGAATTAAATGAACTCAATGTTTTGTACGTTGAGGATGATGCAGAAACCAGAGAAGAGCTGGAACTGGTAATGCAAGGTTGGTTCAGTAATTTGTATGTTGCAGCTAACGGAAAAGAAGGCTTAGCGTTATATCAGCAATATAAACCAGATATTGTGATATCTGATATCCAAATGCCAAAAATGAACGGCCTTTCCATGTCGGCTGACATCAAACACATTAACCCTAATCAAGAAATTATTATTTTAAGTGCTTATAACGATGTCGAATACTTGTTTAGAGCACTGGAACTGGGAATAAAACATTATATTACCAAGCCTATCAGCATTGAGCGGTTGCTAGACAAGCAAGTCGAAATTAGACAACAGATGCAGCTAGAAAATGAAGTCAAACGAAATCGCAAATTACTGGAACAATACAAATTATTGGTGGATGAAA
The DNA here is from genome assembly GCA_048595505.1 of Methylococcaceae bacterium. Taxonomy (GTDB): domain Bacteria; phylum Pseudomonadota; class Gammaproteobacteria; order Methylococcales; family Methylomonadaceae; genus QPIN01. The sequence continues at coordinate 5,319 of JBJPGG010000166.1, forward strand.
AAGCCATCGTTGCCAAAATAGATTTGCAAGGTAAAATCAACTATGTAAATCAACAATTTTGTACTTTATCCGGCTACAGTGAAAAAGAATTATTAGGTCAACATTATTTGTTTACTTTTTCCAACAACCAACAAGAATCAGTTCTTGAGGAGTTAAAACTCTCTGTTTTAAACAAAAAAAAGTGGCAAGGATTACTTAAAAAAACCAGTAAATGCGGTGATACTTATATAGTTGATGTTACTGTGGTTACTGTGGTTGATGAAAACAATCAAATTGAAGAATTTGTGGCATTAATGGTCGATATGACCGAGGTTTATGCCAAATTTGAACGACTATCACTCAATCTGCAACAGGATTTACATTCACAACAGCACTATTTTAACGAATATGAACGTGCCATCGAACTTGGTACGTCTCTATGTGTACTCGACACACAGGGAAAAATCATCAGTGCCAATAAAAATTTTAGTACTTCATTAAATTGCCAGCAACAAGACTTAATAGGCCGGTCTTTTAGTGACATCGTCCTAGACTGTAATGATTTTAAGCAGCGCGTTCTAGATAAAATACAGGACCAGGGGGTTAGTTCCAGGGTTATTCGTATCGGTGTAAAACCAGGATGTGAGCGTACATTAAGCACAGTAATTGTTGGAATTCATGATGAAGCCGGCGATTTACATTCATTAATGAGTTTGAATCAGGATATCACTGACTCTATCACCCTTAATGAAGAGATTATTGAAACCCAAAAGGAATTGATTTATGTCATGGGCGAAGTGGTTGAAAACCATAGTGAGGAAACGGGCTTACATATTAAACGTGTCGCTCAAATTTCCGAATTAATAGCAGAAAAATATGGCTTAAGCAGTGAACATGCAGCAATGATTAAGATTGCATCTCCCATGCATGATATTGGTAAAGTCGGAATACCTGATGAAATTTTGCATAAACCCGGGCGATTAACTCGTGCAGAATTTCAGATCATGAAAAAGCATACCGATTTGGGTTATAAGATGCTTAACAAGATGGACAAACCTCTGATCAAAATGGCTGCTACCATTGCTCATCAACATCATGAATATTTCAACGGCAAGGGCTATCCACTTGGACTCGCTGGAAATCAAATTGCTATAGAAGCTCGAATCGTTGGCTTGGTAGATGTTTTTGATGCCCTCGGCAGTCACCGCTGCTACAAACAACCGTGGGATGACCAGCAGATTATGGATTATCTCATTGCCAAAAGAGGCAAACAGTTTGATCCTGAACTAGTCGATTTATTTTTGGAAAATAGTGACCAAATCATCAGTATTCGAGATGATTTAATTGATCAAAACCTAGCATGTTAAAACATTCCATTTTATTTTTCGCTATCCTATTTAGTGCTGTAACACAGGCAAACTCGAATCCAGTAGAAATTTATAGTTTGGATGACTGCATTACAATTGCCCTGAAAAAACATCAATCACTCAACGTATCAGCTGCACAGACAGTTATGGCAGAAGCACTTTATCAACAAGCAATGTCAGCCTATTGGCCCAGGCTTAGTGCAAATGTGAGTGCTGATCGTGCAGACCAGGACAGAACCTTCAATATTAAAGGATCGTTTGAGTTACCACCTGGTTTAGCGGCTGGCTTAGGTACTGCCCTAGGAGGCCCAGGAGCACCACCGATCGGAGCACTTCCTCTGGATATGAAGATAAAATTATATGACAGAGACTTGGTTAGAGCATCAGTTAACTTAACCTACCCGGTCTTTACTGGACTCAAACGCCCAGCAATCATTGGTCAGGCAAAAAAAGGCGTGCAAATAGCCGAACATGGTCAGCGAAAAACATCCCTAGACATTGTCCGTGATGTAAAAAAATATTATTATGCAGCTCAATTTGCTTTGCAAATGGAACAATTGGCGAATGATACTCTAGCTCGATTCAAGGCACTAGAAGACCTAACTGAACGTCTCTATAAAAATGCTTCATTACGAGTTAAAAAAACTGATTATCTAAAGACTAAAACCACAACAGCCCTGACCCGCTCCATGTTAAATGAAGCCGTGTACGCTCGTGAATTAGCACATGAAGCACTGGGCAACGCCATGGGCCAAGCCTGGAATGCAAACTATCAACTGTCTGAAAGTACTAAACCGGTGGCAATAACGACTGAATTACAAGATTTAATTAATGCAGCAAGTCAATTTAACCCGGAAATTCAACAACTCAGCCTGGCGGTACAAGCTACTGAACATAAAATAACTGAAGCTCAAAGTAATTACTATCCGATGATCGGCATACAAGCTAGTGCACACAAATTATGGAATAGCTTTGATGATGGCTTAGTTAATAGCGATAATAGAGAAGGTTGGAATATTGGTGTCGGCATGGAATGGGATCTATTTAGCGGTTTTGAGACCGCAGGAAAAGTAAATCATGCTAAAGCACAACAACGGCAATTGAAAAGTCAACGAGTACTGCTAGATGAAGCCACTGCATTACAAATCAAACAACAGTTTCTTAGAATTCGAAGTTCTGGCAAACAAATAAAAGATACTGAAACTGCCTCTGGGTTTGCCCTCGAAAACCGTCAACTACATGTACGCGCCTATCAACAAGAAATGGTAGAAACCAAAGATGTTATAGAAGCACAATTAGTTGAAAGCTTTGCTAAAAGTGCCTATTATCGTTCGCGCTATGCCTTGGAAATAGGCTTAACATCACTTGAATATTTAATTGGCCGTAATATCGAGCATTTATCACCTTGATCGAAACAATATCAACGTATGATTAAAGTTATTTTTTATGCCTTTTTTTTAATCTCGTTACAATGCTTGAGTCCTTTGGTTGACAAAGAAAAAGAGACGCTTGGCACTACCTGAAAATGATGAATTAACCCATGTCTTTCTGGATACATAGATTTTTTCCCAATTCAAGCGTTATTAATAGTGAAGTCTTTAGATCTGTTCAGTTTAAAAAAAACAGAATACCATTATTCACACCCTTTTTTTTGATAAAGCTGATGTGGGTGTTGCCTATCTTGAAACGTTTAATTAAATGGTTGAATTAAATCCTCTGATTAAAGATAAAATAATAATTCTGGAAAATTTTCCAATTGACTCACCTAATTACAGTTTTTTTTCACACTCAGGTCCCAGAACAGCAGCGACGTTATTTTATAGCTGAAACGCTTTAATTAAATCATTCTATTAGATCTCAACAATTTATGAGTGGCTTTAGAATGTCTGCAATGACGAAATGTTCTGTTGAATCATTGGCACCCTTTATTCGTCTAAACAAAAAAAACATACCATAAAAACAACATTTTATTAGTAGCCCTAGCAATGATAAATAAATTACATTTTTTTCAGAAAATTTTTATCGGAATCCTATTCTGTGTTTCCACACCTAACCTAGTTTTAGCTCAACAACAGTTTGTAACGTTAGCTTATCTAGAAAATGGTTTAAAAGAATTAAAAAATAATGAAAAACAGGTAGCGCTTCAATTATTAGCCAATGAATTAATTATAGACAGTGGTTTACAAATGAATGTTATACCCATGAGAACTTTTTCAGAAATGCAGGAATCGATAGAGGATGGTGACATCGATTATGTCATCTTTAATAGTTTCCATTTTTTAAGCCACTATGATTTTCTACAGGATTATTTTGTAGCACCTCTTTTGGCAATTAAACGAGGCCCGTCCGATCGTGAAAATTTCATTATAGTGGCCAATAAACAATATGCCGATATGGACCTGAATAGTTTGAGAAATAAAACTTTATCGCTACATCCACAATATTTGCTAATGAAGTTTTATCTTGCATATCTAATAAAACAATCCAGTGGACTAGATTATAAGCAGTTTTTTAACAAAATAAAACACACTAAAACCGCATCACAAGCTGTGCTGGATGTGTACTTTGGTATCAGTGATTTATGCATCATACCAAAACATATTTTTGACTTAACGGTTGATCTTAACCCCGCTATTATGAAAAAACTGGTGATTTTACATCAATCCGAGGAACAATTTTTTCCCGTATTAGTTTTTAGTTTTAAACATCTTGATGGCTCGGTTAGAAACTTGATTAATAGAAATTTATCAGAATTAAATCAATCTGTCCGTGGCGAACAAATCCTGGATATGTTTAACATTCAGTCTATTAACCCAGTAACACTAGAGCAGTTACAACCAATGCGCATTCTTTTCCAGAACTACCAAACTTTATCACAAAAGTGAGTTTGTAATGGCCGTTAAAATCAGAAGCAGGATTTTTTTAAGAGTTTTTTTTCTTTTTGCCAGTCTAGTGTTAATCATTATGTTATTTTTTGCTTTCATGATGATCCCTATGCAAAAAAAAGCGTTGCAACAAATTATGTATACGCAAGGGGTAACAGTGTCCCGCTCGATTATTCAAGCAAGCTCTGATGCAATTATCACTAATGATTTTGGATTTATTGTTGAGCACAATGTTGAGGTGCTTAAAAACAACCCCAGCATCCAGTTTGTTGCAGTGGCTCCATTGCGGGGGAAAACCATCTGGGTTGACCAGTTCGGCTGGAGAGTATTGCTTGACCCTAAACCCCAGTTAACTCAATTACAAACTGAAGACATACAGTATGTAATCAAACATCAACAATGGGAAGCAGAAGGATACCATTTTGTTTATCCTATCGAATTCTCAGGCATCAAATGGGGCTGGTTACACGTGGAATTTACCACTGACCAATACAATGCCTATATCAGAGATATGTATATACAACTTTTATATATCGGCGGGATTTCCATAATATTAATTATATTTATGGGCTACCTTTTTGCCCGCTGGGTCACTCGCCCTGTTTCTATCATTACCGATTTGGCCACACAAGTAGCAAATGGTAACTTAGAAGTACAATCAAATATTAACCGTCATGATGAAATTGGCGTGTTATCTAATTGTTTTAATACAATGGTCCAATCATTACGACAATCCAAACAAAAACTGGAAAATTATAATCAACAATTAGAACAGGAAGTAACAAAAAGAACACTGGCTTTAGATGCCTTAAACCAAAACCTCGATAAAAAAGTGAAGGACGAAGTTCTACAGCGTCAAGAACAAGAGCGTTTACTAATCCATCAGTCGCGTCTGGCTGCTATGGGTGAAATGATTGGTGCCATTGCACATCAGTGGCGGCAACCCTTGAATGCACTAAGCCTAGTCTTGCAAAATCAGTATATCAATTATCAGACGGGGCAATTAAACGATCTAGCCATGTCGAGAAGCATGGAAAAGTCAGAGCGATTAATTAATAAAATGTCGACTACAATAGACGATTTTCGTAATTTTTTTAAACCAAACAAACATGCTGAGAGATTTAATATCAATAATTTAGTACACACCACTGTCAATCTACTCGATGCTCAGTTCAAAAGTCACAATATTGAAATCAACATAGACTGTGAAGATAATTTAAATATTAAAGGTTTTCAGGGAGAGTTTTCACAAGTCATACTCAATCTACTAAACAATGCTAAAGATATGTTACTCGAACGACAAATTAGCTTGCCTAAGATCACCATTTCCGCCCATCAGGTTCCCTCTGGCGTCAGTATAAAAGTAGTTGATAATGCAGGAGGTATACCTGATGCTATTAAAAACCAAATCTACGACCCATACTTCACTACAAAAGAAGAAGGTAAGGGAACAGGCATTGGTTTATACATGTCAAAAATGATTGTAGAAAGTAACATGCAAGGAAAATTATATGCGTTTAACAACCCAGAAGGAGCAACTTTCATCATTGAAATACCTTGGCATTTTCATTGATATTAGTACAATATATTCACAGAACCAGACTGCTTAAATTACAGCTAAATTGCCTTTTGTTTCCAACCAATGTTTCCTGTCTTGTGAACGTTTCTTTGCCAACAACAAATCCAGTTGTTCGGCTGTATCATCATCATCTTCAACGGTTAACTGCACCAACCTTCTAGTATCAGGGTTCATGGTTGTTTCACGCAACTGACTAGGATTCATTTCCCCCAGGCCTTTAAATCGCTGTACATTAATCTTGCCTCTTATTTTTTCAGCTTCAATTCTTGCCAATACACCTTGACGTTCAGCCTCATCCAAAGCATAAAAAACTTTTTTGCCTATATCTATCCTGTACAAAGGCGGCATAGCAATAAAAACGTGCCCCGCTCTAACCAAAGCGCCAAAATGCTTATAAAATAAAGCACAAATAAGTGTTGCTATATGATTACCATCAGAATCAGCATCTGCTAAAACACAAATTTTGCCATAACGTAAGTTTTGTAAATCATCCGAATCTGGCTCTATACCTAAAGCAACAGCAATATCGTGCACTTCCTGAGATCCCATCACTTGTGAAGAATCAACTTCCCAGGTATTAAGAATTTTTCCTCTTAAAGGCATAATAGCTTGAAATTCTCTGTCTCTCGCTTGCTTTGCTGAACCGCCAGCAGAATCGCCTTCCACTAAAAACAATTCAGTGCGAGAAAGGTCCTGAGCTGAACAATCAGCCAACTTCCCCGGCAATGCAGGCCCAGCAGAAATTTTTTTCCTAACAATTTTTTTATTAGATTTAAGTCGTTTTTGTGCACTGGCCAAGATTATTTCAGCAACTTTCTCCCCTTCCTGAGGATGTTGATTTAACCATAAACTAAAACTGTCTTTGGCAATACCCGACACAAATGGAACACATTCTCTGGAGCTTAAACGCTCTTTTGTTTGTCCAGAAAACTGAGGATCTACTAATTTCACCGACAATACAAAGTGACAGTTTTCCCAAACATCTTCAGGCGCAATTTTTACCCCTCGTGGCAACAAATTCCTAAACTCACAGAATTCACGTATGGCCTCAGTTAAACCCGCTCTTAGACCATTAACATGCGTACCTCCTTGCGCCGTAGGAACCAGATTGACATAACTTTCTGTAATAACCTCCGGTAAGCTGTCTTCAGTCCACACAATCCCCCATTCTACCGCTTCATTAGTTGCTACCGATTCGGCCATAAAGGGGATATCAGGACAAATCTCAACGTCCCCTACCCGGTCAAGCAAATACTCCTCAAGACCATTTTGATAGTACCAAACCCATTCTTCTTCTGTTTTCTCAGAGCTTAATGAAATTTTTAATCCGGGACACAAAACTGCTTTAGCACGTAACACATGCTTCAGTTTGATCACAGAAATATTGTTAGAATCAAAATACTTGGCATCCGGCCAAAAAGATATTTTAGTCCCTGTATTTGCCTTTCCTACAGACCCCATTTCCATCAATTCTGTTTTCTTATCACCATCAGCAAATTCCATTTGATAGACAGTTCCATTCCTTTTAACTTTTACCTCCAGCTTGGTGCTTAAAGCATTCACAACTGAAACACCTACTCCATGAAGCCCACCGGAAAACTGATAATTTTCATTGGAAAACTTTCCACCTGAATGCAATTGAGTCATAATCACTTCGACGCCAGGAATACCTTGCTCAGGATGCAAATCTACAGGCATTCCCCTACCATTATCCTCCACAGACACAGAACCGTCTTTATACAACACCACATCAATTGTATCGGCGTGCCCCGCCATTGCTTCGTCAACACTGTTATCCACTACCTCTTGCACCAAATGATTAGGTCTTGTGGTATCAGTGTACATCCCCGGCCGTTTGCGAACTGGATCTAACCCAGTTAAAACTTCAATTGCAGCTGCATTATATTCACTACTCATAGGTATTAGTATTTAAGATATAATAGAAAAAATCAGTATCGTAACATGTAATTATTCCCTAAAACTTACTAACTAAATATTATCTTTTACATTAGTAATTAATAAACGGTTAAATAGATAAAAAACAAAATCACTAACAATATGCCAAGAAAAAAGAACACCACTTTATTTGAAGATTCTCTAGAAGAACTGCAACAACTGGTTGAACAAATGGAACAAGGTGATTTATCTCTTGAAGAGTCTTTAAAGTCATTTGAACGTGGTGTTAAATTAACCAATACCTGCCAAAAATCACTGCAAGATGCTGAACAAAAAGTCCAAATTTTATTAGAAAAAAACGGTAAGCAAACCCTGGAGCCCTTTAACGATGAGTAATGCCTTAAAAGAATATCTAGTTTCCGCCCAAAACAGAGTTGAAAAAGCCCTAGACGCTCGTCTTCCTGGCGGAAATATTCTACCAAAAAAACTTCATCATGCTATGCGTTATACCGTGTTAGATGGAGGCAAACGTATGCGCCCTATGCTAACTTATTGTACAGGTAAAGCATTAGGCCTATCACCCGATACTCTTGATGGTCCTGCTTGTGCTGTTGAGTTTATACATGTTTATTCGTTAATTCATGACGATCTTCCTGCCATGGACGACGACAACTTAAGACGAGGCAAAGCAACTTGCCATGTCGCCTACGATGAAGCAACTGCCATTTTAACCGGTGATGCTTTACAAGCATTGGCCTTTGAAGTACTCGCTAACGACCCGTCTATCAAAGTTAATTCGGCTAGTCGTTTAAAAATGATCACGACCTTAACTAAAGCCAGTGGTTCTCAAGGAATGGTCGGTGGTCAAGCTATAGACCTAGAATCTGTGGGTACAAAACTGTCTCTACCCGAATTGGAAAATATGCATATCCATAAAACAGGTGCTTTAATCCGTGCCAGCGTGAATATGGCAGCCTTGGCTAAACCTAACATTGATCCAGTTATTGCAAAAAAACTTGACCATTATGCTAAATGCATAGGGCTTTCATTTCAGGTTAAAGACGACATTCTTGATGAAGAAAGTGATACCGCTACTTTAGGCAAGACTCAAGGTAAAGATCAAGATAATGACAAACCGACCTACCCTGCTTTATTAGGTCTGGCTGGCGCCAAACAAAAAGCACAGGATTTACACGAGCAGGCAGTAGAAAGCTTAAATAGTTTCGGGGCAGAAGCCGATTTATTACGTGATTTATCACTTTACATCATTCAACGTGATCATTAGGAAATTGATAACTCGCTGTGGCTATTCCTTTTCAGACCCATTAAAACCTACTTGAATGCCTACGGTTTTAACGAGACAACCACACCAAATCATCCTATAAAAATCAGTTGAGTAAGGGGTTTGTGGAAAACCTGGACGGAAAAACAAAGAATCGTTTGAAGATTAAGTAGTCACTGACCTTATCGAAAACGATCAACAGATTTACCTGGATTCATACGAAAGCAATTACAAACAAGGAATAGATGTACATGAACAGCTCTGGAAATTACCCTTTACTTGACCAAATCAGTACACCTGATGATGTGCGTAAGCTTTCTAAAAAACAATTGCTCGCTTTATCCGATGAAGTCCGCCGTTACTTAACCCACACTGTCAGCTTATCCGGCGGTCATTTTTCGGCAGGCCTCGGTACAGTCGAACTCACAGTGGCTTTGCATTTCGTATTCAACACCCCTGAAGATCAATTAGTCTGGGATGTAGGTCATCAAGCTTATCCA
>JBJPGG010000167.1:0-21056 GCA_048595505.1 Methylococcaceae bacterium
GTACGTGGATGAGTTGAAACGATGATTCTTTTACCATAAGTCTCTGCAACTGCATTTAAAGAATGCAGCAGGTCATTAAAATTTTGTTCTGAATCCACATTTTCTTCACGATGCGTACTAACAACAAAAAAATCTTTCTCCTTCAATTGCAGTGTCTCCAATACTATTGAAGCCTCGATTTTATTGCCATAAAATTCAAGTACCTCTCGCATAGAAGAGCCTGTTTTAATAATGGTCTCCGCACCGATACCCTCGTTCATTAAATAACGCCTGGCATGCTCGGTAAGCGTCATATTAATATCGCTAAGATGGTCTACAATTTTTCGGTTTATTTCTTCAGGCACCCGTTGATCAAAACAGCGGTTTCCTGCTTCCATATGAAATACAGGAATTTTTCTACGTTTAGCAGAAATAACAGAAAGACAACTATTGGTATCACCATAAACCAATAGAGCGTCTGGATTTACCTCCGCCATGACACAATCTGATTTGGCGATGACATTACCAATGGTTTCTGCCGCGGTGTCACCTGCTGCATTTAAAAAATAATCCGGCTTTTTGATTTCCATTTCATTAAAAAACACTTCATTGAGTTCATAATCATAATTTTGTCCTGTATGAACAAGAACATGCTCAGTGAATTTTTCTAATTCTGCAATCACTCGACTTAATTTAATTATCTCAGGGCGAGTCCCTACTATTGTCATTATTTTTTTCATCAGAAAGCCTTAACTTGTTTTCAATTCATGTTGAATAAAATCAAGCTTTAATAAGGCCTGAATCATTCCGTCCACATCAAGTCTCTCAGTATTTTCTGAGGTATAATCTAGTTCTTGGGAAAGGTTTTTTTCACCTTCTTCAAAAAACTTGGCATAATTTAAATCTCTGGTATCAGCTGAAACTCGGTAATAACCACCTAAGTCCTCTGCTTTTATATATTCTTCTCTGCTTAATAGTGCTTCATGTTTTTTCTCTCCATGCCGAGTCCCTAAAATACGAATTTCATTATCAGCATTGAATATTTGTTTTAACGCTTTAGCCAGGGTAAGAATCGTTGCTGCAGGCGCTTTTTGTACAAAGGTGTCACCTTGTTGGCCATGTTTAAATGCAAACAAAACCAAATCCACCGCTTCTGGTAACGACATCATAAATCGTGTCATATCAGGGTCTGTTATCGTTAGCGCTTGCCCTGCTTTGATTTGTTCAACAAACAATGGAATAACAGATCCTCGAGATGCCATCACATTGCCATAACGTGTATTACACATAATTGGGCCATCAGCAGGCACATTACGCGACGTAGCTACTGTCACTTTTTCCATTAAAGCCTTGCTCATACCCATTGCATTGATGGGATAAACCGCCTTATCAGTGCTCAACACAATCGCATTTTTTACATTATTATTTATTGCTGCATTTAAGGTGTTTTCTGTACCCAGAATATTAGTTCTTACCGCTTCTACGGGGTAAAATTCACAAGAGGGAACTTGTTTAAGAGCTGCAGCGCTGAACACAAAATCCACACCTCGCATGGCTGAATTAATGCTATCAAAAGACCGAACATCTCCAATGTGAAATTTAATTTTATCGTTATTATATTTAAGTCGCATATCATGCTGCTTCTTTTCATCTCGACTGAAAATACGAATTTCAGCTATGTCACTCTCGATGAATTGGTCCAGAACGGTATTACCGAAGGACCCTGTACCGCCCGTGATTAATAAGGTTTTATCTGTGAACATGCTTTTCTCTTTGAATAGTGTTAATCCTAACTAATGCTGCTGATAGTTACGATTCCATGCTTAATTGGGTAACGGCATTATAGGTATTGTCTGCACAATGTTGCCACAAGAACCTGTTGACATCATAATTCTGTGAACTTGGTGTTTGAACAGAATTGAAAAAAACATCAATTTCATCTGCCAGGTTTTGCCAATCTCCGGCTTTAAAATAACTCGCATTATCTTGAAACATTTCAGGTAACGGCTCTTTATCTGAAGCAATCACCCGACAGCCTGATGCCATTGCTTCAATTGCAATATTGGGGCAGGCTTCGATCTCTGTAGCTGTAATAAATAATTGAGCATGCCGATATAGTACTATGATCTTTTCAATATCGATAAAACCTAATAGCCTAATTCTATTTTCCAAGCCACACCGTTTAATTTCATCCGCAATAAGAGCTTTGTACTTACTGTCATTACTATCCCCCGTAACGATCAAAACCCTATCATGGCTTGCAGCAGATTTGGAAAACGCTTGGATTATAGTTTCCAATTTCCGGTATGGAAGAATCGAACCATTAGTAAAAATATAAGACCCACTCGTTAAATTCAACTGCTTTAAAATTAAATCATCATCCGCTTGTTTTATAGGACTAAAGCGTTGATCTCGGCCATGATAGATCCTGACAATTTTAGTTTCAGAAACATGCAATTTATCAATCAAATAATCTTTTGCGAAATCGGAAACTGCAATCACTAAATCTGATTTCTGCAAAGTTAGTTTCGACAACGTTTGTAAAATAATATTTCTTATTCTATTTCTTATGGTCGATGGATATTGCCAATGTAAAAAAGCCTCCATATTCCTCAACATAGACACGGTTTTTACACCAGCAAAAGGAAAAGCTATTTGGTAAGGGGTAAACAATGTGTCTATAGCCAATTTGTTAATGGCTTTTTTTACCAGCAATTGTTCAGCCAGCGGTTTTAATATTTTAGGGACTTGATCAATCACAATTGGAATAATATTAAGTCTGTCGATGTCAATTCTGTCCGCATCAATTTGCCGTTGATACAGCAAAACATAAACAGTCATATTCTCTGCTTCTGCCCAGTCACTAATACAAGGCAAAATATTTCTCAAATACGACCTGGCGCCACCACTATGCGATTGTAGAAAATTAATTAATAGCTTCATGATTATTAATAGGTTATTTAGTCGACATGCAACAGACTATTATATTGTTCATTATATTTTTCACTCATGCTGGCAACATCAAATTTTTTAGAGATGCGCAGGCCTATAGAGGTGTTTTCTATATATGTATTCTGATGATCCATATAAGTGACAATACCCTTTGTAATACTTTCTACCTTATCAGACTCAACTAGAATGACGGCTCCCGTATCACTAACAATATCAATAATTGATGGGATATTAGACGCTACCACTGGAATGGTAGTTGCCAGTGCTTCTACTAAAACATTTGGCATGCCTTCTGTGTTAGATGGCATTAACAGTAGGTCACTTTGGGCTAACTTCAAGTAAATCGACTTTTCAAAACCGTGAAAAATAATATTTTTTTCCAAATCCAGTTGCTTAACCAAATCCATTGTCTGTTGCTGCAAATCACCTTCACCAAAAACATCCAACTTCCATTGCTTATTTTTTGGTATACCAGCCAATGCCCGAACTAAATTTAAGATATTTTTCTCTTGTACAAGCCGCCCCACAAATATCATATTGATCGGCTTATCGACTTTCACTTGATGATCGGTCTTTTTATGAATCACAGAAAAATCCAGACCATTTGCTATTGTTACACCACTTTTATGTTTATACAAAAGCTGATAATACCCCGTTGACTGAGATACCGCATTGTTCGATATAACTTTTTTTACAAGAAATAATGCAAAAATATATTCAAGCACTGACAATAAACGGAAAAAGTTCATTCTCCGTCTATAAGAAAAAATAATAGACTTTTTAAGTAATGCTGCTGTTAGCATAGCGGGTATAGTAATAACAGCTGGTAACCATAAATGTACAACATCGGGTTGGAAACTTTTAATTGTTTTGTAACACGTTAAATAAAGCCCAAAATCGAATTTCCCCTGGCGTTGATGCACAAAAATTTCAGCTCCCAAACTGGATAACTCAGCATCTCTAGGCTCCACACACAAGACACCATGAGTTGTACTATTCTTTGCATTTTTTAATAATAACTGTAACTGTCGTTCTGCTCCACCACCCGATAAAGCGTAAATAACATGCAATACTTTAAGAGGTTTAGCCATGGTCTATATACTTTACTAAAAGGTTAAGGAGCAACTTCTAATGGTTGACTTAAAACATAGCGCACGCGCAGCCAATTAATCATAAGTTTAATGGTATATGTGAGGCCTATCGCTCCAGCAGCACCAGCTAAGCCATAATCATTTATCAACCACCATGAACTAGCCAACATTACCAACATATTTACTATGGCAAATATGCTCTGCGATTTAAAATCACGTAAGGCTGTCAAGCTACAACCAAATGCAGTTGATGCATAAACGGCCAATCCTGCCCACATGATTTGCACAAATAATGAAGAATATGCCGCTATACTGGAAGTATAGACTTGCTGCAGAATAAATTCACCAAGATGCTCAGTAATCAACACTCCAATCATACCCACCAAAGTGATTAATAAAAACATTTTTCGGGATAACTGACGAAAAGCGGCATAATCCGAACAAGCATATTTTGCCAACCGAGGAACAGCCGACTGGCCAATTGCGTTGACCAAGGTTGAGCCTGCAACTATAAAATAACTAATAGAGGCAAAGATTCCCACCATAGCCTCGCCGTAATATTCAGCGATAAAATAACGGGGAATATTTAAATTTAAGGTATTGGCAAACACCACAATACCCAACGGCCATGCTACGGAAAACAATTGTAATTTTGTTTTCAGTTGATCATTATTATCATGCTCTTGATACAGACGCCGATAATTTCTTCGGTCAACAAAATAATAGACAACCCAACTTTTAAAAATAGATACTGCCAATGCCTGAACCAAATCACCCGTCAGATAATACATGCTAGCAACGATCAAAACATTACCAATACCGCGCACCATAGTAGAATGCGCTATCAAATTCATCCTTTCTCTTTGTTGCAAGAAACCATGAACCAAATCCGATTTTGATTCGAAATATTTATAAAAGGCCATGCAAACAATAGCCAGACAAATATCGAGTTTATCCTGATAGATTGCAGCTGCAATTGAAATGCAAATCAGAATAGAAACTAAAGAAAACAATTGTCTGAACTGGGCATAACTGGAAAAACTGACTGATTTTTTTGCATCTGTTGCCTGTACAGCCCTTAAATTCATATTCCCCAATGCAAAAACAGGACTTACCACAGCCAATGCCAATGCGTACACACCAAGTACTCGCTCACCACCCATTTTAGCCAAGGCAATCAAAAGCAACCATTGGGAAACAGCATAAACCACATTACCTACAAAACTGGCACCAATATTCTTTTTTAAACTGGCCATTTAAATTTTCTTGTTTAAGAATATTTTGCTAAAGAGCCACCAAGCCCACAGTATTATCAAGGTGAAAATCACTGGCTTAAAGAAATTAGCACTATCATTTCTGACAGTCCGGACCAAAGGCCATAACATGCTGGCACTGAATATGTATAAATAAGGACTCTGAAAAATAGGCAAACTATCCAGCCTGCCAAGACCATACCCTAATGCGACAAAGAAAAAGAAAACCCCGGCAGTACCAAAGTTTAAAAAAGGCTCAGCAATAGCTGAAAACCCAACGCCATAACCTTGTTTAAAATGCCAGGGTGCAATACGGTATGTTAACCAGTCAGCTGGACGCAAATTGCGTATTACATCGGGGTCTTTCCCTTTTTGCTTCAAAGCATACTCGCGTGAACCTTCTGTATTGATATTAAAGCCCATATTTGGAAAGGCATCCACAACTGAATAAAAATAACTACTCCCATACCGGTAATCATCCGTTTTAGGCACTAACCTCACAACACTTGCCAACGCTTTAACCGAAGCTCCCATTTCTGAAATACTATCTTCTATACTTGCGTCATTCAACGCTTTTGAGACATCACTCATTTTCATCTCAGAGTATTTGCCGGTGGTCCTCAGATAACCTGAAGCTGCAGTCAGCATTAATACAAGAGCGACCCCACCGACAACAATCGGCAATGGTAACCTGTGACCAGATTTCACCCATAATGCCACACCGACCAAGGACGGGAACAATGCTGCTGACCGATATCCGGAAAACATAAACATCAGAAATGCAAAGGCAGCCAAACTAAAACCTAATATATATTGTGTTTTAGTTGTTGCTGAAAAAAAATAAAGTAAGATACTGCCAGGAAAAATCATCATAAAAACGCCAAAACCTCTGGAGTCGAGGTTAGATGAAAATATTTCATGTCGCGCGTAATTTAGTAAATTTCCATACGAATACAGCGCCATAGCAAAAAATATTGCTGAAGCAACTAACAGACCTATAGCACTCCAGTGTCCCGCTTTTTTTGCCCGTAAGATTAGATCTTGATCAATATTTTTTAAATGCTTTTTCCCTGTTAATGCAGCAATTGCAAAGCCAATACCAAAAGCAGCTAAAGATAAAATTATGTACCAACCGGAAAGTTCTAGCCAAGAGCTAAAAGAACCTTGCTCCCATGCTTGAGGAAATTTGATATTTCCAAATGTACGCTGATAAAACAGACCTAAATGAAATAAGATTAATGCAGTTAAATAAGCTGTTGAAAAAAGATAGACATGCCTAAATGTACTCCATGCAGCTACAAGATAAAAAACTACCCAGGTCATACTGCAAAGGGCAATCGATAAATACCAGCCAGTTCGTCCTGTCGGTTTCCCAATGATTTCTATTATGGCATAAGCACTCAGGATAAAAGAAACGATTAAAAACAACACTATTACAATATTGTTCTTGCGTAGATAAACTTCTGAAGTATTCATTTACGTTTTAACTATTTCGTACTCTGATAGTACTTTTTCAAAAAAAGGGTACCACTTTATAGTTTGAGCGTTGATTGCAGTACCATAAAAACATCGATTTGCTAATGCCAGTCTAAAATTTTGTTCTGCAGCAATCAAATCATTATTATCTTTCATATAGTAGTGGTACATATCGAAAGCGGGTGCAACATGTCCTGAAAAGACAGCTGCTTCTTTGGAAAGTTCTTTAGGTCGACCTTCATTCATTTCACCATTTAGACCACTCCAGTTATATCGACTGTTTCCCATCAGAATAGTATTCGGCAGCGCACTACGTATTTCTTGAATCAGTTGTTGTAACCCCTGTTTCAATGAATCACCTAAAAATGGAATACTAGCAAACCGAGCATAAATCGTACAATTATCAAGAAATATACCGTCAAATTCATATTTATTGACTAATAGCTGACAAGCTTCAACAAAACGCTCTCTGAACTCAGCATCTCTAGGGTCATAAATTCTTCTTTTCAACACATTGCCTGATCTTATGTCTATGGTAGGAACTATTCCACCCGGTAAAGTCAGCCAACTATTTCTTACATACCTCAATAACTCATGCCCAGGTCCTCGCAAGCCATTTTCATCCAATGTAATTTGATAAGCCAGTACCTTCTGCTGGGGGTTGAGTGCAGCAAGTTTTTTGCGAAATCGAAAATATTTGGAACTACTTTCTTGAGGGATAACCGTAATAGGATATTTTGCAATAAAGGATTCTTGTCCTTTATGTAGTTTGTACTCTGGATCAATATATGCCAGACAATAAAGTGGCTGCATACCATGTGACCAATCAATCTTGGTTTTGATGACTGGAGCGGAGTATATTTCTGGAGAAAGAGAGCCCAATAATGTAGCACTCGCACCTTTTAAAAAAGTTCTTCGTTGCATATTGGCCTCCTAATTCTGGGGGTTTGTTTTTAAGGTACAGCTGCAGAACTCTGTATGAGAATAGAGTTCCAATTTTTGTAATTACTCAGCGTATTTAAATTACAATAAGACTTTCTCTTAAACCCTCTCTTGCAGGCGAGGGTTTAAGAGCAGATGCAATCATGCCAAGTAATTACCATAATATATTATGGTGTATATTTTCTATAATCTTCCATCTACATCATCTGCTGACAATATATATTTAATATCAAAAAGCACATGCGTTTGTTTGCCATAAGCATGAATTTGTTCAGCCCCCATCGCTACAAATTGATGGTGAGAAACAGCTAAAATTATAGCATCATATTCGCCAGTTTTAGGATGTTCTACAAGTGTTATGCCGTATTCTTGTTTAGCTTCCTCGGCATCAACCCAAGGATCATTTACATCAACTATTGCACCATATTTACTGAATTGCTCTAACATATCAGTGACACGCGTATTCCTTAAATCTGGGCAGTTTTCTTTAAATGTTAAACCCATCATTAATATTTTTGCACCATTAATGTGGATACGTTTTTCTAACATTAATTTAATGACCTGGGTTACAACATATTCGCCCATACTGTCATTTATTCTTCTGCCAGCCAGAATCATTTCCGGGTTATAGCCAATCTCTTGTGCTTTATAAGTCAGGTAATAGGGATCAACTCCAATACAATGACCTCCAACTAAACCCGGTCTAAACGGTAAAAAGTTCCATTTAGTACCTGCTGCCTTGAGTACCTCTTCAGTATCAATGCCTAATCGATTAAAGATAAAGGATAGCTCATTAATTAAACCAATATTAACATCTCGCTGCGTATTTTCTATCACTTTTGCGGCTTCAGCTACGCGGATGGATGAGGCTTTGTAAGTGCCTGCAGTGATAATACTTGCATATAAAGCATCAACCTTATCAGCAATTTCTGTCGTTGAACCTGAGGTTACTTTAGTAATGTTTACTACCCGGTGTACTTTATCTCCGGGGTTAATTCTTTCCGGACTGTAACCCGCAAAAAAATCTTTATTAAATGTTAATCCAGAACCTGCTTCAATAATTGGTATACAAACTTCTTCTGTTGCACCCGGGTATACAGTTGATTCATAGATAACGATATCATCTTTAACTATAACCTCTGCAAGCATTTTACTTGCCGATTTTAGGGGCGAAAGGTCCGGCGTTTTATTTTTGTCTATCGGTGTGGGTACTGTAACGATATAAATATTGCTTGACTTGAGATCTTTAATGTTGCTGGAAAATTTTAATTGATTGGCCTCAGCCAACAACTCAGGCTCTACTTCATTGGTTCTATCAAATCCGTCTTCAAGCTCTTTAATTCTAGCGCCATTAATATCAAACCCTAATGTGTCATATAATTTACCAAATTCAACGGCAAGAGGAAGTCCTACATAACCCAACCCTATAATTGCAATTTTTGCATTATCCAAGCCATTCACACTTTATTCTCCATTTCTATTACTGATATTAAAGTTATTTTTCTAGATCAGTCGTTATCACCACACTTACAGTTTTAAGATTGTTTTTAGCGCGTCATCTTCTGATAAATCCGGAAGTGGGACAATATCAATCCCTTTGTCACGTTTAAATAATTGCCTAATAACCGCCTGCTCTTTATTTTCATTAGTGACTATAGGAAATATTCCACCTTGCAGTTTATCTTTTATAACACATAGCATTAATTTTGAATTTATCCGTTTAACCTCTTCAGCATATCCATAAACCAATGCAAAATCACAGAGTGTATTGATTAGCCGGGGGATTCCTCCACTGTGATAATAAACAATTGCTGCAGCATATTTATCAAACAAATTACTTTTACCGCCAGCAATTACCAGGCGATGCCTGATATAAGCTGTAGTTTCCTTATACCCAAGTGCTTTGAGTTTATAATCGACAGAAACTCTTTGTGCCAGCTGTCTCAATTCATGACGTTGCATCATTTCCAACAACTCTGGCTGACCAACTAAAACCAGCTGTAAAACTAAATGTTTATCTGCATTTATATTAGACAGCAAGCGAAGTTCTTCTAGAGTGTCCATATCCAGGTTTTGAGCTTCATCAATTATGAGTACGGTTCTCTTATTCTCAGAATATTCTTTAATCAAAAAGTCAGTAAAAACTTGATAACAACCCGCCTTGTCATTTTTTTCAGCTTTTAAGTCAAAAGCCATTAATACCCACTGAAACACATCACCAAATAAACTATGAGCGTTTGAAATCAAACCCACTGTTATATCACTACCCATGTTATGCAGTATTTCTCGGGTTAACGTTGTTTTACCTGAGCCCACTTCCCCAGTAATAACAGTTATACCCGCTTGACTTTCCATCCCATAATTAAGCATAGTCAATGCCATTTGATGCTGCTTACTTAAATATAAATAAGAGGGATCTGGGATTAGCGAAAATGGCTTTTCGTTTAACTTAAAAAATTCTGTGTACATTTATAGCCAACATAATGGATTCATTAAATTTATCACTATACTTCGCGCTTTCACGGATGCACAAATTCATAGCAGCACATTCATTCCTGCCTAATACTTCGAAAATCAAACTTTAAATCAATAATAGTAATACCCACTCTGTTGAACATCCGCTGATTTATTCAGAATAGTGCCCATAAGTTTTGTTTCATCAATTAACCGTAGACTTTGGACTATATCTTCTTCTGTCGTTTCACCTTCGGCAACAACCAAGACACAAGCATCCACAGTCGGCATAACAACCATTGCATCATCCGTGTGTAATAAAGGTGGTAAGTCTATAATGACAATCCTGTCTGGGTAGCGATTTTTTAATTCACTCGCTAATGCTAACATTTTAGGCGTCGATAATAATTCAGATGACCTTCTTATCGGTTTCCCTGCCGGTAATATCACTAACGATTCTAATCCAGGGTGAATCAATAAATCAGCTATGGCTTTATCACTTTCTAAATAATCCCTTACTCCAAACTCTGGTTTTACATCAAAATATTCATGTACCCTAGGGCGCCTAAGGTCAAGATCAGCCAGTAATACAGAATAATTCACATCCATCGCTATACTAATTGCCAAATTTGAAGCAACCATTGATTTCCCAATTCCCTTGGTCGGACTGGTAATAGCTAGTACATTTGATTTGTTGGCCCGCATACGTTGAAGTATTTTAGTCCTTAATATTTTAAACAAGTCAGCTCGGCCATCTTCTTTTAAAGCAGAGACGACCCGGTTTTTCCTCAACGATTCATCTGAGACTGAAATTGTTTGCGTTTGCTCATAATTTATATCTTCAACAACGCGGATATTTTTATTATCTTCCACATCAGGAAGCTTTTCTTCTTGCCTAATATTTTCTTGACGTTGTTTTTTGGCTTTCTCTAACGCTTTTTGAATTCGATCCATGCTAAAGTCCTGAAAATTTGATATTTTTAAAACTTACTTTATTTTTTATAAAGCACTTACGCCTAGTTTTCGCAACCCTGCATACCATAATACATCAAGAGGCATAATAAACAGATGAAATAGTATTACACCCACCACAGAGCAAAGTACCAAACCAATTATCATCCGCCTTTTGAACGTCTGTTGCTGCTGTATATCATCGTCATTCTCTATATAAGGGATAACAATCAACGGTGGAGCCCCTGTTATTGCCATCAAGTTTTTGGCACCATAAATACTATGGTCCATACTTGCCTTAAATAGAGCTAAACCAAATCCTGCAAATATTGCTAATACAAAACCCAAAAATACAATCGCTAGTCTGTTTGGCTTAAAAGGTTGTTCTGGAAATAAAGGTGGTTCGATTAAAGAAAAACGTTCACCTTTACGATCCTTTTCCATTGCTTGTGCGATATCGGCTTCCATTTTTTTTGACTTAACATCACGATATTTTTCGGTTGCATTGTCATAGTCCCGCATCAAGTTTTTGTATTCCCTATCAACTTGCGGAGCATTCATCAAACCTGTTTCGTATTTATCAAGCTTACTTGTTATACGTTTTTTTGAGTCATACATGGCTCCAATATCAGCATTAACAGCATTACGCTGAGCTTGTAATTGAATATAGGCGGGATTATCAGGCTTAGAACTAACAACTTGATTTTGTGTTGTTGGCTTTGTTAACTCTATTTGTAGTTGTTCAACTTGTGCCTTAAGTTTTTTTACATCAGGGTGATTAACTGAATATCGCTGAGACACAGAAACCAGTTCAGCATTTTTACTCTTTAGCTGAATTTGAATTTCTGTTTTATCAATGCCACCCACCTCTTTTTTTAAAGCAGATATTTCTCGCTTCATTTTGATAATATCAGGGTGCGTACTAGCATATCTCGTCGATAGGGCAATGTATTCCGCTTGTAATGCTTTTAATCTATCTTCCGTCCCAAAAATACGCTCTCCAGTGGATGAGAATGTCGTTAAATTAGGGCTGATCTGAGCTAGCTCTGCATCCAGATATAACTTCCTTTCATTTAAGGAAGTAATTTGCCTGTCAACATCAATAAGCTGCTGCTCTGTTCGATCCATTAATTGCATATTCAATTGCTGCAATTCAGGCAAACTTGCTGCATTTTTTTCTTTGAATTCAGCTAGCTTTTTTTCAATTTCAGTAATTGTTTCACTAAGCTTTTGCGACTCAATAGCAAGAAAATCTGTTGTTTCAGAAGCGGCTAAATTTCTGCGTTTTAAATTTTCATTTAAATACAAACTGACCAGTTCATTGGCAACCTGCTGTGCTTTTTTTGCAGATTTACTGGCATAGGACAAATTAAATGCGATCGTGGCTTGAGTTGGTTTACCACTACGAGGATCAATAACATCTGCACTCACCATTTCCAGCTGTATATCCTCTCGCATTGCATCCAACACTATTGCAGAACTTATGGTCTTTCTATCTTCTGTATATAGATTAAATTTATCAACGACAGACTTTAGGTTTGCCGTACTCATAACTCGTTGACTAATAACTTGAATTCGCTGATCAGCGTAGCTGGTTACAGTGGACCGCACCAGTTCTTGTGGAATTTCCTGCTGTTCAATAAGAATTGTTGCAGTTGATTTATAAATAGAAGGGAGTTTAAAGGCGATCAATACAGCCAAAATAAATATTGTCGTACTGGTAATGATTATTTGTTTTTTTTGTCTTTTAAATATCTGGATATAATCCTGAATGCCTTTACTCTCTTCTTCCATAATTAACTCTTTAAAATGACTAAAAACGGTTCGTCGAAAATTTGTCCCACTGATAATTTATGGTCATAAATATTCCATTTGAAACTGCCTCATCACTTCTACTATCAAATTCTTGCATTCGATAGCGATAGCCGCCACTCAAAGAAGCTTGCCGGCTAAACCTCCAGCTTAATTTTGGCTCAACTGAATAATAGGTTCTTCCTGAATCCCGGTCCTCATCTGTTGATGTTGAACGAGTGATCGCGGCTAAAACATTAAATTCCAAATGCTTAGTTAAACTGTGTGAAATATTCGACTTAAACCTATCCGCCTGTAAAAACTCACCTCTACCAGATGGATTTACGCTTCGTTCAAAACTCAAATCAATTCGACTCAATTCAAATTGTTTTTCCACCCCGAAACCAAACAAGGAACCAACAGTTGTATCTTCTGAACTTATACCTTTAATGTTTGATCTGTTTTCACTAATTCGAACACCCACCAAGGCGTTAAACTTCAATGTCTCTGAATACCTATAATCAAAGCCTGAAGTGATACTATAATCATCAGTCTCAACATCAAAGTCAGACAATCTATATTGCAACGCAGTAAACGATGCAAATTGCTGTAAATCCTCAGTCCATTGATGTGTGTAATTCAAGTAAACAGAATCTGTTTCATAACTTGTTAACGAGATTGAAGCACCCTCATATTCAACTTCTTCATGAGTATAGGCCAACTGTATGGCTTGAATATCCGATATTTGATATGCCCAGTGAGGAGAAATATTAAATTTCTCTCTATCACTCTGAACCTGAGTAAGACCGGTTAAGTCTTCCTCACTAGTGATAGTGGTATCCATTACAAAAAGGCCATTCAGCCCGACTGTGTTTCTTTCTGTAATCTGAAAATCCGAACCTACTGTAAAATCAAAATCAACTCTATCCAGATTATCTTGGCCCCAATACTCGTAAACATCTACTAATGTTGTAAAATCAATATTTGATGTTTCAGTTCGAGTTCCGTACTCCGAAAAAAAAGAAGCCCTGAATCCAGCAACATCTTCTTTTTCTATTGGGCTCAGACGCAAGTTATCATCTATTTCTGTACGCAATGTAGTACGAGGTTGTATATACCACTCTCGTGCATTAACACTAGACGAAAACAAAAAAACAACAGTACTCAATACTGCAATCGTTAAAGTGCAAGCATTAAACAGGTTTTTGTTTAAGAGGCTTTTTGATATCCAACAGAATGGAATAGCCTTAAATTCTAATTGATTAAGGTACAACTACAACATCCCCACTTTTAAGAATTATATTTTGTGCCAGATTTTCCCCGTCTGCCACATCACCATATCTGAAGTCAAAAGATTGCTGATTACCATTTTGGTCTCTACGCAAAATCTTAATATCATTAACAGCCGAAAATGGTGTTACCCCAGCCGCCATTGATAAAGCCTGCATCACATCAATATAACGATTAACAATATATTCACCAGGCTTATTCACTTTACCAATAACATAAATTTTATTACCTAGTAGTTGTTTTGCTGCAACGGTTACAACAGGGTCAGCAATATATTGACTAAGCCGTTCACTAATGACTTGTTGAATCTCTATCAGGCTTTTTCCTTGGGCTATAAAATCACCCGCTAGAGGAAAAGACATTCCGCCATCAGGTCGTACCATAACCTCCTGCTGCAAGCCTTCTTCTTTCCAAACTGTAACATCTAATACATCGCCTGGCTGGACATGGTATGTTATTGAATCAGGCACTTCAACCATGTCTAATGGTGAAACCTGAGCTTCTGCTATTACATTCTGAGACGTAGCACATGCCATCCAAAATAAAACCAATCCTACAATATGATTCAATCGCATTAATCCAACTCCAATACTTTACTTTATTAACAGCTGATTATAGCTGAATAATCATCTAACGTATAAAAAAATTCACTTAAATACAACAGATACAAGAATTTTATTAATCCAATTACTTGTAACATTTAAAAGATTAGTGAAAACAACACAGTTTAATGAGCACCTGCTATATTTTATAATATTTCCCACAAAAAAAATGCTTTCCGAAATATCGCTAAAAGCATACATTACCAATCCATTCAGTTAATTATAGACGCTTTTTAATGATAAACAATATATCCTCACCAGCATTTTTTAAATGCAACTAGAAAAAGAAAGGAGTTCTTCTTCAGCAACAATAATCACAATTAAATTTTATTTTGACCCATATGGGTCATGACATACCAGATCACTCATGGTAGCTTAACAAAAAAGTGAGCCCTATTTTTCCCAGAGCTTTAAATACTAATTGATTCAGGTGTATAGATTATGGAACATAAAACCTTTCTTTCATGCCCTTTTGAACACCCACAGACCCCGGATAAAGAAGCCGAGCAGATTAAAGAGATTTCTGATCTTACTATTGATCTTCTGGATAAACGATATCCACCGCCTGACAAAATTCTCCGTGGCGTCCATCCCAAATCCCATGGTTGCGTAAAAGCCACATTTGAAATAACTGAAGATATAGATCTGCAACATCAAGTTGGACTGTTTAGTTCACCAGGAGAAAAATACGATGCTATCATCCGTTTTTCCAATGCATCCGCAAGACTTGGTCCTGATATTAATGAAAACGGTGAACATGGTAGTCGAGGAATGGCTATCAAGGTATTCAACCTAATTGGCGATGTTTTACTAGAAGATAACGGAGCGAAAAACCAAGATTTTTTGATGATTAACCAACCCGTTTTTGCATTTGCCAATACCGAAGATTATCTTCGGCTTACTCGGATTATTGATAAAAACAACGACAACCCGACAGCCTTTTTTTCTCCATTAAAGCTGAATGCCCCTAAGACAACCGAACAACAAAAACAGCAAATTTTAGACTATATCAAAGCAGAAAACATTTCCGAAGAAGATATTAAACGAATTTTTACCACCTTTAAAATAGTACAGGGCATACAGGCCACTGCAACGGCCAACCCATTAAACATTCAATACTTCAGTGCTGCACCTTTTTTATTTGGTGCTGACAAAGTGATGAAGTTTTCGGTTAAACCGTTGCAGCAAGTTAATCCCGTTGAACTTCCGGAAAATCCATCAGCAGATTATCTACAAAACGCACTGACTGAAAGCATGAGTCAAAATCAAACGATTGAATTTGACTTTATGGTGCAACTTAGAAATGACGAGAACATGATGATAGAAAATGCATCGTCATTATGGGATGAAGATAGATTCCCCTTTATCAAGCTGGCAAAAATAAAAATTTCAACACCTCAAACAGATATAACAGCAATGGAAAGTACAGGGCATTGTGAGGCCTTAGAATTTACACCCTGGCATTCTTTAACTGATCATCAACCTATCGGAAGCATCAACAGGTTAAGAAAAAGTGTTTACCAAGCCTCAGCTGCACATCGTAATCAACAGAGACCTGACGATGACTTTTTTTTGATAAGACTGATAAAAAAAATCTTTAAGTTTATTATTGGCTAAAAATGAAAGGTAAAAATCATGAATAAAACATTATTACTGTTAGCTTCAGTCTGTCTTCTATCGCCTGGCTGCACCTATGTTTCTCAAGGAGTTGTTGTCGATTCAGATCGTTATGCAGAAACCACTCAACAAGATATTTTTGCTGATAATACTGATCAGGTCGTTTATTTAGAACAAAATTGGGATCGCTATGACAGCTTGTGGTTTTACTATACCACTCAGGGATCAAATGTCATGCCTTATGAAATCTTCCTAAATCTTGAGCAAGCTGATAGTGAAAAACTGTTTCGAGACCCGACTCATATGAATGAGTATCGTTTTTTAATTCAACGGGCGAGTTACGATAACCCTGACGGTCTCCCAGTTGGATTTGTTGAGGATACTTACCAGGATAAAAGTTACGTTGGATTTACCTGTGCTGCATGCCACACCAACCAAATTAATTTCAAAGGAACAGGAATTAGAATTGACGGCGCACCCACTTTATCTGATTTTGAAAGCTTCTTTCTTGATATAGAAAAAGCAATGACAGCCACCCTGAATGACGCTGACAAATTTGATCGACTTGCTAATATCATAATTGAAAAAGACCTTGCAGAAAACAAAACGATTTTTCGGCAAACACTACAAACGATAGCTCAGGAACAAGAACGATACAATGTATCCAACGCACCTGAAAAAAACGGGATGATGGTACATTATGGTTACGGACGACTGGATGCCTTTGGCCGCATCTTTAATCGTGTATTGGAACACCTTACACCGGGCCAGCCAAACTCTAACCCTGCCAATGCACCCGTCAGTTATCCCTTTTTATGGGATACACCACAAAGTGATTTCGTACAATGGAATGGAGTTGGAAATAATAACCCAGGAGGTTTACAAGGATTTTTAGGCCCCCTAGGAAGAAATACAGGTGAAGTACTAGGCGTATTTGCCACCTTTGATCTAAAAAAGAAAAAAGGTGATATAGGCTACCGCTCATCAGCTGTACAACGAAATTTATTAAGACTTGAAGATCATTTAATTGATTTAGAATCGCCGGTTTGGCCAGAACAAATTTTACCTGCTATAGACCAACAACTAGCAGAACAAGGAAAGAAAGTTTACCAGGACTATCAGTGTGGTGCATGTCATAGCAACCCTGTTGATTTTGACCGCAGTGATTCCGACCGATTACTCATTGCCCAATTTGCCAGTCTAGGACAAATACAAACTGATAATGCTATGGCTGTCAATGCGCTCACCTACAGTGGCAACAGTGGTTTATTTAAGGGAGAAGATATCCCTGATTCTAAAGATAAATTCAGTGATACCACACTAGCATTATTTGCTTTAACCAAAGCAACAGGCGGAGTAATTCTAGAGCCAGATCACGACAAATGGTTGATTCGCCGTTGGGTCGATCAAATATATGACTTTATAATTGCCAAAATTAATAATCCAATTAAAGACCAGACTACGCGTCACGTAGATTTCGAAACAGATGCAGCAGCGCAAAAAAACCTAGCAGCCTACAAAGGTCGTCCTTTGAACGGGATATGGGCAACAGCACCTTATTTACATAATGGGTCTGTCGCTAATCTTTATGAACTGTTTTTACCCAGCTGTAAGCAGGACCAAATTGTTTCCGGTAAAGAATGTCGAAAAAACAAATTCACTATGGGAAGTAGAGAGTTTGATCCTGTGAAAGTAGGCTTTGTCAGCAAAGACACTGTTAAATATCCAGAGTTATTCGAATATAACACCTCATTACCTGGAAACAGTAATGCAGGCCACGAATATGCAGTAGGAAAAACACCTGTAATTAAGCGCAATGAAAAAGGCAAAGCAATTAAAAACGCACAAGGAAAATTTGAGACCGAATGGTTACCGGCTATCACTAAAGAACAAAGGTGGGCCTTAGTCGAGTACCTTAAACAATTCTAATTAATCTGAAAAAACCGTAAAAAACAGTAATGACTCAAAGCCAATCTAACAGTTTCCTGCTATTTCAGGGGAGCTGTTAGAATTGGATCTTTACACAACTCGTCTCGAAAATAAAATATCAATCAAAGGGGACTGAGCAATTTAAAGTGTAAAGGGTTTAGTCACAAGAAATATCATAGATTATAAACAAGAAAAACCATCTATTTATTCTCTAAACGTGGTGTGTCAGTACTCTAAGATGAACTGTAAAATACGAGTTAGTGACCTTAAGCGACTTAATAACATTCATTATCATCCAGAAAACCTATAGATAATATGCCGTCATTTTCAGAGGTTAAAACAGTCCCTTCCACCTTAGCACGAGATCATCATCCCTATCATTGAGGAAAAATATCCCCTCTCATATACACAACAACATTATGTGCAAGTTCAAATATTAATTTTCTTGTTTCATTTACTTCATTGTTGCTAACATGACTGCTGTCAAATATTATTCGGTATTTGAATACCTAACACAAAAAAACAGAATGTAGGAAAAACATGTTTGGAATTAAACACATAAAATTTGATCCAATGACTTATGTCATTCATTTTAAAAATGGGGCCATAAAAAAAGAAGGGCGCGGGCTTTCCTTTTTTTACTTTGCTCCCAACAGCTCGATAGTAGCAATTCCTATGAGTAGTAATGACCTACCCTTTGTTTTTAGTGAATCTACCCATGACTATCAAACCGTTACAATTCAAGGTCAAATAAGCTATAAAATTACGGACCCTAATACTCTAGCGAATATACTAGATTTTACGGTTCAAGATAATGGGCAACACAAGAACAATGACATTGAAAAGCTGAATCAAAGAATTATTAATGAAGCTCAAACCGCAACGTCTTCTTACATACAGAAAATCAGTCTAAAGGAATCTATTCGTTCGGCAAAATCCATAGAACAAAAAATATTTGAAGGGCTGCAATCTTCAAAAGCAATTGGAATGCTCGGAATTGAAATATTAGGAGAAAATATTTTAGCAATTCAGGAAATACCTGAAATGGCAAGAGCTTTAGAAGCAGAGACTAGAGAAAAGTTACAACAGGAAGCTGATCTGGCTGTTTATGAAAGACGAAACTTTGCTGTGGAACAAGAAAGAAAAATTAAAGAATCTGAATTAAATACCGAAATAGCCGTTGAAGAAAAGCAGAAACAAATCGCTGAAAAGAAAATGGAACTGGATGTTCAAAAAGCACAGAGCCAAAGAAAATTGAGAGAAATGCAAGTTGAAGCTGACATTTCTGTAGAAAACCAACGGAAGCCTTTGATTGAACAAAAAAACACTAACGATAAGAAAGAAGCAGAAACGCAGGGATATGTTTTAGAAACCACTCTAAAGCCTTATAAAGATATCGACTGGCAGACGTTAACTGCATTAAACAATAACCCAGACCCAAGGCTAAATATTTCTCTTGCTTTCCGGCAGCTTGCAGAAAATGCAAATAAGATAGGCAATTTAAATATTAGTCCTGATCTTTTAGATTCATTATTGAACGAAAACAATGCTAGAAAAAAATGAGTTTTGAATATGCCATTATTATAAAAAACAAAACACGGCTAGAAAACCTGGTCGAACGATTCAACACCAAAGCTCAGGCAAAATTTTATATCGAAAGACTGGGGGGGAATTTTGATGATTATGTGTTGGAAGATAAGGTTTTTAAAATTGCACTTAACTCCCTTCAAACACAACTATCAAACATTATAAAAAATAAAATAATTGAAGGGTCATTTGTTCCTTCTTATCTTTTTTCAGAGAAAAACATAATCATTGTAATTGGACAAGATGGACTCGTTGCTAATACTGCCAAATACTCGAAAAGTTTACCTATCGTGGCCGTAAACCCAGACAAAAAAAGATATGATGGAATTTTATTACCCTTTGATATTTCAAACTTTATAGTGGGTGTAGAAAATGTCATTAGCGGGAGTTATCAATCAAATATCATGCGATTTGCAGAAGCAAAGCTGAATGATGGGCAAAGACTGTTGGGGTTTAATGATTTATTTATTGGGGCATCTTCTCATATCTCTGCTCGGTACAAAATAACCTTTAGTGATTTTGCAGAAGAGCATTCTTCAAGTGGATTAATTGTTTCTACCCCAGCAGGTTCAACAGGTTGGTTAAGTTCTATTTTTAACATGGCTTATGGGCTGACAAGTATGTTTGAAAAAAACCTTAATCCAAAAAGACCTGAATTAAAAGAAAATGAATTATTATTCGCTGTTCGTGAACCATTTAAAAGCATTAGAACACAAACAGAAATAACAGCAGGTCTAATCAACAACCAAAATAAGTTGGTAATTGAGTCATTAATGCCCTCAAATGGTGTAATCTTTAGTGATGGTGTAGAAAAAGATTTTTTAAAGTTTAACAGCGGATCAATTGCTACAATTGGAATTTCAACAGAAACAGCACAAATAGTAATGAATGAAAAGAAATAACTGAGGCCTAAGCAAAATGGCACAGAGCAATTTATTTTATTTTTACAGAAATCACAATATCCTTTGGATAGTTTATATGTGATTATACGTTAAGTTTAAAGCGTTAAACCCATGATAATTAGTTGAATCTACTGAAATAACAACCAGTTATGATGGTGCCTCGGGCCGGAATCGAACCGGCACGGATTTAACTCCGCGGGATTTTAAGTCCCGTGCGTCTACCAATTTCGCCACCGAGGC
>JBJPGG010000168.1:0-18839 GCA_048595505.1 Methylococcaceae bacterium
CAGTAAAGCTCTTCACCAAAGCTTAAAATAAAATTCAATTGATTTCATGGCCTAGACCTCTCTTTCTAGAGATTTTAGCCGGAAGTCCATGCCTCATCCACTCATGGAAAATACTTTGGCTGACGATCCTTGCTAATCAGGTAACTTAATGTATGATTAAATACACCTAATTTGTTCAATAAATTAGTCATTTAGAATTTAAAAACCTAATGAGTAAGTTTAGATGGTGATTCGCACGCAGTGCAGAGCCACCATCTGAACCGTTTGTTGGACAAGCTCGTTACTTACAATTATTTGTGAATATCGCTATTAAAAATAGCTTTTTGGTGATCAGCCTGACTGGGAAGGCAAGCCTCTTTTTTAAATTTGTTTTGTGGACATTGACGGCTTTTCATTGCGATGTCCTGTCGAGTTTTATTTTCTATCAAATAACCCTGATTTTTAAGCCGAACAAAGACTTCAGCCTAAAATCCAGCTACTACTGAGTATGCAGAAGCAATTCAAGTTTACATCGCCGGATGTGGCCTTAGGGCTTAAGTTATAATTTGTGTTAACTTGAGAGCCTCAACAACAGGTATTCGAGTCCGGCTAATTTCCATCGTAGCACCACAACATTGACAAATAAGTTGTGGTTGTCTTATTTTTGCTTACAACTTTTTTGGATCAAATTTAAGCAGGTATTGTAAGATCCAAATGAGCTGTTTGCTGTTGGGGTGTAAAAACCCATTATTTCCTACCCCCTCAAATGCCCATTGCCATAAACCACCCACTTGTAGGTTGTCAGTTCATTTGGCCCGACTGGACCACGAGCGTGAAGTTTGTCAGTACTGATGCCCACTACAGATCCCAAACCATAATCGCCACCACCAGATAATCTTGTCGATGCATTGATCAATACCGATGCAGAATCGACCTGCTGCTCAAATTTTTGAGCTCTGTTTAAACTCTGCGTAACAATTCCATCGGTATGTCCCGAACCATAGTTATTTATATGCTCTATGGCTTCATCAACACCATTAACAATCTTTACTGAAAGGATAGGCGCCAAATATTCTGTATTCCAATCCTCTTCGGTTGCCAAAGAGACCCCAGGCACTATCTTTTGAGTTTCTTCACAACCCCGTAATTCGATATTGTTTAAGTCAAACGCCTCCTGGAGGATTGGTAACATCTGTTCAGCACATTTTTTATCGACCAATAATGTTTCCAGCGCATTACATACCTGAATGCTTTGGCATTTTGAATTAATCGCTAGGTCAACTGTTTGTTGCTGATCTGCGTCTTCAGCGATATAGAGATGACATATTCCATCGTAATGCTTGATGACAGGAATTCGAGTACCCTCAGCAATTCGCCTGATCAGCTCTTTACCTCCACGAGGAATCAATACATCCACATACTCATCCATCTTCAGTAGTTTGCCGACAGCATCATGACCTGGAATACGAATAATTTGTATTGCATGTTGAGGAAGCCCTGCATCAACAGCGCCTTTAATCATTGCATCTGTCAACAAGGTATTAGTTTGCAGTGCTTCTGAGCCACCTCGCAAGATAACTGCATTACCACTTTTTATACAGACACCAGCAGCATCAGTGGTGACATTGGGGCGTGATTCATAAATAATTCCAATAACACCCAATGGCACCGATTTTTTATAAACTTGCAACCCTGATGGATTGGTATGGCCTTCTAGCACTCGATTTAACGGATCTGATTGCTGCGCCACTTTCCTTAGCCTGGACAGCATATATTGAAAAACTTTATCGTCAATAGTCAACCGTTTAACCATTGCATCCGACTGTCCATTCTGCCGGGCTTTCATCACTTCCTGGGCATTTGTCTCCAAAACCTGCTGTTTCACTGATTCAAGCGAGTCAGCCATTTTGGAAAGCGCAAGATTACGCTGCGCCTCAGAGGTTGATGATAACTGACGTGCCGCAACACGGCTTTGTTCTGCAATAACTTGAATAGCACAGGTACTCATATTTTCATTTACTCTTCTATTATTTATAAAGTTTACCCTAAGTTTTGCTATTAAAAAGTATTAATGAATGTGCACCTCTCGTGCCTTGTTCTTATCGCTTCTGGTCAAAGCATATTGGGACTGGCTTCCTTTCATCTTACTGCCATCTAGGGGAGGCATGATAAGTACTCCGTCTTGCTTAATACGAAGCACTCGTACAATTGAATCTTTACGTGATATTAAGGTAATTTTTTGCGACTTATTATCCCAGGTGTATTTACCCTTTTCATAAAACTCCTTGGTGGAGGCTTGTGCATACTGAGTTACTAACAGATAATTTTGTTTATTTTTTAATGATAAAGTCATCTTAATACCTGCACAGTGTTTACATGGCAGATAACCATAGAAAACACCATGAAATTGTTGGCTCTCGTCAACGGGCTTTTGATGTTTTAAATGATCTCCTTTTTGCCGAAGCAACTCTCTGGCTTTTTGAACATCTGCCATAGCTTGCTTATCTGACTTTGCTATAGCCGAATTAAAAGAAAAAATAAAAACGCTGCTTAATATCAATATTAGCGTTTGTTTCAAAGAAACTGTTAATGTTTTCATAGTATTATCGCTTGATAAAGAGAACGAATATTGAGATTTAACTAACCCACCAAAAACCTCTGTGAGGTATACGAAAAGGTCATTGTAATTCAATTTTCTATTTCTTACTAAAATACTAGGTATTGTTAATCAGCGTTGAATATTGTCCACTTTCAATGTCCATTCTTTCCAATAAGAATAAATGGCAGGAAAAACTAGCAATACAATAAATAACGAAGAAGCTATTCCTCCAATCATAGGAGCCGCTATACGTTTCATTACATCAGACCCGGCTCCACTACTCCATAAAATAGGTAATAAACCGATAAATGAAGCCAAACTGGTCATTAACATGGGACGAATACGTTGACTTGCACCTTCTACAATAGCTTCAAAAAGGTCAGTTTTTGTTTGTAATCGATTAATTGCTTTGTTTTGCTGATAACTAATATCAAGATAAAGCATCATCAACACGCCCATTTCTGCGGCCAGACCAGCCAAAGCAATCATACCAATCCACACAGCAATGCTCAGATTGTAATCTAAAATAAATAACAACCAAATTGCTCCGGTCAATGAAAAGGGAACGGTAAGCAGTATGATCAATGCCTGACTCATTGAGCCATGATTGATATATAGCAAAATAAAAATAATCAATAATGTTAATGGTATTAAAGTCATCAATTTTGATTTTGCCCGTTCAAAGTACTTGAATTGCCCCGCCCATGCGATGCGTACACCTTGGGGGATATTGGCTTTTTCACTAATCACCTGTTTGGCTGCTGAAACATAATCAACAATACCCATATTATTCACATCTACAAAAACAAAAGTAACTAACTGTCCATCTTCATTTCGTAACATCGGAGGACCAGTGACAAAGTCCAGGCTTGCCAGCTGACTAATAGGAATTTGTGCCCCTCCAGGTGTTGGCACACGAATACGTTTTAACACATCAGGGTTGTCTCGAAATTCACGAGCATAACGTAAATTTATCGCGTATCGTTCCCGACCTTCTATAGTTTTGGAAACCTCTAATCCACCGACCGCCGTCATTAATACTTCTTCAACATCATCAACTGTTAATCCATATCTGGCTATTTTATCTCTATCAATATTGAAATCCAGAAAGTACCCACCAGTCAGTCGTTCAGCATAAATACTTCGAGTATACGGTTTGGTACGTTCATCTTGTTGCAGTGTGTGTTCTATATCAATCGCTGTTTTTTCAATAGTTTCCAGATCATCTCCAAACACTTTAATGCCTAAACTGGAACGAATGCCAGTAGCTAACATTTCAGTGCGGGTTTGAATTGGCATCCACCAAATATTTGGCATACCTAGGTATTGTAATTTCTCATCCATTTCTGCAATTAATTTATCCCAATCCATACCTGCGCGCCACTGTTCTTTAGGCTTTAAGGTGATGACTGTTTCTACCATCGATAAGGGCGCTGGATCGGTTGCACTGCTAGAGCGACCTATTTTTCCAAACACCCGTTCAACTTCAGAGAACTGCTTTAGTTGTCGGTCCATGGATTGTAATACTTTGCCTGCTTCTGTGATGGACATGCCCGGTAAGGTAGTTGGCATATAGAGAATACTGCCTTCATTTAATGGTGGCATAAACTCACTGCCCAGCTTTAAAAAAGCAGGAATTGTAGATAGTAATCCCAGTAACGATACCACAATAACTGCCGCACGCCAGCGTAATGAGAACCGAACAATAGGTTGATACAGTGTGACTAAAAACTGGTTCAAACCACTTTGCTTGCTGCATATTTTTCCCCTAATCAATAACACGGCTAATGCTGGCGTTAAAGTAATCGCCAGTATTGCAGCAAAGCCCATGGAATAGGTTTTGGTAAAGGCTAGGGGGGTAAACAGTCGACCTTCTGTACCTTCTAATGCAAAAACTGGGATAAAGGCTAGGGTAATAATTAATAGTGAAAAGAAAATACTCGGACCAACTTGTTGCATGGCTGAAATAATCACCGCGTGCCTATTAGTTTCGGCAGTATTATTTTCCAGTTGCTTATGAATATTATCGATCATCACAATAGCCGCATCAACCATTGCGCCTATCGCTACAGCAATACCTCCCAGCGACATAATGTTGGCAGTTAACTGATGAGCTGCCAAAGGAATAAACGCTAACAAGATGGCAACAGGCAAACTGATAATCACAATTAATGAGGATCGAAAATGTAATAAGAAAATGATAATGACTGCAGAGACAATCAGTATTTCTTCAATCAAAGTTAACTTAAGGGTCTTAATCGCTTCATCAATTAAGCCAGAACGATCATAAGTGGTGACAATTTCTACCCCTGCTGGCAGACTACCTTTAACTTCATTTAACCGTTGCTTAATTCGGGTAATAACATCCAGGGCATCTTCACCATAGCGCATGATCACAATACCGCCTACCGTTTCTCCTTCACCATCTAGCTCTGCCAAGCCTCTACGCATGGCGGGCCCCATACTAACTTGAGCAATATCTCGCACACTGACGGGTGTGCCCGTCTCACTAACAGATAAAGCTATGCGCTTTATATCATCAATAGACTTAATATAGCCCCGGCCGCGAATAAAATGCTCATGTCCGGCTATTTCCAATACTCTGCCACCAACATCATTATTTGACCTGCGGATTGCTCTGGCAACTTGATTGAGAGTTAACCCATAATCAGCCAGTTTATTAGGGTCAACTGTAACTTGATATTCTTTTTCAAAGCCACCAATTGCAGCAACTTCTGCAACGCCTTCCACTGATTCCAGCCAATAACGCAATTTATAGTCTTGTAAACTACGCAAATCTGCCAGGTTTTGTTTACCCGACTTATCAACTAAAGCATATTGATATACCCAGCCTACACCGGTAGCATCTGGCCCTAAACGGGGTTGTACTCCATCGGGTAAATCAGATGCTGCGGTATTAAGATATTCCATGACCCTAGACCTAGCCCAATAAATATCAGTATCATCTTTAAAAATAACATAAACAAAGCTCAGCCCCATAAAACTTTGCCCACGTACAAATTTAACATTGGGAGCGGAAAGTAAAGCACTGGTTAACGGGTCCGTGATTTGATCTTCAACTAAATCAGGGCTACGACCCGGCCATTCTGTGTAAATAATAACCTGAACATCGGATAAATCAGGAATTGCATCCAAAGGTGTATTGACTAATGACCGGTAACCCCAAAAAGCTAAAACCAGGGTAAGTATCACTGTCAAAACTGCATGATGAGCACAATAGCCAATAATAGATGCAATAGCACCATTAGAACCACCAGGCTGTTGCTTTACCATTGTGCTAACCCCGCTTTGAGTTTACTTTCAGCAGCAATTAAAAAATTACCAGAGGTCACGACAATATCGCCAAAAGCAAGACCGTCTAACACTTCAATCATCTCATCATTACGCACACCTGTTTTTATTTTGGTCGGTTGTAATCGGCCATCACCTTTATCAATAAACACAATGCGTTGCTTACCTGAAAATATGACCGCTTGTTCTGGCACAACCATTCTCTCACCTAACTCTACTTGTAACTGCATATTAGCGTACATACCAGGTTTCAAAAATCCCTTAGGATTATTAAGCTCAACCCTGATCACAGCACTATGAGTATTTGCAATTATCACCGAGTCAACAAATGACACCTTTGCAGTATAAGAATATTCAGTAAGTTCTGGAAAGGTAATGCTTGCTTCCATACCCTCTTTAACCAGTGCTAAATCAGATTCAAACACCTCACCTTCTACCCAAACAGTAGATAAATCAGCCAGACGCAAGATAGAGGAACCACTTTTTATAGCAGAACCGGTAACAACATTTTTCTCAATAACAGTTCCGTTTACAGGTGATACGATGGATAAATAATCCATCGCTCTGCCTCGTTTGCGTATCGCTTTAATCTGTTCAGTATTAACGCCCCATCGCATCAATCTTTTTTGAGTCACTTTTTGCAAACTGAATTGGCCATGCTTCAAACTATCCAAATACTCATCTTGTGCTGAAACCAGTTCGGGGCTATAAACAGTAAATAATGTTTCACCTTGTTGTATTTGTTTCCCCAAATAATCAGCATTTAACTGACCTATCCAGGCATCATATTGCAAGCTAATATCGCTAAGGCGAGATTGGTCGTAGCTAATTCTGGCGCCCACACGCAGCGTTTTTACTAGGTTTTCACAAATCACCTCAGTGGTAGTAACACCAATCAACTGTCTGCGATAATCATCAATATTTAATGCCGCTAATGACTGTTTAGGGGAGGGCGTTTGTTGCTGTTTTGTAGTAAATTTACTGGGTGTTGCCTGCCTTAGTTTTACACCTATTCGACTGGTATTCATATCAAATAAAACGTCAGCTTTGCCTTGTTTTTCAGATTCAATGCTAATCGTCAATGGCCAACTACCATTCATCGGCAATGAGTAACTTCCTTGATACAAACCCGTTCCAGTATTTTCAATAGCGACCATCTCTCGCATGGCTTGCATAGAACCCATTGCTGGCATTTCTGCATATATCTGCACAACGGCATCTACTATTGGTTGATCCTTAGTATTACGAATAGCCATTGTTAAGGAATTGTTGCCAATTTTTGGCTTCTCCGGGTTTAGTTTAATCTGGATTTGATAGTTACCGGCTAGATGAGTCTCTCCTATAGTTTCCAATTGAGTCGCAGGTTCCGTTGAACAACCACCAACTGCTACTATCGCCATCATTAGCAATGCCAATCTAAAACTTATCGTTAATGTTTTTACAATATTCATCTGCTACTTCCCTGCTATTGATAATGGTTCTAGGCTTCCTACTGCCTGTTCTAGCTCTGCAAAACGCTGGTGTACATTAACTAACGCTTGCTCTGTTTGTAATTGAGTCTGCAATAGATTTTTTTTACTGCCCAGTAAAGTTAAAAAATCACCTTTTCCTGACTGGTAATCCCCTTTTGCAGCTGCCAAATCAACCTCGGCAAGCGGTAACAATTGCTGCTTATACAGCTGCAACACATGCAAACTTTCTTCAGCATGGGCATAAGCAATACTCAATTGCTCAGTAATTTTGGCCAGTAAATCAATTTTCCGCCAATGTGCTTGTTGACTGTTGGCTTTGGCTTCTTGCTCTGCAGCTCGACGTTTACTTTGATCTAAAGGAATATTAATTCCAACAGCAATATTGAAACGTTTATCGTCATTATCCCAAAGACTGTTATAACCAGCAGATAACTTAAGGTCTGGGTAATAATCAAGTCCCGCTAATTCACTTTGTGTTTCATGCTCATTAATATCGGCTGCAATCGCCATCAATTCAGGGTGGGACTGCATCGCCTTAATTTTTAATTGATCAAATTCTGGCAGTTGTTTAATTTCAGTGAGTTGTTGCGGTATAGACAAGGCTGTATCGACAGCTCTATTTAATAAAGTATTCAGCTGTGCAAGTTTCGTTTTTCGTTGTCGTTGCAGGACTATGGTTTGATGTTTTAGCAACGTTAACTCCAACTCTGCCCGTAAAACATCTTGTTTACCCGCTACACCAGTACCATAACGGGTTTTGGTAATACTATAAACTTGTTTTAATAAGGACTGCTTACGCTCATTAATAGCAATTGACTGATGAATAAAATACCAATCAGCAAATAAGGACTTTGCTGAAGTCGTTAGTAATAACTGTAAGGTGGCTATATTTTGTTGCCTGGTTTCAGCTTTATATTCTGCTGCTTTAGCTCGCAACTGTAACTTTCCTGGAAAAGGTAGTTTTTGTGAAAGCTGAAAACGCTGACCAAAATCAATTGGTTTCCCCATAGAGTTGCTTGCGTTAATAGTAAATGGAGCAAAACTATATTGAAATTGAGGGTCATCAAACGCAGCTGATTGCTCAATCCTGGCAACCGAGGCTTGCCAGCTTGCCTGAGCTATTTCTAATCGTGGGTTCGCTTGCAATACAGCCAGCACTAATTGCTTTACAGATATAGACTCTGTTGGATCTAGTTTTATAGACTCATTGGCAGCGACAGAGTGGACCATTGCTAATAATAGCAATAGTTTCATAAGGTAAAAATAGGACTTCATTTAAATCTCTTTAATTTATCAATATACGCTCCCTTGGATCATAACTATCCCAAGGGTGAAAATTTAATAAAGAGATTTTGCCTAAATGCGTAGGCGGCGGGTTAGTAGATAAGTAGCTTCAGTACGACTGAATATCAGTGGCGCATCATCTACTTGTAATAGCGAAGCAAATGTTGGAGATGGTATATTTGCAAATTGTACAAAACCAATATCAGGGGGAGGTTGCGGACCATCAAGCAATAATGTCAGGTAATCGACAGTAGATACACTGTTCATCATCCCTGCATCATTGACGACCTCATAACTGACCTCACAACAAGTCGCTGACGACTTTTGTTGCATTGCACAACTATCGAGCATGGGGCAAACAGCCGCGCTATGTTCTCCACAACAGCAAACATGCTTAGGTTTATCCGCCATAGATTCGCAGGCATACAAAGATTGTATTTGCGAAAACAGCGCAGCAAATAATAGCAATAAGCTAAGTGCGCGCCTTAAAGTTAAGCTGCGGAAAAAATTCATTCTGCCATCCTAATGGAATGCTATCTGGCTTGCAAGTGGAACGTGACTTTGGTTCCCCAGGTTATAATTTCTAGTTTTGATATCATCCAGCAAGCGACTGGCTATTTTTTCCGCAACCAACTGAAGATCAATCAGTTTAAGGCGTTTAATTTAACATTGAAAAACATTTTCAATATGCCGCTTATAAAAGCGGTTCTTAGAACGTGAATGAAGAAACGCGGAAAAAATATCCTCCGGCACATAACAAAAATCAATCGGCTTGTCTTTACGAAACGACACTCGCATTTTATGCGTCAGTTTGTCATAACCGATCAAATTGATTTTACTGGATTTTACAGGTTGCATTTTCATAATTGCCCCCTTTAACTCAATTTACAGTAAATATCAGACATAGATAAATACCTATAGTTCAAGGCAGGAATTATTCGATCTGTCTTTCATCAATTTAGTACCTCAGTACAATAGTGCATCCAGCTATTGGGGTATAAAGTTAACCCAACACCAATGTTAGGAGATGATCATGAATTACGAACTTGAATATGTAGATTACGATGATATGGATGAGTTTTCATTACCTGATCATATTGAATTTAATAATGATCAACCTGAAGAATTTTGTATGGAAACGCTAG
The DNA here is from genome assembly GCA_048595505.1 of Methylococcaceae bacterium. GTDB lineage: Bacteria > Pseudomonadota > Gammaproteobacteria > Methylococcales > Methylomonadaceae > QPIN01. The sequence goes on from JBJPGG010000168.1 coordinate 9,792, forward strand.
ATACTTTATCTGGCTATTAATGTTATAAGTTGTCCTCAAACCAGCCCCAGAGCATTTAACAGCAGGGACTTTAGCCTGGTCGGTGACAATGATATAACTTTGGTTAGATAGATTCTGTAGAGCGAACTTCGGTCCGCAATTACCGAAGTTCACTCAAGGAATATTTCCATCAAAAACTGTTAACGGAGTGCTACTAACATATTAGTATCCATTCACCACTTTAGACCTCCCCCAGTTTGATACTCAGTCACTCGGGTTTCAAAAAAGTTTTTTTCTTTGCGCATATTTGCCTGCTCATCTAACCAGTTCAAACGGTTTTCTGCTCCAGGAAAGGGTTCAGTTTGTTTTAATTGCCGGGCACGACGATTAGCAATATAACGAAACTGTTCTATATGACTGTCAGCACTATAGCCTAATATAGGGTTACGTAATAAGTATTGGGCATACTCAGTTTCAGCCGCTTCTGCTTCTAACCACATATCAGAAATAGCTTTGGGGTTCAGCTTCACTTGGTTTTCCAGAATAATCTGATTTACCACCCGAATCCCAAACGCACAATGCAGGACTTCATCACGCATAATATATTGCAATTGTTCAGCCGTCCCCGTCATTAATCCACGCCGTTGTAACGCGAAGATTGGACTAAAGCCATTGTAAAACCAGCAGCCTTCAAAAACAGCCGCAAAAAACAGATAAGACATCACAAAATTTTCTAACTCATCTCTATCTGTTAAATCAATATCCGGACGCAATATTGAATTAAGTTTTCGATTGGCCATCTGTATTTTTTGGTTAATCGCAGGGACCACCCGATAGCGGTTATATATTTCACCTTGATCCAACCCCAGGGACTCTATGCAATGCTGATAAGTCCAAGTGTGTAAAGCTTCTTCATAGACCTGTCTAGCTTGATAAACCTGTAATTCAGAGGCAGTCATTTTTTCCATCACCGCCAGTCCAACATTACGCATGGCGAGAATATCGGAGGTGGTCAAATAAGACAGTACATTTTCATAGACGTGTTTTTCTTCCACCGTTAAGCGGTGTTGATAATCGTGAACATCTTTGGACATATTGATATCCAGCGGTGTCCAATGATTTTTATTGGCATTTAAAAAGAATTCCCAAGCCCAGGGATATTTAAAAGGAGCCAACTGATTAATATCCGTTTGGCCATTAATCACCCGTTTATCATCAACACTGACAGGTTGTATATTTTTATTAAGCGCTACTTTTTCAGCATTATTTACCCTCATCTCAATAGTGGAAGGCGTTGTTAACACAGCTTCCGATGACACAGAAGCGTGTTGATTAAAAGTTGCTAAAGGGTCGTCCCAATTCAACATAATATATCCTTATTATCTAAGTTATTGGCAGGCATCACATTCAGGATCAACAATCGAACAAGCTTTGGGAGCTTCTACAGATTCAATTTGACTGACGTTTTTTTCCAGATGAGTCGCACCTCTTGAGCGTAAATAATAAGTCGTTTTTAAGCCGCGAACCCAGGCTAACTTATATAATTGATCCAGTGTTTTTCCTGATGGTTCTGCCAGATAAAGATTCAAACTTTGAGCTTGATCTATCCATTTCTGCCGACGAGCAGCTGCTTCGATAAGCCAACGACTATCTATTTCAAACGCGGTAGCATAAAGCGCTTTGATATCATCTGGGATACGATCAATATTGAGTATTGAACCATCATAATATTTCAGATCATTGGCCATTACCTCATCCCAGAGATTAATTGCTTTAAGACTGTTAACTAAATAGCGATTTAGTACGGTAAACTCACCTGATAAATTTGATTTTACATATAAGTTTTGAAAGGTAGGTTCAATCGACTGACTGACACCACAGATATTAGCAATCGTTGCAGTAGGAGCAATAGCCAAACAGTTACTGTTCCTCATTCCTTGCTGCAATACCTTTGCTCGTAGCGTATCCCAGTCCAAAGTACTACTATTATCATATTGTAAATAATTTTGCCGTTCCTGCATCAGCTGCTCATTAGAGTCCAGAGGTAAAATCCCCTGACTCCATAAAGACCCTTGATAACTGGAGTATTTTCCACGTTCAACGGCCAGATCAGATGAAGCTTTAATCGCAAAATAACTAATTGCTTCCATAGAAACATCGGCAAATTCAACTGCCTGTTCCGAAGTGTAAGCGATATTTTGTTGATATAAACTGTCTTGAAACCCCATCATGCCTAATCCAACAGGACGATGACGTAAATTAGAATTTCTTGCCTGTGGCACTGCGTAATAATTGTAATCCACTACATTATCGAGCATTCGCATTGCGGTACTAATGGTTTTTTCCAGTTTTTCTAAATCCAATCCGTTTTCATTGATATGAGCTGCTAAATTGATTGAGCCTAAATTACACACCGCAATTTCATTATCATTTGTATGCAAGGTAATTTCTGTACAAAGATTAGAACTATGTACGCTGCCTACATGCTGATTGGTATAGCGGATATTACAAGGGTCTTTAAAGGTAATCCATGGATGCCCTGTTTCAAATAACATGCTAAGCATTTTGCGCCATAACTCAAGCGCTTGAACAGTTTTGAATAGCTTAATCTCCCCTCGCGTAGCTTTTTCTTCGTAAGCAACATAAGCCTTCTCAAAGGCCTGTCCGTATAAATCATGTAAATCGGGTGCTTCTTCAGGTGAGAATAATGTCCAGGTTTTTTCTTCTGCAACCCGTTTCATAAATAAATCAGGAACCCAGTTAGCGGTGTTCATATCATGGGTACGACGGCGCTCATCTCCGGTATTTTTTCGCAAATCAAGAAACTCTTCGATATCAATATGCCAGGTTTCCAGATAAGCGCACACAGCACCTTTACGCTTTCCGCCTTGATTTACCGCAACAGCTGTATCATTCGCCACTTTTAAAAAAGGTATCACTCCCTGTGATTCACCATTGGTGCCTTTTATATGAGCGCCTAAACCTCTAACACGGGTCCAGTCATTGCCTAAACCACCGGCAAATTTTGACAGCATGGCATTATCTTTTAAGCCAGAATAGATGCCCTCCAGCTTATCAGGCACTGTAGTCAAATAACAGGAAGAGAGTTGCGGGCATCGCGTAGCGGAGTTAAATAGTGTTGGGGTAGAGCACATAAGATCAAAAGACGACAGTAAATTATAAAATTCAATACTGCGATCTTCCCTGTCAACTTCATTTATCGCCAGTCCCATGGCAACACGCATAAAAAAGGCCTGAGGCAATTCAATGCGAGTCAGTCCCTGATGAATAAAATAACGGTCATAAAGCGTTTGCAAACCAAGATAATCAAATTGATAATCCCGTTCTGGGAGAATAGCAGCCGCAAGTTTATTTAAATCATAGGTCAGTAATGTACTGTCTAATAGCTCCAGTTTCACAGCACTTTTAATGTACCTTTTAAAATAATCTGGATAAAGCTCTGCCATATCAGGTTGTGATGTTGCTACGGGATAATCATCAAAGAAGTCCAATACCTCACGATGTAACTTTTGAAGTAACAAACGAGCCGAAACCTGGCTATAATTTGGTTCATTGTCAATCAGGCTACGTGCACTCATTAATAAAGAGGCATATAAGTCAGCTTCACTGATGCCCTCATAAACTGAATCCAAAGTAATTTTTAACAACTGCGCAGCATCAACCAGCTCAAGACCCGCAATCGCTTCCTCAATCATATTTAGCAATATGCCTTGGTCAAGAGGTTTACGTTGCCCTTGATTATCAATGATATAAAAACCAGCCGCTTGTTGTTCTGGCGTTTCTACACTGGCACGTTGCTGTGCATGCTGCTCACGATAAAGCACATAAGCACGAGCGACCTTTTGTTCACCAAAACGCATCAATGCCAGCTCAACCTGGTCCTGTATGTTCTCAATATGTACTGTCGCCTGTTCTGACAAATGTCGAAACAAGGCATTAACCACCTGTGTCGTTAGCTTGTCTACGGTGTCATGTATTCTACTGGAGTCTGGTGCGATATTACCTTCTACTGCTAAAAATGCCTTGCTTAGCGCAAGCGCAATTTTATTTCGATCAAAAATGGTTTGTTGCCCATTACGTCTAATTACCCGGCGTAATTCATGGCTTTGCTTGTTTGGTTGTTCACTAGGTTGAGCCTGGCTAACCAGGTCGTTGAGGATGCTGGGCGTTACTTCGGTTTGCATAGTGTCCTTTGGCATAAATAAATCTCAGGCCAGAGGGGGAACATGCAGGTACACAAAATATCCCGCTCTGAGCCTTGACGCGAGACTCGGAGGTTAAAATCAATTCAGGTAATCGGACTGAAGGAAAATATTCCTAACACCGTTGCGCGACAGTTCCGGATTGACACCGGATTCCCTGATTATATTAAGCGTTAAATTACTATATGTAGTATTTACAGATTAACTTTAGCACAATATAGTGTATTTCATAATCATTTACAAGAATTGTTTTTTACACTTTAACGCATCCCTTTTTGAATAGCCGTTTTTTTACCGACAGCAATAAACTTTTCGATATAGTTAATCGATTTATCACTGTCTCTCATCGCTAAAAACAGTTTCTTATGCATACCACCTTGTCCAATAGACATTTTTTTAAGCTTAAGAGTCTTGCATTTATCATTAGCCAGCCAGGTAGGTAATACACAGATACCACGATTTAATGCCGTCATTTCCAGCATTATTTCTAAAGATTCAATGGCTTTATGTCTGGCAGGAGAAATATGCGAGGGCGTCATAAAACAGCTATAAATATCCAGTCTCTCCAATGGTACGGGAAAAGTCAGCAGTGTCTCATTAGCCAGATGTTCTGGCATAAAATAATCGAGCTCAGCAAGAGGGTGTTCAACTGAAAGCAATATCACCAATTCATAAGCGGTTAAGATTTCATAATGAATTTTTTCTTTTTTTACAAAATCAGGGGTCACTAAAATATCAACATGATGATTTAGCAAACCTTCTAAGCCCGAAAACTGAAATTTATTAACAATATCAATATCCACATCGGGCATTTGTTGCATAAATTCACCAATAACCCCGGTTAGCCATTGATAACAAGGATAGCATTCCACGCCGATATGTAATGTGCCCTGTAAGCCTTCGCCATAAGCTCTCAAGGTCTTCTCTGTTTGTGATAGAACAGGTAACAGTTGTTGAGCAACCTGTAATAGTAATTCTCCCCCTTGAGTTAATCGCAAGCTACGTCCTTCTCTTTCCCATAAAGTAACCCCCAGTTTTTTTCTAGATAACGTATTTGATGGGATAAGGCAGATTGACTCAAACATAAAGCATTTGCCGCCTCTGTCAACGTCCCATTTACATGCAAGGCCTGTATTATTTTAAGGTGACTATGCTCAATCATATATGAATAAAACTCATCGAATGGTTAAAACTTATCATTATTACTCATCATTCAAGATTCGTACAATAGCTTTTTATTTAAACTAACTGAGCAAAACAATGGTAACAACACATAACTTAGGGTTTCCACGTATAGGCAAAAAACGGGAATTGAAATTTGCCCTGGAAAAATACTGGAAACATGAGACCTCTCAACAAACACTTCAGCAAACTGCCCTCAAACTTCGGCAACAGCACTGGCAACAGCAGTCAGAGCTAGATTTGATTCCAGTGGGCGACTTCTCTTTTTATGACCAGGTACTGGATACCAGTTTTTTACTGGGCAATGTTCCTGAACGAGTCAGCCAAATAAACAGCAATGATCTGGATAGTTATTTTCGTATCGCAAGAGGTCGTTCTGTCGGTGATTCTGATTGTCAGTGTGTTAATGCAGGAGAAATGACCAAATGGTTTGATACCAACTATCATTACATCGTTCCTGAATTTGAAAAAAACACACAGTTTTCATTAAATGCTGAACGTCTATTGCTTCAGATTGAAGAGGCCAAACAGCAGGGACTTAAGGTTAAACCCATCATAATTGGTCCAGTCACCTATCTATACTTAGGCAAATCAAAAGATGGATCAGACAAACTCGATTTATTAAATAAATTACTCCCGGTGTATATTCAGTTACTTGAATTATTGGAAAAACAGGGTATAGAGTGGGTGCAAATTGATGAGCCCGTACTGGTTACTGAGCTTTCCAGACAGTGGCAACGTGCATTTAACCAAGCATACGGTCAATTAATAAGGCCTAAATTAAAAATTCTTTTAGCAACTTATTTTGGTCAATTAAAAGAAAACTTAACGCTAGCAAGTAAGCTCCCCGTTAACGGACTACACTTGGATATCATTAACGCCAAAGATGAACTGGCTCAAGTAATTTCCAATCTACCCAATAACCGGGTTCTATCACTAGGGGTTATTAATGGGCGTAATATTTGGAAAACAGATCTGGCCGATACACTGAATTGGCTTGAACCCATTCACAAATTATTACAAGATCGTCTTTGGCTTGCCCCGTCATGCTCATTACTTCATGTACCTGTTGATTTGAATAATGAACAAGAACTGGATGATACCATTAAACCTTGGCTGGCATTTGCTGTGCAGAAACTGGCAGAACTTGAAACACTTGCCAAAGCATTGAATAAAGGGCGAGATAGTGTCAGCAAACAATTATCAGAAAATGCTGCAGCCATTAAAAGTCGCAAACAATCAAAACAGGTTCATAATCACCAAGCTACTACCTTACTGTTCATTAATAACAAACTTTCTCACTCCCAGCAACAAAGAAATTTAGAAGTATACAAAAGAAGCTAATTTATATGCTTTTTAAGAGCCAACTAATTAGCCAATACTCCGCAATATATTCGGTTAATCATAATTACACCTTAACTTACAAGTCTATCTTGAATATAGCATTAACCTAGAAAAATCAGTTGATCGCTAAATATTCAGGCGAGCTAATGAATACTTAATATTAATTCGGTTTTTTATAGCCCACCCATTTGGGGAGATAAAACTGCCCCATGGCTTTACGAATAACTCTGGGTGTTAGTTTTACCATCGACTCGCCTAATGATAGATTTTGGAACTCCATGCCACAAAAACCGATTCACCTCGCGGCGAATCAATAGGCCACGTCCAGAGAGATTTAGCCGGGAGGGACTTTCACCCATTGGGCAAATGCCCACCTTACCGCTGTGTCCGCCCATAACGGTCACTCATTATAAGTGATTTGTCATCTATTTTAGTTAATCATAAATGTTTCCGAATGAGTATAATAGTTTATTTTAATTACTAATGTTTTTCATAAAACATTCATTTAAACAATAGTTAATCTTTCTGAAATAAGTATCTCCAGTAAATACTAAAGAACTAACTTCAGCTTTTAACTATAAGGGGTTTTTTTATCGTGTTTTCTTTTTTTAAATCTTTCATTTTGATTGTTTCAACGTTGTTGATGAGTTCAATCCCTGCTTTTGCTGAAAATCAAACGCCACTGACCAGTTCAGATCCACAAATTTCACTTGATATACTCGATATTGTACTAGCTCCTTTGACTATTGAAGAGTTAAAAACTGAGGCAGATGGTTGGCTTACATTGATTAAGGCTTCAGCACATAGAGTGGCAGATGTTAAATTGCGTATTAAATCACTGAATCAGAAAAAGGCAGATGCAGAAGCAGCCTTGGCAGATACTAGTGTGGAGAAAGCACTTACAAGAAAACAAGCTGCTCTGGATGACTTAACTAAACAACGTGCTATACGAACGACTGAGATTGATAGACTTAATATTGTTTTAGAGCGGATAAACCAAAAAACTGGCCTAGATGAGAACGGTAAAGAGACGGAAGCTGTTCTTGCTTATCGTCGTTATTCTGATGCTGTAGGAGGTATAAAGCTTGATACCACTGATACAGTAAGTTCATTCGCTAGTATAAAAGGCTGGGTTTTATCTGAAGACGGAGGGATTCGCTGGGCAAGTAATTTTGGGACCTTCTCTTTGATTATTTTTATTAGCTGGCTGTTGGCTCGCACCCTAAGTGGGGTAACCCGCAGAGCGCTAACATTGGCTAGCAATCAATCAGAGCTACTCAATAGCTTTCTTATTGGTATGACTTATCGAATAGTGATGGCTATAGGTTTAATAATTGGTCTTTCTGTACTTGAAGTCGATATAGGGCCACTACTTGCTATTATCGGTGCGACAGGATTCGTAGTTGCTTTTGCTTTACAGGGGACACTAAGTAATTTTGCTAGCGGAATTATGATAATGCTTTATCGTCCATTTGATGTGGACGATGTGGTGGAAGTGGCTGGAATTAACGGCAAGGTTAGCTCACTAAATCTAGTTTCTACCACAATCACTACCTTCGATAACAAACGTATGATCGTTCCAAATAACGAAATATGGGGCAATACCATCACAAATACTTCCGCAAGTAATGAACGACGTATTGACATGGTGTTTGGTATTGGTTATGGAGATGACATTGATCATGCGATAAAAGCATTGGAAGATATTGTCAGTTCACACCCACTAACGTTAGAAACTCCAGCAACCGTTATTCAGTTACATGAACTGGCCGATTCTTCAGTTAACTTTATCTGTCGTCCTTGGGTTAAAACAGCTGATTATTGGACAGTTTACTGGGATATAACCCGTAATGTTAAAGTACGTTTTGATGCTGAAGGATTATCAATACCTTATCCACAGCAAGACATTCACATTTATCAAGAACAGAAGAACATTGCTCCTCCTGTCCATAACACTGAACAGGTTCATGCCCATCATAAATCTGACCAGATGGGGCTTGATAGCGAAAATTAAGACTTAGTATTAGCTGATATTTTTGTAAGAAAGAGCTTTAACTAAGGTTATGCTATGGTTAAAGCTTTTTCTACACTCACAATAGAGTTCTACTTGCTGGTCAGCACCGAAGACAGATCAGTATACGCAACTATTTCAGCAACGCAGTCTATCAGCAAAAAACGGCCGATAGAAATCCGCATCCGTGACCGCGCTAAGTATACCTACACACATCCATGTGTTGATTCAAGACAAACAAAAACCCTATGTCATTGTTCCGTGCGCGTTTCTGTCATAACTAAACTATTTCTGCTGGGATTGATTTGT
>JBJPGG010000169.1:0-27731 GCA_048595505.1 Methylococcaceae bacterium
CCTATATGTGCGACTAGCGCACCATCTGCATAAACGGTTGGAATGCCTGTAATAATCGTAGCTCCACACGCGGTTTTGTCGCCAACCAGTGCCATTGATCTATTGTTGACGTTAACAGTGGGACAGCCTGAAACAATAACATTAACGGTATGAAGTGGACAGACATGGACATCACCTAATCTTGCAACGCCTTTAGAAGCCATTGTTTACCTCCTTTTAATATATTGATGGGTCTTTTATACTGGTAAGATTGCCTAACGCCAAGTTAACCCGCTCAGCGGGTTGATAGACTGATGTGCGCCCAGCATGGGCGTTAACTTGTGAGGTGCAAGCCTTCTGTAAGAGAACCTCCCTAATTCATTTATGAATAAGTATAACTACTAGCCGACGGCAATTGCAAATTCGCAAGAATTTGTGAGAAGGAAGCCCGAGCACAAAACTGCGAGTCTACGAAACAGAAATGTCATACAAGGCTGAGCCTCAGGGGCAATGCTATAGCTAAGAACGGATCTAAGATAGAACTTAATTAATCTCTGATACGGAAGCCTTTTCCATGTGACCCTCAATTCGCCACTGTAGAGGATGTTTAGCCTCTACTTCCTGCAAATATACCGTCATTTTTTCAGTTATCAGTTTTTGTTTTACCCGGTCTTTAATCGCAGCATAATTTTTACGCTCGGATGGTTTTCGGGTGACGATAACAACGATATGCCAGCCTTTATCAGTTTTGATAATGTCACTGACTTCATTATCTTTCAGTTTTTTAATGCCCATTTCAATCTCTGGAGTAGCGCTGCCTTCTTTCAACCAGCCCATATCGCCAGATCGTGCACGACCATACGAATCAATACTATATTGGCCTGCTAATTCAAACAGGCTTTCTCCAGCTTTAATTTTAGTCAGCATGTGCTCTGCATCCTGCTTAGACCCCAATACAATCTGACCAATTTGTCTACGTTCTGGAATGTAAGCTATATCAGGATGTTTTTGAAAATAATCCAACAACACTTGATCATCTGGAATCCATTGCTGTTCTTTTTCTGTCAATAGTATGCGAACTGTTAGGTTATGAGCATATTCGTCAACCTGCGGATCAACATTCTCACCTTGTGCTATTGCGGCTTTTGCTGTCAATATTAATTTTATCCACTCTTCAACCTTCTCTGTGACACGATTTTTATCAATATCTTGCGAGCTCTGCAGGGGAATTAAATCACCATATTTAATAACTATCCCATCCCCTTCAGCCAGCACAGTATCAGCCGTCGGCGCGTTACCCAAACGATCAAAATAGGTTTTAACCTTTGCTTGTTGAATCAGTTTATTAATTTGATCTTTTTTATAAGTAGAAAAATGTTTCGCTATGTAGGCTGAACGTGCAGCAATCAAGGCATCATTGTCCCCCTTAAATCTTTCCACCAACTGCTGATCCAAATCTTCAGGAACCTTAATTTGTTTGCGCAGATTTGTTAAAAAGCGCTGGGCGAGCAAAGCAGTTTTAAAATTGCTCATTTCTTTTTGAAATATATCACTTCGGTTTTTCCCGGTTGCAATAGCTTCAATATAAAGTGCTTCTGATCTAGCCATCCTTAACAACATATCGCCTCTAAGATAGGCCTGATCTTTTTCATCCATCGCTGGAAATTGAGTCGCAAACGGTGCTGCCTGCATGGCTGCTTCCAATTGTTGTTCAGTGACTTGACCATTTTCACCGATAGTAACCAAGACTTTATCAGCATAAGCTGTACTGTTTAACAGACTGGCAAGTAGCAAAATATAAAATGTTTTTTTCATAATCAGTAATGATTGAGATGTGATTTTATATGAGGTTCTCACGAAGACCGTGAGAACCTGGGAAACAAACAATATGGCTACGAACTAACCATAGATTAGCTTTTGGAAGTGAGGCTTTAGCCTCGCCTTAATCGTGCGAGGCTAAAGCCTCGCTTCCATCTTTTAGATTGTTCAAACAAGTTTTTGACCCTAATTACAAGTCAGCCCGCGGTTAGTTCATAGCCATGATAAACAATCTATTTATTTGATGTTTTTTCCGCCTAAATCAGGTGCATTAGAATGAATCCAGCTAATTGCTGCATCAAGGTTATCCTTAATCTTCTTACCTTCCCAGGTCAGCGCTTCAGCAATAATCGGCACACCTGATTGATTAACTTCATGACAAGAGGCACACAATAAAGGCCCATGACTACCGTCAGGGTTATATTGCGCTGCCTGCTTATATGTTGTTGGATCAACTGTAGGTGTCACTGGATACAAGCCATGAATAGATTCATGACAAGCCTGGCAAGCTAAACCAGCATGACCTTTTGAATAGCGCATCACACTGTACTTGCCCGGTTGATTAATCGGAAAAGCAACACCGCCCTGCCCTTCAACATAGGGTGGCGCATGGCAATCTGCACAATGAGGCACACCTGGTGATAACCAGTAATCTTTACCATGACTAGCAGCACTATAAGGAACCGCAGCTATACCTGTAGCTTCTTCCGGTAATTGTAAAGATGATAATTTAGCGGATGGATTAGCCGATAACAAGGTAATATTGATATCTCCATCTTCATCTTTAGTCACCAATGGCGCACCATCTTTCATTGCAATGACACCGATATCTGGCACCATGCGGTCTTTAGCCCAGGTTAGTAAAATACCCGATTTCCCCGGCGTATCATGGCCATTTTTATCAAGCACCACTTTGGGGTCTAAGTATTTTTCCTCTAGTGTTTTGCGGGTAACGCCAATGGCTTTAGCAATCTCATTTAGAGATTTATTACGAATGGTTTTACCTGTCTGCTTAAAAGCATTTTCTAAATCATCACGTTGATACAATTCACGAGACAATTGACTATGACAATTAGTACACCACATTCCTTTGCCACCTTGCCCATTACCGATTTTTGATACATTAGTCTGCATCCACTTACCGATAGAGTTCAAATATTCAGGTGTTCCTACCCCATCTTTATCTTTATTAGGGTTTGAATGTACATCACGCCCGGCAAAACAGCCACCTTTAGTATCTCGATTATCTGATTTGGCATAAAAGTTTTTACCACTTGGTGTTATTGGGTAACCTTCCATTCCACCATCTTGTCTGTGTGCAGGGTGGCAACCAGCACAGGTACCTGTACGTCCCTCAGCATCGGGCATGGGTCGAACAGTCTGATGGACTCGATGTAATGCTTCAGATAAAGCCATAATCGGTGTATCCCAGTCCTCCATGGTTTCACTACCTGACATGACTTGAGCAATTCCTTTAGACTGCAGAACACCAATCACGTTATCTGCATGACATTGCTGACATAACACAGGATCACTTCCTAATCTGTTCTGTGTAGAGCGACTGCTAGGATCATACTTAGACAAAAACTGAGTACCATGCCGCGCATCATGAAGCTGCAAAATAGAGATTGATGTGGCCTTCAAATCCGCCATATAAGGCGTTGCTCCCAATCCGCGCCAAAATGCTTTTTCCTGCTTATACAGCGTAAAAGTATCACCGTTGGCATTATCATTTGCATGACAATTTGAACAATTAGGAACATCTATAGGATTAGTTCCAATAAACTTGACCGGTTTGCCACTATGACTATCAATAATAGGTTTGCCACTTTTAGCATCTACCAATCCAACCCAGGCTTCCTGGTAAGGCCGTATGTCACTTTCAACAATTTCCAACGGGCTTTTCTTCATCAGCTCATCATAAAACGGCGTCAGTGGTAAACCCAATGCATCCCAAATCCCCGGGTTAGTTAACACGATAGGAACATTGTCCAATACAGGTGATTTAGTATAGACCACCGTACCCGTATCCCCAGTATAATGCAGATGTCCATTTTTCAGCGGCATACCAGAAGGACCGGCATCACGTGGAATGGGAAGCTCTATACCAATACGCTTCTTTTCACTATCCTTGCTGGTATTTTTCGGGTTACTACCTTTCAAGTCCTTATATATATACAAATGGGTAAAATAAGCATTACCAACATTTTCATTTGCACTGTATTTACCGTCTTTATTCACATCATAAGGAATATTCCAATAAGCCAACTTAGTGCCTTCTGAGAAGGTATTATCTACGTGACCATATTCCAGTTTCATGCGTTTTTTACCATCAAGCAAAACTGTCGGATCTTTTGGATCTGCTTTCAATAATTGCGGAAAACTATAAGGGCCATCTGCTGTTTTAACCACCTGGCTCTGTATCGAATTATACGGTGGCAAAATACAACAATAGGAAAAGTCAAAACCGGTACAGTGCATCCCTAATTCATAATTGATAGTAATGTTATAGTCATTTTTTGGTTTTTGTTTGTCACTGACTACAGTATTACTAATAGGACTATTACGTACCAAAACGTCCTTTTCCGGTGCTGAATAGGGAACATATTCAGCAAAAACAGGACTTATAAGTAAACTGCTCAACAGAACAGATTTGATAAATATTTGCATGATGATTACCTTCTCATTTGATAATAATATTGAGCAAGTTGTTTAATGTCTTCTTCACTTAATTGTTCAGAAATTAAACGCATTCTACTATAGACATCATTATGACGAGCCCCGGTTTTATATTCAGTCAAGGTATTGACAAAATATTCAACTTGTTGCCCTGCCAATGCTGGAATATCCTGTCTTTCGCCCTGACCATCACTGCCATGACACGTAAAACAAGGCGGAATAATTTTTTTGCCGTTTCCTTTTGCAACTAAAACTTCTGCTTTTTCCAAGGTCTGCATTTTAACTTTATACTGTGCTTCAGGCAAAGATGCAAACCAAACTGCTAAATCTGCCGATTCCTGTTCACTCAAGCCAACAGCCACTGAATTCATCAGCGTATGCGTGCGTTTATCATCGGCATAATCTCGTAATTGCTTATAGGTATAAGTCGCCAGTTGTCCCGCTAAAGAAGGAAAAGCATCCATCTTACTTATCCCTTTTTCACCATGACAACCCGCACAAGATTCAGCTAACTGCTTACCTTTGTTAAGATTACCTTGTTTTACAAAGTTTAATGCCTCTGGTGTCCAGGCAATATTAGATGCGGGTTCTGCAATTACCAAAACAGGCGCAAGTAATAATAAAGAGAGTAATTGTTTCATATTTAATATCCCCATGCGCTTGAGTCGTAGGTATCTAAAAAGAAGAACTGTAGAATTGGAATACCAAAACTTATGGCCATGAATACTGCAATCACTTTATTCCACAGCGTTATATCATTTAAATATTCTGGTAAATCTTTAACCGCATGTAAAGGTTCTGCATATTCTACCTGCCCTTCAAAAACCTCCGAAGTAGAACTAAATTGAGTTTTAAATATCAAATAGATAAACAGGCAAGCCGACCCTAATAATACCAGTCCGCCCAAAATCATTAACAACTCATAAGGTTTCCAGGACAAAGTCATCAAATTATTATAGACCACACTGGAAATACGACGAGGCTGACCTAATAACCCTAAGACATGCCACGGCGTTGTCATAATACTCATGCCAATAAACCAGGTCCAAAGCTGCACTAAGGCTAAATTATTTGAATATAAGGGCTTCTTGGTCAAAATCGGCCATAAATAATAAGCAATGGAAAAATACATAATGACTGTCGTGCCAGCAAAAATCAGATGAAAATGCCCAGGTACCCAGGCAGTATTGTGAATCATCGCATTCATTGCATAACTAGCATTAACCAGTCCACCAAAACCACCAAAAATCAACATTAACAAGGACAAGATAACAGAAAGCACCATGGTGTTGGTCCACTGCAAACTGCCAATCCAGCCAAACAAACCTTTACCTCCCCGTAAACGCCCCGCAATTTCTAGCGAAGCTATCACTGTAAACCCCGTCATAAATGTCGGTATTGATACGATAAACGTACCCACACCATGTAACATTTTCCAACCTTTTGCTTGCTCAGGGTCCATGTATAAATGATGAAAACCGATAGGCAAACTAAATACAACTAACACGATAAACGCGGCTCTTGCCAGTTCATCACTAAATAAAAATGACCCTGCGTGTTTGGGAACAAATACATAGAAAGCAGTGTATGCAGGAATTAACCAGAAATAAACGATAGGATGTAAAGTCCAGGCAAAAAGTGTACGCGCCAGCCCTACATCAATAGTATCTGTCCAGCCAAAGGCCCATGGCAGAATTAAAAACAATGACTCTATAGCAACACCCGCACTGGTCCATAACCACAACAATGCATTCATGGTGGTTGCAAACATTGCCAGTGGAACGGGTTCCCCTGGGTTAGCATCCTTCCATTGGATAAACATCACGATCATAATGCCACACCAAACCCAGGAACCAACGATTAATAAAGTTGCACCTACATAGAATAGAGTGTGTGCTTGTGCAGGCGGGTAAAAAGTATACATTACCGACGCCAAACCTAAAAGTAATGGAATAGCGGCTAAAACCACACCGACCAAAGCCAGCCAAAATCCACCCCAGGCCAACTGTTTATTCCAGATGGGGACTTTTAAAGAAGTACTGGCCGTATAATAACCAAAACCCATAATAAAAAAGGTGGTCAACACATAGGCCATTAAAACCCCATGGGTACTAACCGAAGCAAAATAAACGGTAGGTGAGTCTAACGCTTCAAACAGACCACTACGCTCCAGCACCTGATATTCACCCATGAAACAGGCCAGAATAAAAGCGATAAACGCCACCCACATATGGCTTAAAGCAAGTCTTCTTTCTGTGATGTCATTCATTATTTATTCTCCCCGGTAGACTGAATGTGCGGTGCGACCCACTGGTCTTTCTCTACCACATCAATTTTGCTCCACATATGATCATGTCCTAACCCACAATACTCATTACACAATACGGGGTAATCACCAGGCTTAGGAAAAGAGGTTTCTATTTGTGCGACAAAACCAGGAACAATCATGGTACTCATGTTAGTCATAGGAATATGTACACCATGCAGCACGTCAATACTCACCCAACGAAAAGTTAGTTTAGTTTCTGCAGGAACAGAGATTTTTTTAGGAAAAAACGAATAGCGACCAGCAACCATTCTAACTGTAATATTGCCATTTTCATCAACTTGAACACCTAAATTGTCTTCTGCAAACTCTTCACTCAAATGCAGTTTTGCTGAATCTATTGTCTCAACATTACTAGGCGCATTAACACTATGAAACAAAGCATCAATCATGATGATACCTACAAAAAGGGCACAAATAGCTAAAACTATTTGTGCCCATTTTTTCTCTAACGGATCAATATGCATACTCAACCCCTAGTTAATAATGCCACGAGGTAGAAATACCCCGTAGTAAAGAAATAACCAGCCGATTACCATACTGGCACTAACTGTAAGCATCAGTACCCAGGTACCTACGGGCGAACTTTCTAATATTTTTTTTCGTTCTTCTTCGCTGAGTTGTTTCATATTCCCCTCGAGTGTAAAGTTTTTTATAGTTATAGGATAATAAGATTTTTAGTACATTTAAAAAAACTAATATACCAACCCTAAAGTATTTGTGTCAATGCTATACTTTAAATTAGCTTTAATTATTTAGGGTAATTCTTGAATGCTTTGCGCTACCACGATTGTGGATTTAGATTATTAATGAACTTAAATCACAGACTCTGGCAATCCCTGCCAGAGTCTGTGATTACAACCTATACTATATAGCCTTTAACTTTTCCAATTCGGCTTTTGCTGTTTCCAGGCCTTGAAATTTAGCTCTACTACCTATGGCTTTTTCCAACTCTAACTTTGCTTCTTCGGTCCTGCCTTTTTCAATATAAACCATCGCTAAATGGTAATGCATTTCAGGAATAACCCCTGGTTTTTTCATAACTGCCTCAAGTGCTGCCAAAGCAGCATCCATCTCGCCATTCTTGTAACTTACCCAACCAAAAGTATCCAAAAGTGCGGCATGTTCCGAATGTTTCAGTGGTGCAATTAAAGTACTGGCTTTCTGCACGTGTTGTTGATCTGAACTTTCCACCAGTAAAACAGCAAAATTATTCACAGCAAGCAAATTATCCGGATCTATAAGGAGTAGTTTTTCATAAGCATCAATCGCCTTTGCCTGGTCCTCAGCAACTGTATACAAAACGCCTAGTTGCATCAGAAAATTAGTTTTGTCAGGAACAATCTTCAACCCTTGTTGATATACAGCAATAACCTTATCCCACTGCTTCTGAATGATATACACTGACGCCAGGTTATTATAACTAAGCTCAAATTCAGGTTTAAGCTCAACTACTCGCTTGAACAAATCTTCAGCCTCGGCAAACTGTTTTTTACTCTTATACAATTGTGCCCGCAAGGTTAAATGAGCTGGACTATCCATATTATCTACCAGCACATCATCCAGCAGTTTTTCCGCTTCACTTACCTGCTCCAGAGCCAAATAACTGGTGACCAGTCCAGCCAGCACATCTGGCTCTGTGGGTTTTGTCGCTAGTACTTTACGAAACTCAGAAGCAGCCGCTTCATATTTCTTTTGCCCCATATACAGCTGTGCAAGCTTATAATGCGGTAACTCTTTGGTATCTGCTTTTTCCAAAAGTTCTTTTGCTAAAACTTCTGCCGTCTCCCATTGCTGACTGTTACCATACAAATCAATCAACATGACGGAAATATCACGATCATCCTTATACATTGTTCGGGTGTTTTCCAATAACTCTATCGCTCCTTGTTCATCCTTGAGTCTAACCTTTACCCGAGCCAGGTCTTTCGCCGCCAGCAAGTTTTTTGGGTTAACCAATAACACTTTCTCCAACGATTCCTGTGCCAGTTCAACATTATCAGTTTGTAATTGCGCAATAGCTTGTAGCATTAAAGCTTTTTCAGACTGAGGGTCATCTCTCAAAACACTTCTGGCATCAGCAATTGCCGCATCAAACTTTTTTTCCTTTATTAGCAAACCTGCTCTAAATAATAAAGCCTGCGCATTTCTGGGATCAAGTTCAATTACATCTTCTATCAACTGCCGAGTTTTTTCCTTCTCCCCCTTAAGATTAAAAAAGTTTGCTAATTTTATTCGTGCATCAATACCCGCTGCACCTAATTTATCATCTTCAACAATTTCTTCTAGAACCCGCTGCATTCTATCCGGCTGATCTTTATACAAAGCTAGTTTTGCAAATCTAAAACCAAAATTTTCTGGGTTTTCAGCAATTAACCTGTCTAATTCTTTTTCTGACTGCTCAAGCCCTCGATGTCGATTTAAGAAATTAATCAACACTAACTTCGGCTGATCGTTATCAGGTTGCTGATTGACTAATTTTTTTAATATGACCTCAGCTTGATCAATTTTTTTCTCTATAACATAAAGCTTTGCAAAATTGTAATAAAGAACGTCATTATCTGGAAAACGATTTAACAAAGAGTTATACAACACCACCGCATCATCTTTTTTATCTTCATTTAATAAAATATTAATTTTCAACAACGCCAGTCGTATCTTATCCGGATGTGCCACTAAAGCATTTTCTAATACCAACTTAGCTTCGCTCAGTTTCCCTTCTTCATCCAACAAATTCATCATCAATAATGATGCTTCATAATGTCCAGACTCTATTTCCAAAACTCTACTTAATAGCTCTTTTACCTCTGCCTTTTTCTTCTGAGACAACAAAATAGTCGCTTTTAAAGCAAGAGCATCCGGGTTATCAGGCTGACTTGCCAAAACTAATTCAGCCGTTTCAGATGCTTTTTCAATATCTCTACTAAATAAAAACAGCCTGCCTAACTTTAATTGAGCATCAAAATGTCCAGGGTTAGCTTCAACAACCAGAGATAATTTCCCAAACATTTTCCTCCATTGCTGGTTTTTTTCTGCACCAAGAGCTGTTAGATAAATTGCCTCCACATTTTTTGGATTAATTTGTAAAACATTTTTCAGCTCAACCTGCATCTTTTCATAATTACCTTCATCAAAATACACCTGAGCTTTATTAAGATATTTAGCTTCACGATCTTTCGCGCCATCGCATCCTGCTAACAAAATTAAACAAAAGCTGATAAATAACAGCAAAACTTTTTTATCTAACATTTTTTCCTCATTTATGACGAACTCTTAAAAAACAATAACTTTTTCACATCTAGAAAATTAAAGCTAATAGCAACTAAACCCCGTTCATCTGCTATGACTTACGCCCCAAGCTTTAACTAATGAGTGAGGATTTAATAATATCCGAATTTTAAAATAAATAAATTCTAAATCAAGCATTCCAAAATTCCTTTTAGGCCAGTTAATATTTGAGTATAGACAACTACTGATGAATAAATGTTGCATTTTTCAATCAGTAGAATTATAAAATATCAGAACAAGGTAGGTATAACGACAGTCATAATTGAAATCCCAGATATCGCAGCCAAATACCTGGACAGTGTAAATTGATAAATATCCCGATGCAACAAATACTCCAGAGCATATACTAGACAAAACAATCGAAAAGTCACATGTTCAATAAATTCAATATCTATCAACAAGACACTGGCTATTACAAACAATGCAACCAATACATCTTGCGTGGTTACTCTGAATTTACTTTTGCGGGTAATACGGATTGCAATAGACACCATTACAATCAAAGCCAGTAAAAAAATATCCACCGACCAATGCGTATAACTCACCATTTCTGGGAATTCTTGCGCCATCACACTAGCAAATATTGCAGCGATATAAATACTAAAGCGTACCCATACGTCCTGAACGACTTTGGGAAGCAAAAAATAAAACAGTAAGCTACTGATCATTATTAAATAAAGTTCGTTAGACATAGCCACAAAACGGTCTTGTAAACAAACTAATTGTACTAACAAAAAAATTGCTAGTGAATAATTAATATAGTGTCGACAAAAATGAAACAATTTCTTATTGCGCCATATCCGGTTACCCCGTCTGTCGCCACCCTCTTTAACGGCATGCAAGCGCCATTGTGTTTCACTTGCCCAGTAAAAAAATAATAAAATAGATGCCGACACCAGCATATAAGTACCAATGACCACGAAATCTGAA
Organism: Methylococcaceae bacterium; assembly: GCA_048595505.1. Classification (GTDB taxonomy): domain Bacteria; phylum Pseudomonadota; class Gammaproteobacteria; order Methylococcales; family Methylomonadaceae; genus QPIN01. The sequence continues at coordinate 11,021 of JBJPGG010000169.1, forward strand.
GCATAACGAAACCTCAGTGCGAATGCTAAAAACAAGCCCTGTAATAGATAAATAGCCCCTACAGCTTCAGCATGAGAAAATCCATATTCCATCAATCTATGGTGAACATGAGTTTTATCAGCAGAAAAAGGAGACCTGCCCGCGCGTATTCTTCGCACCATCACAGATAAGGTATCCAGGATGGGGAGTCCAAGTAATAATAATGGCAAAGCCGGGTTTAAAGCGCGGTTGATATCTTGAGTCAAGTAAACTGACAAAATAACCGCCATAAAACCAATAAACTGACTCCCTGTATCGCCCATAAAAACCACAGCAGGATGGGTATTGAACCACAAAAACCCAACTATCCCGCCGGATACTGCCAAAGCCATAATGGCAACGACCATACCGCCAACATCAATTGCTAGAAAGGCAATGGCAGCAAATGTCATTAACATAATCCCTGCTGCCAAGCCATCTAAACCATCTGCCAAATTTACCGCATTTGTAACACCGACAAAAAATAAAACCGTCAAGGGCAGCGTAATATAAATCGTTCCAGGTTCCAGCCCCGCAAAAGGAACAAATGAAATATATATACCCCCGAAAATTACGCCTGAAACAGCCAAAAACTGTCCAACAAACTTCCATTTATAATTAAGTTCGTACAAGTCATCTAGAAGACCAAATAGTACGATACTTATGCTACCCACTATTAGCCCAATTAATTTAGGTTCGACCTGCACAAACAAAAGAATGGAAGTAATCGCTCCCACAGCCAGCCCAAAACCTCCGCAGCGAGGTATTGCTATGGTATGTACTTTTCTGTCTCCTGGCTCATCCACCATATGCAAAAAACCTGCATAGCGCATTAAAACCGGTATTAAAGCAATACTGACTAGTACAGAGACTGCAAATGAAAAAAATAAATCCATTGACCGTTATTTAGCTTAAATTAACTTTCGTTATACTTTGTGTGATACTGGCACTGTTGCAACCATTTATTACCACCCAATAGCATGAAGAAATAGAAGATATAGTTTTAAAACTATTAGTGTTAACTAGGTACATAATTTTCCATCTTTGGAAATACCCTGTTTAAAAATTCAGTCAATTTTTTATCCGCTTCAGCCTCTTCACTACCCTCAGGTAAAGAGACAACCAACCTAACCAATGCTCCGTCCGTCCGTTGCTGTGTTAATGCATCCCAAAACAAATACCATTTGACCAGATACTCATTAGTAATAATTCTTCCTCGCTGCTGAAACCAGTAGTAAACCAACTGCCTGTTATTGCCTTTGCTGATAACCGTCCTGTTTACCATAAGAGGATCCCCTCTATTGGTAACATGGTTACCAATTTTACGTTGTTCAAAATCACCTATCCTCCAGCCATCACCTGGCATGCAGGATTTTGGTGAATGAGCTGAAGCTCCTTTGCGTTGCGAGGCATAATATGCCACATAAAAATTAACCGGTAGTGAGTCTCCAGCTATAGAATAATTACCAAGAATGTAATCATCAAACCTTAGCGTATCAATAAAGTTTTGCCCCATTCCCACTTCAACACCTTTCCATTCCCCTATCAATAATGGAAAGCTGGCGAATCGCTGCCTTTGTGGTTTGATTTCCTCCCTATCCCCCATCATAATTGAAAATGGCAGCACTATTAACAACAAAGTACAGGTCGCAAGATATGATTTTGGTAAGCCAAAGAACAAGTTTCTACTATCAATTCCTTTATCATCAACTGAAGAAGAGCTTGTTGTAAATTCAGCAATAGGCACAACTGCATCCACTACAAAAACCTGAGAAAATGTTTTTCCTGGCATAAAAATCAGAATCATTAGCCACATTTCTGCAAACAGCACAGCAAGACAGCCGATAAAAATTATCCAGCCTTCAAAGTCATGCAAAAAACCTTCTGCCTGCTCAATCCCCCAATATTCCACCAAAATACCAATAACTCCAATACGGAAGCTATTCATAATGACGGTAATAGGTAAAGTGGTCAAAAATACAATTGTCCGCATCCAAAACTTTGCCCTAAAAAAATAAGCACATAAGAACCCAAAACTAGCCAGTGGAAATAAATATCGCAAGCCACTACATGCCTCGACTACCTGGAGTTTATAAACGCCAAGGTCAATCACATTACCTTGTAAAAAAACACTGATATCCATTAATCGAATAACTGCCACACCCAGTTGCGAGGAAATCAATTGCAACTGTGAAGAAAGAGTATTGTATAAAAAGGCTGGCAGAGGAATCATAAAAAACAAATACGCCAAGGAAAACCACATTAAGCGCACACCTTTCCACCCTAAAAGAGCCAGGGACAGGCCATATAAAATCATTAAAAAGGCGTATTGAGTAACCACATAAAGTGCAGCGAGCTCTCCCATTATGCCGATTATCAAGCCGATCACTACAACCCATATCCCGACCCAGCTACCAGATCCGATACATTTACTGACAGCTTGTTTGTTACTCCAAATAAACCAAAAAGAAATAACAGGAATCAAATAACCATGGCTGTATTCTTCCCTTTCCCAGGAATCAAACATATAAATCAACGCATCACTGAACATTGCGCCTAACAGCAAAGCGATCAGGCACAAAGAGGCATAAAGCCCAAGATTTTCTTTAATCGATATATTCATTTTCAAATTATATTCATTCTTTCAAGACTATTGTATAGATGAAGTTAAGTTCATACAAAAGAAGTATACTTTATGCAATTTCGGTTACAGAATTTATGACGCATTATTTTTTGCTGATAGAAATTCTTAATCGTAAGATAAGCGCTTACGCTACTTCCTAAACAGTTTAAATGTGCGAGGCAAACCATTCCCGGGCGATTCTGTGGCCCTGAAGCATCAGTCCAAACGAGAAAAGTTTATTCCCTTAGTTAGACTACAATTAACACGGCACAATAATCGTTACAAACGTTCTTTCATTCTATTCCCCTCATCCCTTCCTTGTTACTCTGGAAAAAGAGATAAAGATGCGAGTAGTTTAAAACGATTAACATTATCTTTTTGACCCTTTATTCAAACCTGAACCATGTCGAAATCACTAAGACTAAAGCTCTTATATTATAGCAACCAAGCTATCGCAACCCTGCTATTAACATACGGTTTATTCACGCCATTATCGGCCGCAAGCTTTTCTAAATTATTGAGTCCATTACCTGCAATAAGCGCTAATGAACTGGCTGTTATTGTTAATGACTCAGACCCATTAAGCATTAAAATTGCTAATTATTATCAACAACAAAGAAAAATACCGGAACAAAATATAATTCACATCAGCTTCAATCCAGGACAACAATCTTTAGCCGTTAAACAATTCAAACAAATTAAATTATCCGTTGACCAATTATCAGCAAAACATATTCAAGCCTATGCGCTTACTTGGATGCAGCCTTATCGAGTTGGTTGTATGTCAATAACCACTGCCTTTGCCGCTGGCTATAATCACTCTTTTTGTGCCAAAGGCTGCAAACAAACTCTTGAGTCTCCTTACTTTAACAGTGAACATGTGCTGCCCTATACTGAATTTAAATGGCGTCCGACGATGGCTTTGGCAGGAAAAAGTTTTTCCGATGTTAAAGCACTGATTGATAGAGGGGTTGCTTCTGACTTTAACCAACCCAAAGGAAGCGCATATTTGTTAACAACATCTGATAAACAGCGCAGTACCCGGTCGGTATTTTTTCCATCAATTGTTTCCGCTTTAAATGGCTTATGGCAATTGCAAACACTGGAACAAGATTATATTGAGAACAAACAAGATGTGATGTTTTATTTTACCGGAAAGACTCATATTAAAAAAATACAGTCAAACCACTTTTTACCCGGCGCAGTAGCAGATCATCTAACATCTACTGGTGGTATATTGTCAGGCAGCAAACAAATGAGCATTATAAAATGGTTGGAAGCTGGAGCCACGGGAAGTTATGGTACTGTCGTTGAACCTTGTAATTTTGTACAGAAATTCCCCCATCCAGGAATCATGATGCATTACTACATCAGAGGCAACAGTTTAATTGAGGCTTACTGGAAAAGTGTTGCCTGGCCAGGGCAAGGTATCTTTATTGGTGAACCATTAGCTAAACCTTTTGCCTATCAGTAATGTTATAACTTAAGCGTAAGACTTTACCTACCATACAAATCATAACCTTACACAAAAACCAATCATCAAAAAACTTCATTCCTCCGTCACAATTTAACTTCCTCTGCTATACTCATACATAGCAAAACACCTTCAAAAAAACAGCTGAAAATGAAACAAGAAAGACGCTCTCATGCTCGCGTAAAACCAGAGAATTTTAAAGCAGATATATCTCACCACCATAGCTCTGAGCAAGAATTCGACCTAAGTGCAGACATTATAAACATCAGTCGTACCGGAATCAGAATTAAGCTTAGTGAATCATTGGACTTATCCATCCATAAAAACCTACGAATCACCATGACTTTACCTGATTCCGGCACCCCCTTTACTGTACATGGAATACTGAAACATCAACATTCAGAAAATGAATACGGCGTACACTACACCGATCATGTACACGGCTCTATCGACGATATTTTATTTGAATGTGTGAAATTAAATGATCAAACTTTACTCATTAAACACTATAATCCAACTTAATTATACTTCAGCTAAACATAGCTAAAGTACCTACAACGCCAAAAATAACACTGGGTTTATACAACAACAATACAATTACGTCCGTTATGTTTTGCTGTATACATTGCACCATCAGCTGCCTCAATAATTTCACCGAAACTTGTAAAACTTTGCTTGTACATACTAACCCCAATACTAACTGTTAGCGCATGTCCTTTAAACCGCTGACTAAGAATTTTGCCTTTTCGTTCAATTTCTTGCCTTATCCTCTCAGCATAACAATTTGCACCCTTTGCATCAGTTCCATGTAAGACAAAAACAAACTCCTCACCTCCATACCGGCCTATAAAGTCACTAGGCCGTGTTAAGGTACGCATAATTTGCGCTACAATTTTAAGCACATCATCACCGGCTTGATGTCCACATGAATCATTAAACTTTTTAAAAAAATCTATATCAATAAAGCCCACAGCAATGTGAGGTAACTTATCATTATTTGATTGAAATGTTTCAGTCAAAAACTCTACCATCATCCGTTTATTCCGCAGTCCTGTTAATGAATCATGTTCTGCTCTTTTTTTCTCTAATTCAAAACGCTTTGCATTTGCTAATGCGACGCCTAACTCATGTACTATAGGCGTGATTTGATCAATACAAGCTGAAGAAATTGGACAATGATTATGGTAGTTATCTACATAAACAAGTGCTACCAGCCGGTTATGACTTAATACAGGAACAATTAAAAATTGCTGTACCTTGAATTGTTCCAGAATCATTTTATTCTGCTCTTGCTCAGCAGTAATTATGATAGCTCTGCGATCGCGCAAACTCTTCAAGATAGAAGCTGGAAGAATATCAATTTTAACATTAAAATTATGTCTGGTATTTTCATTTAGAGCTTCTGGCCAGCTATATGCTATTTCTAAATTACGTTGTTTGGTATTGATCTTTAACATAAACAGTCGGTCAAAACCCAAATCACCGTGAATAGCAGCTAAAGTCCCAGGAACTAATTCATTAGGATCAAGACTTTGATGGGGCGCTATGAGACTTCGTAAAAAAATCTTACCGGGCTGATTATTAGTTTCTTCATTTGGTTTATTCTGATGACTTAATAACAGGGTCGTTTCAACTAACGAAGCCCTTAGTTTATTAAGACTAGGAAACTGTATGCCATAAAACCCTCGAGTTCCCTGCATCTCCTGATCCACTTTATTCAATAAGCTTTCAATATTCAGTTTTTCGATATTAAGGTTATTTGAAACATCAGAATGTAATTCTGGTAAATTATTCACTTGAATCGAGCCTATACCTTGCAACCATGCAATATAATTGGCAAAACTGACGATAGCAATATCACCTTTATACTCAGCAAATGGACTGTCATTGTCGGGCATATCATGATGACAATAGACGATAGCACCAATCCGTTCAGGAATATCCCACTGTTGGCAGAATACATAGCCCATTTCTGCATGATTTAAACCAAAAAAATCATGCTCTCCCTTGACAGTAGATTGCTCGTCATTTCTGCAGGCAAGAATAAAATCGCTGTAATTAACTTTGCCATGCGTTTCAAAAACTATTTTGCCTATGTCATGCATTAAACCCGCACTATAAATTAAATCAGGGTCCTTATGTTTTAATGCTATTGCAATGGCACGACTCAATGAAGCAACAAATAAGCAATGTTGCCAAAAAAATAATTGGTCAAACTCTCGATTTTCTTTGTGAGCTATTAATTTATTGTAAAACAATTGATTTAAAGCAAGTTGCCGCACTGCAGAAAACCCTAAAATATTAACTGCCCGTTTAATTGAAGTTATTTTATGGGATAGAGCAAACGCTGCAGAATTAACATTTCGTAGTATTTTCGCTGCTAATGCCGGTTCAGTTTCAATCAGTTGGGACAAGTCCGCTACATTCGTTGTGGCATCGTTAGTTAAACGCAACAATTTAAGGGCTACTGCGGGAATTACTTGTAAACTATCGACTTTATGTTTCAGTATTGAATTCGCGGCCTCATTGATCGCTGAAACATGGTTAACGTTTTCTGTCATTATACGTTCATAACTGGCTAATGTTTTTATATAACATTTTTATTATTGGAACTTATTATTAATTAGTTTAGTTTAAATTAAAAATCTATTTACTCAATAAAAATAACTTAAATTAGTCAAATAAGTTGAGAACTGCTTCCTGTTTTATAATATTTAGTTTTTTAGTTAAAGAACGCGCATGGAATAAGTTCGTCTTTCGAGCAGGATTGTTATTCGTATTCAACTAACACATGGGTGTGTTTGGATAGAGTAATGCAGAAGCATTTACCAAGGCGCATAGCAAGATTAGCATGTTGTCGAAGTTGTTTCATTCACGCTCCTTAACAATTAACTAAAAACAAGAATTATCAAACTGAAGGCCACATAGGAATAGAAACACTGGCGAACAACTGCTGCCTGGCTTCCAAATCAACACACTCAACAGCGAGTCTGATTAAATCCTGGGTTAGGTGAGGTGCAAACATTTCAATAAATGGATAGACATAGGGCTTAATATACTTATTCTTCTTTATTGCAATCTGGCTGGTGCTAATACCAAATAAATGTTCCACATTGAGTGCACAAAGATCATTATCCTGCTCGCTAAATGCCATATCTGCAATAATACCTATCCCCAGGCCCAGTCGCACATACGTTTTAATGACATCTGCATCAACAGCGGTCAACACTATATCAGGTTGCAAATGATATTTGTGAAAAATCTCATCCTGCTGATACCGCCCTGTAAACCCCGTCACATAGGTAATTATCGGATATTTCACAATATCTTCCAGCTTTAAGACTTTTTTCTGCGATAAGGGATGTTCTTTTTTGATAATAACACTTCGACTCCATTGATAACATGGTAAAGACACCAGTGCTTCACGACTAGCCAAAACTTCTGTAGCAATAGCAATATCAACATTACCCTGCTCCAATAATTCAGCAACCTGTTCTGGTGTGCCTTGTTGGATATTAAGGTTCACCTCTGGGTACAGGGATAAAAATTGTTCCACAATATAGGGTAAAACATACCGAGCCTGAGTATGAGTAGTCGCAATAGCTATCCCGCTTTGTTTATCCGTAAATTCTTCAGCTGTCCGTTTTATATCATCAACTTTATTTAAAATTTCTTCTGCCAGTTCTAACACTTTTTTCCCTGCCGGCGTAACAGAAATTATTTTTCTGCCATTCCTTTCTAGCAACAAAACCTCAAGCTCCTCCTCTAACAGTCTGATTTGTTTACTAATCCCTGATTGCGATGTGCATAAAACAGATGCTGCTTTAGATATACTCAGCTGCTGATTATTTATTTCGTGCAAGAACCGTAATTGCTGCAACTTCATTCCAACCACCTTATCTCTTTTTAGAATAATAATATACCTTTAAATCACTTTTAAATATATACAAATTCCGGTATATTTGCCGCCTTTTCTTATTAAATGGATTTATCCTTGGAAACTATTCATATTGCTGCTGGCGCCCTGGTTGGATTAATTATCGGTCTAACTGGCGTTGGAGGCGGCTCATTAATGACACCTATTTTAATGTTGGGATTTGGCATTCCGCCCGCTATCGCCGTAGGTACTGACTTACTCTACGCAGCATTAACAAAATGCAGCGGGGTGTTTTTTCACCACAAAAACCATTCTGTAGACTGGAAAATCGTACTACTGCTGGGCAGTGGAAGTGTACCCACCTCGTTAGTCACGATTTCACTATTAGAGCATTTAAAAGAAACAGGCTTTAATTATGATGGCATTATCATCTTAACGCTTAGCGTTATGTTGATTTTGACCTCCTTTATCATCTTGATTAAAAACCGATTACTTTCTTTTATCCATGCCAAACATACGGATAGTTTTTTTGTTAATTTTGTTAGAAACTACAGACCCCAGATCACCATACTTTGTGGTGCTTTGCTAGGCGTCGTAGTCACACTTTCTTCAGTTGGGGCGGGTGCAATTGGCTCTGCCATTCTTTTTTTGTTATACCCCCGAAAACCGTCTATTTCAATTGTAGGTACTGATATTGCCCACGCCGTCCCGCTAACTGCAATTGCAGGTCTGGGTCATTTACACTTTGGGTCAGTTGACTTCAGTTTACTGTTTGGCTTGCTGATTGGAGGAATACCGGCAATTTATCTAGGCAGCCTGATTGGAAAAAAACTGCCCGATAATATACTGCGCCCGTTAATTGCCCTACTATTACTGGCAATGGGTATTAAATTATTAGTGTCTCAGTATCCCCTTTTGGATATTATTGATTCAACCTTGCACCAAACAATGCAGTACCTATCCTCACTAGGGTCGAGCCTTCAGCTATAGCTGCTTTTAAATCACCAGACATACCAAAAGAAAAGGTATCCAGCGTTGATATATTTAGCTTTTTAACCGCATAATATAACTGATTATAGGGCTGGCGTTGCAACTGAAACTCAGTTTCAGGTTCTGGAATAGCCATAACCCCTCGCAACCGAATATTAGCCAAGCCATTTATTTCGCTTACCAGTTGCGGCAACTGTTCCAGAGTCACACCAGACTTGGACTCTTCAGCACTAATATTAACCTGCAAACAAATATTTAAAGGTGGCAAATGAGTGGGTCTTTGTTCACTCAGCCTTTTAGCAATCTTTAACCGATCAACACTATGTACCCAACTAAAATACGCTGCAATCGACTTGGTTTTATTGGATTGAATCGGGCCTATAAAATGCCAGGTAATATTGAAAGCAGCCAGAGCTTGCTGTTTTATCAAAGCCTCCTGCAAATAGCTCTCGGCAAAATGCCTTTGCCCAGTTTGATAGGCCGTTACAATATCTGCAGCGGGTTTGGTTTTACTGACCGCTAATAATTGAACACTGCCTCTATGCCTTTCAGCAGCTAACTCTGCATGCCGAAGTTGTGAGTTTACTTTTGCAAATCTTTGCTTAATGTCGTTCATATCACTCTATCTAATAAAAGAATCTACACTATTAAACAACAGCACTTCAAAAAAGCAAAGAGTTGAACTATGGTTAGTGTAATCATTTTTCAATTTATTTTTATGGAGATTTCTTATGGACATTGCTGAATTATTAACTTTTTCAGTTAAAAACAAAGCTTCTGACTTACATCTTTCGGCCGGTTTACCGCCAATGATCAGAGTTGATGGCGATATCCGTAGAATCAATATTCCCGCCTTAGACCATAAGGAAGTTCATGCGCTGATTTATGACATCATGAATGATAAGCAACGAAAGGATTATGAAGAATTTTTAGAAACTGACTTTTCTTTTGAATTACCCGGTGTTGCCCGTTTTCGTGTCAATGCATTTAACCAGGAACGTGGTGCTGCCGCCGTTTTCAGAACCATTCCATCTAAAGTATTATCTCTAGAAGATTTAAAAGCCCCCAAGTTTTTTGAAGAACTCTGTAAAAAACCCAGAGGTATGATATTGGTAACAGGGCCAACAGGGTCTGGTAAATCAACGACCCTGGCAGCAATGGTTAACCATATAAATGCCAATGATTATGCACATATTTTAACCGTTGAAGACCCCATCGAATTTGTACATGAAAGCCAAAAGTGTCTCATTAACCAGAGAGAGGTCCACCGGGATACCCAAAGCTTTAATAACGCGTTACGTTCAGCACTGCGTGAAGACCCCGACATCATTCTGGTCGGGGAATTGAGAGATTTAGAAACCATTAGGCTAGCCTTAACTGCAGCAGAAACAGGACACCTTGTTTTTGGAACATTACATACCACCTCAGCCGCAAAAACAATTGACCGTATTATTGATGTATTCCCTGCCGCTGAAAAAGACATGATTCGAGCTATGCTCTCTGAATCATTACAAGCCGTCATATCTCAATCATTACTCAAAAAAGTGGGAGGAGGTCGAATTGCAGCACATGAAATTATGGTAGGTACATCTGCGATCCGTAACTTGATCAGAGAAGCAAAAGTTGCACAAATGTACTCAGCCATTCAAACGGGACGTAAAGATGGTATGCAAACTCTGGATCAAAACCTTAAAGAACTAGTTGAAAGAGGCTTTATCACCTCAAAAGTAGCGATGGTTAAAGCCGTAAACAAAGATATGTTCCGTTAATTAAATGGCGGATTAAACTATAAAATACACAACTCATCGCTGACTGTCTCTTTCACAGCTGAAGGAGAAAACCCCTTGGTATCTGGTCTTTTATTTCTTCCACGTTTACTATAGTTCGCGCCAAGGTGTCCAAAAGTAAAGTAACTCTAAAACCATTTTGTAAAGAAGACTTCAGCCCGCATTCATACGAAGTCATAGCGGACTAAAGTCCGCTCTACGCAATTACATTTCTCGCACACAGTCTGACTCAAAACAAAATACCGGTTACAATGATGCCCTACTAAAACATTAAGATAATACTGTAAAGTTAGCTGAATAATGAACAAAAAAAAATCGACGAAACATGAAGATAGTCTGTTTCAACAATTAGATCGTGCAGAAGATTTTTTCTTTGATGAACGTGTGGCTACAGTATTTGATGACATGGTGTCTAGAAGCGTTCCTTTTTATAAAGAAGTTCAACGCATACAATCAGAACTGATCGTGGAGTTTTTACCAGAACAGGACGGTGTTATTTGTGATTTAGGCTGTTCAACGGGAACGAGCATCGAACATATCATAAAACACCCTGATTGCCCTCAATCAGCAAAATTTATTGGCTACGATAATTCAGCCCCTATGCTAGACAAGGCGCGCGATAAATTATCAGCAGCGGTTACAGAGGAAAGAATATCTCTACTAAACGCGGACTTGTCTGACCTACCTGTATTACCTCCCTGTGATGTAGTAATTCTTAACTGGACATTGCAATTTGTTCGCCCGATTGACCGCGAATACTTACTCAATAATATTTATAGTGCTCTTAAACCCGGCGGCATATTGTTTTTATCAGAAAAAATTGTCACCAGTGATGCCAAATTAAATCGTCTTTATATTGACCATTATCTACAATTTAAAAAATCACAAAGTGGCTATAGCAATACTGAAAATCAACGCAAACGCGAAGCATTAGAAAATGTACTAATTCCTTACCGCCTAGAAGAAAATTACCGCCTGTTAGAACGAGCTGGTTTTAAACATATTGATACCTACTTTCGCTGGTTTAACTTCGCCTGCCTGCTTGCCATAAAATAAAGCATCCCTTTGTTTTTTTTGTTTAGTACCCGTCCTCACTCAATTTTCAACGCTTTAGTCTCTTACCTTTAGAGCACCTGATCTCAGTAATTTTTTATGAGACAAAAATCAATACACACCATACTAATAATAGTCATATTATTATTCAACTAATTGATAAATTGTTACTTTAATTATTTTCTGAATTTTTTATCTAGGACCACAACTATTATTTTGATATCAGGGCACACTATAAAATATTTTTTATTTTTAGGTTTTTGAGGCAATGAATATACAAGCTTTTAAACATAAAAAGCCTTTGTTCGTAAACCCTGAGATCAGGTGTTCCGACCTTATAAAATCTTGGATTTAATCCAGCACTAATGATTCTTCAACATGTCCCTAAAAATAAAGCCACATTGTACTCGGGTACAATAGTTTTCGACTAAAAATAAAATTAAGCTAAACGCATTCTAGATGAATGGAGATTACACATAATCTGGGTCCTTATCGGCCATGTAGTGTTATAAATTTAACATTGACCTTACATTTTTCATAATCTGCATCTGTATACAATTCATATACATCGTAGATATAGACTCTGTTTCAAGGTTATGAAAAAGCATTGCCGTAACTGTATCCTGATTATTTTTTGTCGCCTGCTAAGACCTACAAGATTGCAGTAGCTAACAAGAAAACTTCCATCTAGAAAAAAAGCTAATCTCATTTTTACACTTTATAATTTCTTGCTTTAATTCATGCAAATTATTTAAATAATAAGGTACTAGATGTTATTAGTAATGATAATTGCTTGTATTTTTACTCTCATTTCATTTAAAACCTTAGGTATTTATTATGCTTCGAAAAAGTTTAAAACCTCTACTCATTGGTTCGCTAGCGTTCTCAAGCCAACTAATGGCTGCTGACCTTTCGTATTATGAACAAAAGCTCGGTGAAATCCTGTTCCAGGATCTTAACTTATCCATTAACCGCAACCAGTCTTGTGAGTCTTGTCATGCATTAGAACGTATAGAAGTACCCACAAGAACAGAGAATGGCGACAGATTCAAATTAAGAAAACAACCTTCTGCAAGTTTTATAGATACAGAAAACCTGCTAAATGGTGACCCTATCTCTAATGGTTCATTACCGCGGGCTTTTGGCTCGATTAATACTCCTAGTGCCGGCTATACAGCTTTTAGCCCTGATTTTCATTGGGATGGTGAATTATTTATTGGTGGTCAATTTAGAAATGGTCGTGCAGCAAACCTTGTTGAACAAGCAAAAGGCCCGTTCTTGAATCCTGTTGAAATGGCTATGCCAAATGAATGGTCTGTGATCAAACGCTTACAAGAATATGGCGAATATAAAAGACTGTTCAGAAAAGCATATGGTATTGAAATAAACAATCTCAAAGAAACTGACACGGCTGCCGTTTCAAATGCTTTTGAATCCATGGCAAAAGCTATTTCATCCTTTGAAAAGACGCCTAAATTTAACCGCTTTGATTCTAAATTTGATTATGAAGCAGCAGGAATAACACCCTACAATGATTCAGAGCAACGAGGTGCTGATCTTTTTGATGGTGATGCTATGTGTGGCGAATGTCATTCCACAGAAGGGTTTAATGGGGATGGCTCACCTGCCATGATGACTGATTTTAGTTATGATAACCTAGGCGTACCACACAACCCATTCATTCCTGGTAACCCAGCTGCAGATCTCGGGCTGTTAGGAAACCCTAATTTAATGGCTGCCCGTGGTGAAGAAACTCCTTTAGAGGACGTTCAGGGAAGACAAAAAGTCATGAGCCTCCGAAACATCGAGCAAACAGCACCCTATATGCACAATGGTGTATTTAAAACACTAGAAGAAGTTGTTCATTTCTATAACACACGTGATGTTTTAGCTGAATGTAAGGACCCTAGTGACATAACTAACCCTGGACTCGGAAAAACATGCTGGCCTAAAAGCCCATTTGATGCCACTAAAAATGTTGATGAGTTAGGTGATTTAAAACTTTCTGAACAAGACGAGGCAGATATTGTTGCCTACTTAAAAACTTTTTCAGATAATTACCCAAAATGGGGAAATGAATTGGGACTAAGTGACAATAATGTTCCTAAAGGAACACCATCCCCTTTTCCTAGTTTTCAAAATGTAAACAACAGATAACATTTCTCGCAGTCACGACTGCATGGAGTATAACCCTGACTATACCTAATTGTAGTCAGGGTTTTTACATTTAGCCTGTTCAGATTGTTTAGTTGTACGTAATATTAAAGAATAGTTTTTTCTATCTCTAACTCCCATTCATTTTTAGAATAAACCCACCATAAAGTATTATCATGCTTTGACATTTCTTTATATCGCACTAAAAATCGCGAATACAGAACAATCTATTGCTTCCTCAGCACATCAATAAACAACAATATAACTGAGCATGTGAAGCTCATTTCTTGCGCTATCACTTTACACCCAGCTAATCTTCCCAAGACAAATTCAGCACATAATGATAGACTTAATTTGGTCGTTAGTTTATGCGCTCCAGCCTTTTAAAATAAAAACATGGGACTTTGATTATGAAAAAAATATTTCTACTGGTTTTTAGCTTGTTACTAACAGGGATTGCACAAGCGTCACAAGTTCAATTAATTGCTAACCTGCGCGCACCAGCAGAGGATGGATCAAACCCTGATATTTTTACTGATAAGGATCGCGTTCCATCAAATGCTAGCGGAATATTTAGAGCAACTCTAGACACCGACAATCTGGTATTAACTAATGTCAGTTTAAACGTGACTGGGATGCTACAAAGTGACCTACGAAAATTTGGTCCAAACAGCACACCGTTCCATATCCATCTACCTAATAGTGGCCTAGGTACTTTTGGGTTTAACGTGATCGATTTATCCTTTGAAGCAGATGCCTCCTCTTTCAGCTTTAACAGTACAGGATTTTCTTTCCAAAGAGAATCGGTTTCTATTTTAGAAGAAGATCAAGGTGCCTTTTTTGGCTTGGGTATACATCCAGGTAATGATGTTATTGTTGATCGTCTGTTAGATGAGTCATTTCTTTTAATCCATTCAAACAAAGATATCTTCACTAATACCGTACACCCGCCTCAGTTTCTAGATGGGTTTCCATTTGGTGAGCTACGTGGTGAAATTACCGTTGTTCCAGTTCCTGCCGCTGTATGGTTCTTTGCTACTGGACTTATCGGCTTGACTGGTCTAAAAAAAAGAAAAAATAATTAAATTTATTTATCTCGACCCAAGGAATGGACATAGAATAAGTGGTAGCCTTCAGGCTTCCTCTTAAAGTTAAGCAAGTACTCCATGTTATAATGACAGGTGTTACCAGAGCATAAAGTCGTTAGGCATTTCAGCGAAATAATGAAAACACCGATAGAAGTAATATTATTTGACCTAGGGGGAGTACTTATTGAACTAGGCGAAAGCCCTGTTCCTGCTACGTGTTTACCAGAGAACATGATATTTAATCTTTCCGACTGGTTTTTATCTGAAACGGCTGTTTCTTTTGAGAAAGGTTTAATATCAGCTCAAGTATTTTCTGAAACCCTAATAAAAGATCTTAAACTCAATGCCAGCCCAGAACAAATAACCGAGCATTTTACACAATGGGTTATTGGTTTTTTCCCTGGCTCTGAAGAATTACTCCAAAGCCTGCATCCAAAATACAGACTTGCTGTACTTTCTAACTCTAATGAACTCCATTGGCCTAAAATTATTGATGAATTTAAAGTTCCCAGATACTTTGAAAAAATATTCGCATCTCACTTATTAAACCAGGCAAAACCAGACTTAAGCATCTTTCAACATGTTGTTACTGAACTAAAGGTTAACCCACATAGCATATTATTCCTGGATGATAATTTAAAGAATATACAAGCCTCTAAACAACTTGGAATTCAAGCCATTCATGTAAAAGGCATTCAACAGGTTCGGCAAGAACTCGTTAACTTAAGAATACTAGACGCTTAAATGACAGCTCACCACTTGTCTACCCCCAATGGCGTCACTATTTTTAATAGCCTTATTAATTTTGAACTCACCTTTATACCCGTTTGATTTACTGCATATAAATTAGTTTTCATTCTTACTTTCCCTTGATCAATATAAAACTCGATCATTCCACCTTGTTCAGCAAAACCTGCCTGACTACTCAATGTGAAAATAGGAAAATCAGCCCATAATGAATCAACCTTACCAACGGAAATGTATAGAAAATCACACTTTATAAGAGATAATCCAGACGGAGGATCAATAATTTCGACTTGCCTATCTAAAATATGATCAAACTCTATGTTCTTTAATTGAATTGCAACTTTGTCAGTAGATTCAATACAAATTTTAAATGTACTTGTCTTAGTTGCCCCTGGCCAGATAAGAAAATCAGCTAAGCGAGTAATGTATAAGGCTTTCAGCTTATCTTTAAAATCATCATCCGCAGCAATACTGACTGAATTTGATATGACGGTTATCAGCAGAATAACGAGCAAGCTTTGCTTAACATATTTACTCATTCAACAAAGCTCACAACTAACGCCGGTGTATAACGCACAGATGTCGGACAAATTGTGATAAGTATGATGCAATAAGGAATAACTTCATTATCCACACTGTTTAAAATTGATAACTTAGCTTTAGTCTTAGCTCCCGAGTATTGCCGGGTAATGCAGGATGTGCGCCATTAACTAATTGCACATAATCATACTGTGCATTAAACACATCATAAACTCCCAACCCTAACTCCAACCCTTTAGCTATAGGGGGTTGATATCGTATAAAGGTGTTATAAACCCAAATGGGATCATAATGGACGAGTGTACTACCATTATAACCATAACGATCACTTGAAAAAATCAGGGTATGGTTAAACGATAT
>JBJPGG010000170.1:0-18096 GCA_048595505.1 Methylococcaceae bacterium
AGATTTGTTAGAAAGAAGCCGGGCCGGAGATATCCAAGCAAATCGTGATATGATTAATGAGTTTGCAGGGTTTGGTGGTATTGCTAAGGTGGGAAAACTTGCTAAAGGGACTAAATCTGTTGATGCGGTGGAGAATATAGATGGCATTGCCGAAGCTGGGGTGAAGAATGAACTTTTGGGTGAATTATCTAATCAAGGAATTAAACATACTCCAGAAAATGTAATTGATATAGCAAAGACACAAGAAGGACGAATTGTATTTCTTGAAGCTGGAAACAATAGTGCTGGATTAAAGCATATCGTTAATAAACATGTCGATGATTTTATAAAACGAGGGATTACGAAAGATCAAATCCCAGATGCGGTTATGACTGCTGTCACCAAAGGAAAAATAGTTGGACATCAAGGGGCAGGAGCAGGAAGACCAATATATGAATTTCAGTTTAATGGTCAAACCCAACGAATAGCTGTTACTACAAGTAATAATGGATTTATAGTTGGCGCAAACCCTAATTAAGGAGAAATAATTATTATGAGAGTATTAAAACTGATGGCTGATTTTGACTGTTTTCCTTTATGGGAAAACCTAAAAGAGGGGTTAGGCAATATAGACCCAAATTCTTTGGCTATTTCTGAAGATCTTAAAGAATCCCTAAACCGATGGGCTGCTACTTATAATGCAACTCTTAACCAAGATTATCCTCCTGATTCTGGTTTTTTAACTGAGGAGAAAGCAGAAAACTTCGAACAAGAAGGAAAGAGAATACTTGGTGAGTTAAAGCAGCAACTTATGAATTCATTTAAATTTAGCTACTATAGTCAAAAAGAATCTAAATTGTATGATTAAGCTATTCAGGGTGAGTGATAGTGTTATCCGACATGAATATTATTCGTCGGGTGAAGAATATACCTAGGCACACTTATTGGTTCATTCGATTAAAATAACTGGAACCATATATGACCCCAGTTATTTTGGCTATCCTTATTTGGATTTTTCTGATTTTTTCTCCCATCAACTCAAACACCCAGCAATTGAAATTGCTGATTGTGCCCCCGCTGTTTCAGTTGCTATGCTTTTAGTCTCAATATAATTGGTACAATAGATGCCCGAAAAAGATAACATTGTTAAATGACAATAGTAAAACAACAAAAACATTCTTTGCCTTACTTTGAGGATAGTTCACTACTATTTGCACCGATTGCAGATAAATCGTGGTCTATTTTTCTTGATAGTGGCTTTCCTCATAGTGAGCAGGGGCGCTATGATATTATTTCTACAGACCCTGATATTACTTTGGTTACTAAAGGAAATACCACGGAAATTTCAAACCAGGGAGAGATAAGTTATTCTACTGAAGACTCTTTCGGTCTAGTTAAGCATTACCTAAAGTCTAGTTTCCAAGCAATTGATGATTGTCCCTTTAATGGCGGAGCTTTGGGTTATTTCTCTTATGATCTGGCTAGACGATTAGAAAATTTACCCGTTATTGCAAAAGATGAAGAGCATATTGCTGAAATGGCAGTAGGTATATACTCTTGGGCTGTAATTGTTGATCATTTAAAAAAACAAAGTTGGTTGATTGGTAACGCAAAGGGAGATAATGATTGGCAGACTTTAATTGACCAGTTCAGCGTGTTACCGGCGAGTAGTCAGGATGAAGTCTTTGTTATTCATGAAAAACCCCAGTCGAATATGGATAAGAGCCTCTATCAGCAGGCCTTTGATAAAATAAAACATTATTTAACAGAAGGGGATAGTTATCAGGTGAATTTGGCGCAACGCTTTTGTAGCCCCTGTTCAGGTTCACCCTGGACAGCTTATAAAGCATTACGAAAAATCAATTCTGCCCCCTTTAGTGCTTATCTGAATTACCCTGAAGTACAGGTTTTAAGCTCTTCTCCTGAAAGGTTTCTTAAGGTGACTGAAGGCGAGGTTGAGACTAAACCCATTAAAGGTACACGACCCAGGCACGAAGAGCCCTCCCTGGATGAGCGGCAAATTTCAGTGTTATCAAAAAGCAAAAAAGATCGTGCAGAAAATGTAATGATTGTGGATTTGTTAAGGAATGATATTAGTAAAAACTGTAAACCAGGGTCGGTTGAAGTAACTAAGTTATTTGAAGTTGAAAGTTTTGCTACTGTGCACCATTTGGTAAGTACAGTAAAAGGTGTTTTGGACCAAGGGCAGCATGCGTTGGATTTACTAAGAAATTGTTTTCCTGGTGGTTCAATTACCGGTGCGCCAAAAATACGGTCCATGGAAATTATTGAAGAGTTGGAGCCTAATCGACGAGGGATTTACTGCGGTTCAATCGGTTATATTGGTTTTAACGGCAATATGGATACTAATATTGCTATCCGAACTTTTGTGCATTCAGAAAATGCCATTCGCTTTTGGGCAGGGGGCGGAATAGTCAATGATTCAGTGATGGAAGATGAATATCAAGAAAGCTATGATAAAGCCAGTGCTTTGCTAAATTTACTAGAACAATTCAGCAGTAATGAAAGTCATTAAACTGGGTGGAAGTTTAATGCAAGATATACCTGTTCTGACTCAATGCTTAAAAAGCATAGAACGTCAAAACAAGGAAAAATTGGTGCTGGTTCCGGGGGGTGGCACTTTTGCTGATCAGGTGCGTTTGGTTCAGAAGCAATGGGGCTTCACGGATGAAATAGCCCATCAAATGGCAGTTTTAGCCATGCAACAAACGGCAATACTGTTCAGTAGTATTGTGCAGTCTGTTGTATTGGCAGGAAAGGTTTCGACTATCCAACAAGCATTGGTAAATCATTCCGTGGTCATCTGGTCACCCGATATTGATGAGCTTAATTCTGCTAATATAAAAACTGATTGGGATGTGACTTCTGATAGTTTGGCAGCATGGTTGGCCAATCAGTTAAAAGCAACTGAATTGATTTTGGTGAAGTCAGCTGAAATTCCATTTACATTAAGTATTCAGCAGATGCAAGAACAGGGATTGTTGGACCAGGCATTTAATGCATATACTAAAGATGCAACTTATAAAATCACCTTACTAAATAAATATAGATTTAATGAATACGCCATTACTTAGTCAACTAATAGTTTTCCTGAAGAAACGGATTAATGAGGTTTATTATCAAAGCCGAGAGTCAGTTTTAGGGCATCATAAACGTGATATTGTTGTTATCCATGTTGATCAGGCTTGTAATAGTCTTAAAGGAACCCGAGATCAGTTTGAAGATGCTTTGCAGCAATTTAAAAGCATAGTCAATGTAGAGCAAACATCCTTGGAGCATCGTTACAAATTATTGCAAAGGCAGTTTGAATTTTGCCAGGGCAGGGCGGATGATGTCAGTCATCGGATAACTACTATAGAAGAAGTCAGTACATCTTTGTTTAAAGAATGGGAGGATGAGCTGGGGCAATATAACAATCGCGCATTACGTGCTCGCAGTCGACAACAGCTGAAAGCCTCTAAGCAACAATATAGTCGATTAATTAAAACTATGCGTAAAGCAGAAAGTCGAATTCATCCTGTTTTAGCAGCATTTAAAGATCATGTTTTATTTTTAAAGCATAATCTTAATGCTCAGGCCATTGCTGCTTTACAACACGAGTTTGTAGAAATAGGGATTGATATATCGCAGTTAATAGAAGTGATGGAAATAACAATTCTTGAAGCCAGTCATTTTGTTTCAACCTTGGTTGATCAAAAAGCTTTGCCCTCGTCTTAGGAATAATCATGCGCATTCATTCTCTTCCCATACAACTGGTCAATCAAATTGCTGCAGGTGAAGTAGTTGAAAGACCTTCTTCAATTGTTAAAGAATTAGTTGAAAACTGTTTTGATGCAGGTGCCACCGAGATATCTATTGAGATTGAGCAAGGAGGAACCCGGATTATCAGGATTCGAGATAATGGTTGTGGTATTTTTAAAGAAGATTTATCGTTGGCACTTTCTCGCCATGCAACCAGTAAAATTACCGATCTTCATGATCTGGAATGTGTATCTAGTATGGGATTTCGTGGTGAAGCCTTGCCTAGTATTAGCTCTGTTGCCCGTTTGACGTTAATATCTCGTACTGAGGCGTCTGATTGTGCCTGGAAAGTGAGTGCTGATGGTTCGGAAAAAGATTTTGATCCACAACCCGACCCTCATCCTCAAGGGACTACTGTTGATGTTAGAGACTTATTTTATAACACGCCTGCAAGACGAAAATTTTTAAAAACAGAAAAAACAGAATTTTCACACATAGAAAGCCTGGTTAAGAAAATGGCTTTAAGCCGGTTTGATATAGGTTTTAAGTTAAATCATAACCAAAAAGAAGTGATTAATCTAAAGCCTGCAGTGTCTGAGCATGAACAGGAGCAGCGTATTGCTAGTATTTGTGGTTCCGCTTTTATTGAAAATTCGCTGAAAATCGATTTTGAAGCATCAGGATTGCAACTGTCTGGTTGGGTAGGTTTGCCCACCTTCTCTCGTAGCCAACAAGACATGCAGTTTTTTTATGTTAACGGTAGGCTAATTAAAGATCGTTTGGTTACGCATGCGGTCAAGCAGGCTTATCAGGATGTGTTGTTTCATGGTCGACATGCTGTATTTGTGCTGTTTTTAAGTTTAGATCCCGCTTTAGTCGATGTTAATGCACACCCTGCAAAACTTGAAGTGCGGTTTCGTGAAGGCAGGATGGTGCATGACTTTTTGTTTAAGGCATTACACCGCTCTTTGGCTGAAATCAGGCCGGGTGAGCAACAAAATTCTCCTGGCAACATTGCAGAATTTACACCGATAACAACGCAAGCGTCAGTAGCTCCTGTATCATCAGCAGCACCCCTAGTAGCAAGACAGCAAGGGGTATTTAACTCTGCTAAGCCAATACAAACATCATTACCGATGAAGGTGTCCGAAGACATTGCAGCCTATGCGAAACTATATCCAAACGAACAAGTTAATCTGGATTTAGGTATTAATGAGAGAATTTTAGATGATCAGCAAGGTTTGCATCCTCTAGGCTATGCTGTAGCGCATATACATAATATTTTTATTTTATCTGAAACAAAAAAGGGAATTATTTTAGTGGATGCCCATGCGGCACATGAGAGGGTTACTTATGAAAAGTTAAAACAGCAATATCATGGAGGCATAGTGCCTAGTCAACCTTTGTTATTGCCCATTAAAATACAAGTCAGTAGTACTGAGGCCGATTTAGCTGAGCAAGAGCATACTTTTTTTGCTTTACTAGGGTTTGAAATTAATCGCTCTGGCCCCGAAACCATAGTATTAAGGGCAACACCTGCTTTATTGGGAAAAGAGGATATGGATGCCTTGATCAGAGATATTCTTGCTGATATTGTCACTCATGGAATGAGTCAGCGAGTAGAGGAAAAATCAAACGAAATTTTGTCAACTATTGCTTGTCATGGTTCAGTAAGAGCTAAACGTAAACTGACCATAGATGAAATGAATGCTTTACTAAGAGATATGGAGCAAACTGAAAGAATAGGCCAATGTAATCATGGCAGGCCCACCTGGATTGAATTAAGTACCTCAGATTTAGATAAGTTTTTTCTTCGTGGGCAGTAGCTATGGTGGCAGATAGTCTTCCAGCTGCAATTTTTTTGATGGGCCCAACGGCTTCCGGGAAAACAGAATTAGCTGTACAGTTAGCTCAAAAGCTGGAGACTGAAATTATCAGTGTTGACTCCGCTTTAGTTTATAAGGGTATGGACATTGGGACGGCAAAGCCTACCTTAGAAGAAAGGCAAGGTATTGTGCATCACCTAATAGATATCCTTGATCCGGCTGAAGCTTTTTCGACAGGCCATTTTAGGAAATCTGCTTTACAACTGATGCATGATATTAGTAGTCGTGGAAAAACACCTGTTTTAGTAGGTGGCACAATGCTGTATTTTAATGTGCTTTATAATGGTTTAGCTTCGTTGCCAGCTGCTAATGCAGATATTAGAGAGCAATTGGTTGAGGAGTTGGCTGCTAATGGCAAGGAAGCAATGCATGCAAGACTTAAAGGCATTGATCCTGAATCAGCACAGAGAATTCACCCTAATGACCCTCAGCGCGTACAACGGGCTTTGGAGGTTTATGCGCTGACTGGAAAGCCGATAACCGAATTTTTTCGTGAAGCGCAACAAAATCAAATTCCATTTAAAAAAATCAAGCTTATCATCGCGCCTGAAGACAGAGTTCAATTACATCAGAAAATCGCACTGAGATTTAAGCTGATGGTTGAACAGGGTTTAATTGAGGAAGTAAAAGCTTTGTATCAAAGAAGTGATTTAACAGAGGCACTGCCCGCAATTAGAGCGGTAGGATATCGTCAAGCCTGGGCCTACCTGGATGGTGAATACGATTTGGATACGATGATAGAAAAAGGAATTATAGCGACAAGACAATTGGCAAAAAGACAGTTTACCTGGTTGCGTCGGGAACAGGATGCTTTACGTTTTATTTCTTCTGAAACCAACTTGTCAGACAAAGTTTATCAAAGCATCAAAAATAATTTATAAAGTTAATTTAGTTGTGAACTTGAATTTAAATGTATTGTCACTATTATCAGATAAATTGCATTGGCATTTTTAGTTTATACTAAAGTTAGTTGCCGAGGAATAAAAATAAGGAGAATGGGATGCCAAAAAGTCAAAATTTACAGGATAATTTTTTAAACAGCTTAAGAAAAGAGCATACGCCAGTATCAATTTTTTTGGTAAATGGTATCAAATTACAGGGGCGAGTGGATTCATTTGATCAATACGTGATCATGCTGAAAAACACAGTGAGTCAAATGGTCTATAAGCATGCCATTTCAACTATCGTACCAGGTAAACCCGTTAAAATGCCACGAGAGAACGAACTCCTTGAGGATTAATATATTATTGGAGTGTTGTTTTGTTTGATCGTCCAGAATCCGGTGAACGTGCAATACTTGTTCATCTTACTCTACAGGTAGGTCAGGAAGACTTATACGAATTAAAAGAACTTGCAAAATCAGCGGGTGCTGAGCCCGTGCATGTGGTCACTGGTTCGCGGCAACGGCCTGATCCAAAGTATTTTGTGGGGTCGGGTAAGTTAGAGGAGTTAAAGACTGAAATTTCTTTGCATGAAGCCGATATTGTTTTATTTAATCATGTCTTGTCACCCAGTCAGGAAAGAAATCTAGAAGCAGCCTTAGAAACCCGAGTGGTTGATAGAAATGGCTTGATTTTAGATATTTTCGCATTACGCGCACAAACTTTTGAAGGCAAGTTGCAAGTTGAGCTGGCTCAACTAAAGCATTTGTCAACGCGATTAATCAGAGGGTGGACTCATCTAGACCGGCAAAAGGGCGGCGGCATAGGTATGCGTGGTCCAGGTGAAACTCAGCTGGAAACAGACAGGCGATTGTTGAGTAATCGTATAAAGTTAATTCAGCGACGATTGGAAAAAGTGGCTAAGCAGCGTAGCCAAGGTAGAAATAAAAGGAAGAAATCGGAAATTCCTTCTGTTTCATTAGTAGGGTATACCAATGCGGGAAAATCTACTTTATTTAATACCTTAACAGGTGCCGACATTTATGTTGCTAATCAACTATTTGCAACTCTGGATCCGACATTAAGATTGTGTTCACTGGAAAATGGCTCAGAAATTGTACTTGCCGATACAGTGGGTTTCATTCGTCATTTACCGCATGAGCTTGTTGCCGCATTTAGATCAACATTGCAGGAAGCAAGTGAAGCTAATTTGTTATTACATGTGATAGATGCCAATGCAGAGGACCGAGACGATACCATTTTTCAAGTTAATCAGGTATTAGATGATATAGATGCCAATGAGATTCAGCAGTTACAAGTGTTTAATAAAATAGATTTGCTGGATAATGTTGAACCTCATATAGATCGTGATGAGTTGGGGAAACCTATTAGAGTTTGGGTGTCAGCAGTAACGGGTGCAGGGAGCGAATTATTATTTCAGGCATTGGCAGAAATATTTGCCAGTACAAAAGTAATGCGTAAATGTTTTTTA
Organism: Methylococcaceae bacterium; assembly: GCA_048595505.1. Taxonomy (GTDB): domain Bacteria; phylum Pseudomonadota; class Gammaproteobacteria; order Methylococcales; family Methylomonadaceae; genus QPIN01. The sequence continues at coordinate 8,001 of JBJPGG010000170.1, forward strand.
CAACCTGATCAAGGTGGTGTGCGTGCCAGCCTTTTTAATTATGCAAAAATCATCGATGAGAAAACTAATGATTTTGGTGGTTGGGACTTATCCATAGAAATTGACAGAAAACATTTAGGTCTTTTAAAAGAAGTAAAAGTTGAAGAAATGGACGATTAAGCAGGATATTTCTTTATATTATTAATTTAATTAATCAGAAATTATTAATTTGCGATAAAATGATCAAGTTTGGCTGAATAGCCGATTTTGTATGAACTATAATTTTAAAATTAGAGTGGAGCAGTAAATGTCCTGGAATGAGCCCGGTGGGGATAAGAAAGACCCCTGGAGTGGTCGTAAAAATGAGAACGGTCCTCCTGATTTAGACGAAGTAATTCGTTCATTTCAAGAAAAATTAGGTGGTATCTTTGGTGGTGGTTCTGGTGGAGGAGACTCTCAAGGTGGATCACTAAAAGGCTTAGGTTTTCTTGCAGTTGGTGCAGTTGTATTATGGAGCTTGAGTGGGTTCTATATTGTTGACGAGGGAACACGTGGCGTAGAAACTCGCTTTGGCGCTTATGTTGCAACGACTCAACCTGGTTTAAATTGGCGATTTCCATCACCGATTGAACAAGTTCAGGTGGTCGATGTGCAAAATGTTCAAGTGGTTGAAGTTGGTTATCGTTCAGCGGGTCGTCAAGGTTCGGGTTCTGTACCTAGAGAAGCATTAATGTTGACTAAAGATGAAAACATTGTTGATGTGCGTTTGGCTGTTCAATATCAAGTTAAAGATGCGAAGAATTATGTGTTTAATGTACTTAACCCTACCGCAACTCTTAAGCAAGTAACCGAAGGTGTTGAGCGTGGAGTCATTGGTCATAGTAGTATGGATTTTGTTTTAACTGAAGGACGTAGTGAGATAGTTGCTGAAATTCAGACTGAAATTCAAAAAGTAATGGATTCTTATGAATCTGGGATTTTGATAACTACCGTGAATCTTCAGGATGCACAGCCGCCTGAACAAGTTCAGGGTGCATTTGAGGATGCTATTAAAGCGCGGGAAGATGAACAACGTTTTATAAATGAAGCGGAAGCCTATTCAAATGAAGTGGTGCCAGTAGCACGTGGTGCAGCATCCAGAAAAACTCAGGAAGCTGAAGCATACAAGGAAAGAGTGATCGCTCAGGCAACAGGTGAAGCGAGTCGTTTTTCACAATTATATAAAGAATATAAAAAAGCGCCTAAAGTTACTAGACAAAGAATGTACTTAGAGTCTATGGAAGAGGTTTTAAGTAATACCTCTACTGTTATGGTTGATGTTAAGGGCGGTAATAACTTACTTTATTTACCGTTGGATAAATTAGGTAATAAAGCATCAAGCACTGGATCGGCTAATAGCAACACGACTTCTTTTTCAAATAACTTTCCAAAACAATCAAGTATTAATAACAGTACACGGGCCTCAAGTCGCGGTCGAGACGTGAGGGGACGCTAAAATGGGACAAAATAAAATATTAGTAGCGGCAGGTATCGTGTTTTTTATTGTTTCTGCATCAGTTTTTACTGTTTCAGAAACTGAAAGAGCAATTAAATTCCGCTTAGGAGAAGTGATTGAGTCGAAATTTGCACCGGGTTTGCATTTTAAAATGCCGTTTATCAATAATGTCAAAAAATTTGATTCGCGTATTTTAACCTTGGATTCAAAGCCTGAGCGTTTTTTAACATCGGAAAAGAAAAACGTGATTGTAGATTCATTTGTTAAATGGAAAATTGCAGACGTAAAAACTTTTTATACCTCGGTTGCGGGTGATTCTCGTCAGGCGAATATTCGTTTAGATCAGATTATTAAAGATGCTTTTCGTAGTGAATTTAGTAAACGTACTATTAAACAACTGGTTTCTGCAGATCGTAATGCAATTAGAACTGCATTGATTACTCTTGCTTCGCCAATTGCTTTCAAATTAGGAATTGAAATCGTTGATGTACAAGTTAAACGGATTGATTTACCAAGTGAAGTAAGTTCTTCTGTTTATCGCCGTATGGAAGCAGAACGTGAAAGAGTCGCTAGAGAATTTCGATCACAAGGTAAAGAAGCGGCAGAACGTATTCGTGCTGATGCAGATAAACAACGTGAAATTATTTTAGCGAATGCTTTTCGTGATGCTGAGGTTCTTCGCGGTGCGGGTGATGCGGTAGCAGCAGATATTTATGCTAAAGCTTACGGTACAGATATAGAGTTTTTTACTTTTTATCGCAGTATGAACGCTTATAAGAAAACATTTAGGAATGCGGGTGATATGCTAGTCGTTGAACCTGATTCGGACTTCTTTAAGTACTTTAAAAGTCAGAAATAATTAGTTACGGTTTTAATGCTTCGAGCGGTCACGACTGCGCGAAGTATATTGCCGTTAAAGGATTTAACACAATAGAAACGCTCCATTTTTAATGGGGCGTTTTGTGCGAGTAGATACAGATAAAATATGCAAAAAAAAGACTCTTGGCTATTACCTCAAGGTATAGATGATGTTTTACCAAAAGATGCTAAGCATCTAGAAGCTCTACGTAGGAAATTACTCGATGTATTTTCATGTTGGGGGTATGAATTGGTTATTCCTCCTGTCGTGGATTTTCTGGATTCTTTATTAACAGGTTCAGGACATGATCTTGATCTGCAAACTTTTAAACTGACTGATCAGGTGTCAGGTGAAATGTTGGGGGTTCGAGCCGATATGACGCCACAAGTTGCGCGGATTGATGCCCATAACTTGAAGCATAATAGACCCACCAGGCTTTGCTATGTTGGAACCACATTAAGGACATTAGGTGATTCATTAGAAAAAACCAGAAGCCCTATGCAGATTGGTGCTGAGATATATGGCCATTCAGGAATAGAAAGTGATTTTGAAGTCATTCAGTTAATGCTGGAGATGCTGGCAGTGACAGGATTGCAACATGTACATTTAGATCTTGGTCATGTTGGTATATATCGAGCTTTATCCGAGCAGGCTGGGTTAACTCAGCAGCAGGAAGCGGCATTGTTTGATGTGTTACAGCGTAAAGCTAGAACTGAATTAGATGAACTGGTTGACGGTTTGCAGATAGAACAAAAATATCAGCATATCTTTAAAACATTACCTACCTTAAATGGTGGTCGTGATGTATTGGCTAAAGCGACAGAAATTCTTGCAGATACTAATGATGCAGTTAATGTTGCTTTGGCTGAATTACAGGCAATGGCAGATAAATTAAATACAAACTTTCCATCGTTGCCAGTCAGTTTTGATTTGTCTGAATTACGTGGTTATCACTATCACACCGGAATCGTATTTGCTTCTTTCATACCTGAAGTGGGTAGAGAAATAGCTAGAGGTGGACGATATGATAATATTGGAGAGTTTTTTGGTAGAGCACGAGCAGCAACCGGTTTCAGTGCTGATTTGAGATTATTGGCCTCATTAAGTCAACAATCAAATGAAGAAAACGCTGTACAATTGATCTATGCACGATTATCTGACGATACTTCCTTAATGGAAGCAGTTCGTGATTTACGAGCGAAAGGTATTACTGTAGTTCAACAGTTACCTGGGCATCCTAATGAAATTGATGAATTAGCTTGTACTGGCGTTTTAGAAAAAGATAATCAAAATTGGGTTATTAAACCCTTAGTTTAAGTTGGAATAATCATGGGTAAAAATGTTGTAGTCATCGGTACACAATGGGGTGACGAAGGTAAAGGGAAGTTAGTTGATTTATTAACGGATCAGGCTGAAGCAGTGGTTCGTTTTCAGGGTGGTCATAATGCTGGGCATACTCTGGTTATTAATGGTAAAACAACAGTATTGCATCTCATTCCTTCAGGTGTTCTCAGAGAAGGTGTGCAATGTATGATAGGCAACGGTGTTGTCTTATCATTAGATGCATTGATAAAGGAGCTGGATTCACTGGAAAAATCAGGAGTCCCAGTTAGAAATCGACTGAGAATAAGTGAATCATGTGCTTTAATTTTACCTGTTCATGTGGCTATAGACCAAGCCAGAGAAAGAGCATTAGGGAAAAAAGCGATTGGTACCACAGGACGTGGAATAGGTCCCGCATACGAAGATAAAGTTGCAAGAAGAGGGTTGCGTGCTGGAGACCTTGTTAACACAGAAGAGTTTTCAAAACGCTTGAAAAAATTAGTTGATTATCATAACTTTATGTTAACTAATTATTACAATGCAGAGCCTGTTGATTTTCAGCAAATGCTGGATACTACCCTAGAGTTAGCAGAGCAAGTTAAGCCGATGTTAACGGATATAGGTGAAGAATTACACAGCTACCAAAAAGCAGGCAAGAATATATTGTTTGAAGGAGCCCAGGGCGCATTGCTGGATATTGATCATGGTACATATCCATATGTGACTTCATCGACTACCACAGCGGGTGGTGCTGCAACAGGTACAGGGGTTGGTCCCTTGGATCTTGACTATGTATTAGGGATAACCAAAGCCTACTCAACACGGGTTGGTAACGGACCTTTTCCTACCGAATTAGATGATGCTGATGGCGAACATCTTGGTGTTAAGGGCCATGAGTTTGGTGCAACTACGGGACGTAAACGTAGAACAGGCTGGTTTGATGCAGTGTCTATGCGTAAGTCTGTCCAGTTGAACAGTCTGACTAGCATTTGTTTAACAAAACTTGACGTACTGGATGGTTTAGAAAAAATTGGAATTTGTACCGCTTATAAGATCAAGGGTGTTGAAACTGAGATTGCCCCTTTAGGAGCTGACCAATATGAAGCTTGTGAAGCTGTACTCGAATATATGCCGGGTTGGACAGAAACAACAGCTGGAGTTACTGATTTTGATAAGTTACCTGCAAATGCAAAAGCGTATATTGCACGGGTAGAGAAACTTATGGGTGTTAAAATTTCTATTTTATCAACCGGGCCCGACCGCGAAGAAACGATCATTATTGAGAATCCGTTTACATAAAGGCAACTAGGATTTATCAATCTTGGTTTGCTGGCTAGAAATATTGTCGGTCGGGTTAGCCTGTTAAGCGCAACGCAATAACGTAACCCGACACCTTTATGGCTAGTCAGTTCTGAAATGCCATAAGTTTAGGAAGATTGTTTGGAAGTGAGGCTTTAGCCTCGCTTAGCTCGTGCGTGCGAGGCTAAAGCCTCACTTCCTTTAGGCTATGATTTTTAACTTAACGGCATTAGGGGGAGTCTGTATTTTTTAAGTTGTTACTTCCACATGCGACGAGTTTTATTTTTTTGCCTTTCAATTTTCTTCCCCAATAAACGCTCCCAAAGCAAAATACCTGTCATTCTTTCTACCGTATTAGTCGGAACTAAAAAGTCTTCTAATGGCTTATCAGAATCTTTATTAGGGATGATGAATGACCACATGCGTAGCAATCCTCTATTATTTTCAGTCAGGATTGATTTGAAGTAAGCATTCGGTACAGGAAGAGAGACTGCATTTCTATCGTTGGTTCCTATACTGGAAACGGGTTTGTCAAAATTAAAGATTGGCCCACAAATAACATAGGTTTCATAAATACTCTTTTTTGCATCTAGTTTTCTAACTGCCGTTTCAAGGTTCTTCCAGATTTTTCGGTTAAATTTTGGGGTTTGTGGTGACATATTAGAGAGTAAAAAGGTCTCACTATTTTGCAGGTCGGTTTCACATTGATTTGCACTGGCTACCAGGTGGCCTCTGTCGTAACCTGAATTCTTATAATCTACCAGGTCTGCTCTAAACATTTGGGGTATGCGATAATCTGGGCGAAAGCTATCAGCTCTTTTGATATCGATTACATCCTGCGTAATAATTTCCAATGCCCATTTTGCTTGTCTAAAGTAATAGGAATAGCCTAGAACATAGTACCGGTTGAATAGTATTTGATCTGCGGCGGGCATGCCGTATCGAGTTTCTCGTCTTAAGCTGGGAATGTCGACCATTTTTATAATACTCTTGAGTTTATTATTGAAACAATTCCCAAACGGGTTTTATATTGGCTGGTAATGGGGCTAAACGTCCTAGTTCTACCCATTTATTATCGGGTGTATGGAAATCAGATCCAATGGATGCAGCTAGGCCAAATTGATTTGCATAATTGATTGAGCGTCTTATTTCATCTGCCGAACTTCTACCGGTGATCACTTCAATACCTTGTCCACCTGACTCTTTAAAAAACTGTAAAAATCGTTTCATCCAGCTTGCTGTCATTTTATAGCGTAAAGGATGAGCGACGACAGCAACACCGCCAGATTGGTTAATCCAGTTGATTACATCGTGTAAATCTGCCCACACCGTAGAAACAAAAGCCGGCTTTCCTTTGCCTAAATAGCGGTCAAAAGCTTCCTGTTGAGTTGAGGCATAGTTCTGAGAAAGTAAATAACTGGAAAAGTGCGCGCGAGTTATCATTCCGCCATTAGCAGCTTTAATGACAGCCTCATAGGTATTTGGAATGCGTTTTTTCTCGAGTTTCATGGCAATCTTTTTGGCTCTTTCAGCTCGAAGTAATTGTTGCTTTTGAATGCCGGCAACCAGGGCAGGGCTGGTCGGGTCAATATTTAAACCGACAATATGGAAGCACTTGTTTTCCCATGTACTGGAAAGCTCAATACCCGGGATTAAATTAATGTTATTTTCATCTGCGGCTGTTGCAGCTTCAGCCAGGCCATTCGTGGTGTCATGGTCTGTTAGGGCTAATGACGATACGCCCATTTCTAGAGCTCGTTGGATAACTTCAGCTGGCTTTAAAGCACCATCAGAAGCAGTTGAGTGACAATGTAAGTCATACTGTGTTGTCATTATTGATATTCACCATAGAGTTTTGCATACAGACCATTGTTTTTAATCAAAGTTGCATGCTGGCCTTGTTCACAAATTTTTCCTTCCTCAAACACATAAACATGATCCGCTTGTTTTACGGCACTCAGTCGATGTGCAATTATAATCGTTGTTCTGCCACTTAAAAAATGACTCATAGCCTGATGTAATTTATGTTCAGTTTTAGTGTCTAAAGCGGAAGTGGCTTCATCTAAAATGACAACACAGGGGTCGGCAATAATCATTCTGGCAATTGCCAGACGTTGACGTTGTCCACCGGAAAGGCGCATGCCTTGTTTGCCTACTTTGGTATCAAGGCCATCATCAAGTTCGGCAACAGTATCTTTGAGTTGTGCGGTTTCAAGCGCTTGCCATAACAATTCATCAGATGCCTTACGGCCTAAAGTCAGATTTGATCTGATAGTATCATTAAATAACGCGGGGTGTTGTAAAACTGTGGCAACATGTTCGCGCACGACTTCCAACCCTATTTGATTACTGGGAATGTCGTTAAAATAAATCATTCCTTTATTCGGCGGGTAGAGTCCTATCAGTGTTTGAACTAGTGTAGACTTACCACCACCACTGGCACCCACTAAAGCAACTTTTTCTCCGGCAGCAATTGATAAATTAATCCCGTTTAATATGGGTTCATCTTTATAACTGAAGTGTAGGTCCTTGATTTTTACTGAAACTGTTTTTCCTTTTTTGAAAGGGTTTTGAAGATGAGGATAATGGGGTTCTTGCTGCAAGGCATAAAGTTTATTAATTCTGCTTAATGCGGCTTTTGCAGCATAAAATGCATGTTGAATGCCAAGAATTTCTTGTACTGGAGCCATCATAAACCACAGATATCCAAAAACTGCTAGCATTTGACCTATACTAAGGTCTGAATAAAACACCATAAGCATGGCAGTTGCCCGAAAGATGTCAAAGCCGAATAAAAATATCAGAAAGCTTAAACGTGTTGCTGCATCACTTTTCCAGGAAAAAGCGGTGGAATGTGTTTTAACAGTATGTGCAGAGTCAATTAACCGTTGGCAGTAATGCTTTTCTCTATTGCTGGCACGGATCTGATGAATCGCTTCCAATGTTTCAGTTAATGATTGCTGGAAGATACTATATGCTGAGTTTTCTTTTGCTTTTAAGGTTTTAATTCGGGAGCCAATTTTTTTGGCTAAATAGATAACTAGCGGGTTTAATAGTAAAATAAATAAGCCTAATTGCCAGTGCATCCATAATAATATACTTGCCGTGCCTATTACGGTCAGGCTGGCTACCAGTAGTCTACTGATAGTTGAACCAATAAAATTATCCAGAGTATCTAGGTCAGTTACCATGTGAGTGACAACTGCACCAGTCCCTAAGGTTTCATATTCTGACATGGATATGCTTTGTAATTGATTGATCAGGTTTTTTCGAATGCGGAATATCACATCTTTAGAAATAAATGTAAACTGGCGACCTTGAATAATGTTGAAGATGATTGATATAAGTCGTAGTAATAAGCTGAGAAGCAAAACAGCAGCAATATAAATGACAGGTGTTTGCCATTGTTCAGGGATCAAAAGATTAATGGTTGAGATTGTAGTGCCAGGATGATGCAATAGTACTTCATCAACCAGTAACGGCATGAGTAGTGGTACAGGGACACTGGCCAGGGTAGCAAGAACAGCAATCAAGTGTGCTCGAAAAAGCGCCTTTTTATGCTCAAAAGCTATTTGAGTGATGTATTTCCAAGTGAACTGTACCTGGTTTTTTGGTGGCAAAGAAGAAGGATTGCTAAGCACTGTTTTATATTGTTTAAATCAAATTAAGTGTAGAATTATAACGGCCTCAGGGCTATTAGGAAAACACATCTTGTATGGAAATTATTTAATGATGATTAGAAATATCATATTCTCTTTGTTTTTGGTATTACCCGTGTCGGTTGCAGTTGCATCCACGGTATCTTTAATTGAGCAGCGCCAACAATTTTTATTGGCAGAAAAGTTGATTCAAAAGGGAGAAGATAGTTTGTTTCTCAATAAGTTAGAGACATTAAAAGACTATACTTTATATCCTTATTTGCAATATCAGTGGTTAAAAAATAATTTGGATCAAGAAAAAAAAATCAAAATATTTTTAAGATATTACAAAGACACTCGTTATGCCGGGTTATTAAAGTATAAGTGGCAATATTATCTGGCAAAAAACAAAAAATGGAAAGAGTTTGTTAAGCAATATGTTCATAGCTCTGATAAAAAGCTGCAATGTTATTATTACAGGGCAATGTACAACACAGGGGCAAAAAAAGGGGCTCTAATAGGGGCTAAAAAATTATGGGTGTTGGGTAAGTCCCAGCCTGATGAATGTGACCTTATTTTTAAAGTGTTAAAAACATCAGTATATTTTACCCGAGAATTACTTTGGCAGCGTTTTGAAGCCGCTATTACTAAAGGGAGTGTTCGGGTCGCTGAATATGTTAAAGGCTTAATGAATAAAAAGGACCGGGGTGTTGCAACGTTTTGGTTAAAAGTTCATGCAAACCCTTCATTAATTACTAATCAAACGTTGTTTAGACAACAACAGGCTCAAGCCGGTTTGATATTTGCACATGGTGTTGATCGCTTGGCATCCAAGAGCCTTGCTAAAGCCATCAGGGTATGGGATGCAGGTAAAAGGGATTTTATAATTAATGCAGCGACAGTTCAGCGTATAGAGCAGCGGTTAGCTATGTCTTTGGCTTATCGTAGAGATGAAATGGCATACAGTCGATTAAGTAATCTGACCAAACCGGATGAAGTAACTAAAGAATGGCGGGTAAGAACCGCTTTGAGAGAGCGAAATTGGGGGCGCGTTGAGCAATCAATTGCAGCATTAAATAAAGAGACTAAAGAAAAAGAAAAATGGAGATATTGGCAGGCCAGGGCGGCAGAGCAAAACAATCGACCTAAAATGTCTAATTTTATTTATGCCAAGTTATCAAAAGAAAGAAGTTATTTTGGTTACCTGGCAGCTGAAAAACTGAATAAAGGATATCAATTGTCTGATAACCCAGTTGTAGTCCCTCCGGAAGCGTATAAAAGGCTTAAGAACAAAGCTGATTTTCGTGTAGTTGCTGAGTTAATTGCTGTTGATAAGGAAAAGGAAGCAAAGCGGCAGTGGTGGTATGTGATAAAAAAATCAGATAAAAAAAGTATCTTGGCGGCAGCAAAATATGCTCAAGAACTTGACTGGAAACAAGTGGCTATTTATACCTTGGCAAAAGCTAAATACTGGGATGACGTGGGGGTACGTTTTCCGTTGGC
>JBJPGG010000171.1:0-4929 GCA_048595505.1 Methylococcaceae bacterium
TATATTCTCACTTAATGTGAGTCCTGACAGATGTTTGCAAGCCGTTACATATACCTTTGGCAACTAAATTAAATATGAATGATTTTATTCCAGGACAACGCTGGATAAGTAATACCGAATCTGAATTGGGTTTAGGTTTGATTTTGAATGTGGACTTTAACCGGGTGACTGTGTTGTATTTAGCAACAGGCGACAAGCGTGTTTATGCTAAAGATAACGCACCTTTAACGCGGGCTCGATTTTCAGCAGGCGATGAGATAGAGTCTACTGAAAATATTAAAATATCTGTTACAGACGTAGATGAACAGCAAGGTTTGCTTATTTATGCCGGAATAGATGCTGCTGGAGAACAGTGTTTTCTTGAGGAAATGGATTTAAATCATCACATTCAGTTTAATAAACCACAAGACAGGTTGTTTACCGGTCAGATAGACCCCTCGGCCTGGTTTTTATTGCGTTATGAAACATGGCGCAGACAACAGCAGCATCAACAGTCTGCTGTGAAAGGATTACAAGGTGCCCGAGCGTCTTTAATTGCTCATCAACTGTATATTGCACATGAAGCAGCAAATCGGGTTGACCCACGCATTATGCTGGCGGATGAAGTGGGTTTAGGTAAAACCATTGAAGCAGGTTTGATACTTCAACATCGATTAATTAATGGATTAAGTCAACGGCAACTGATCATTGTGCCGGAAAGTTTGTTGCATCAATGGTTGGTGGAAATGTTAAGACGTTTTAATCTACGTTTTAGTATTTTTGACGAGGAGCGTTGCCAGGCTACAAATGAAGCAAACCCCTTTTTAACAGAACAGTTTGTGCTGTGTTCACAAGACTTCTTTTCTGCCTATCCACAACGTCAACAGCAAGTGTTGGAAGCGGGCTGGGATATTGTTGTGGTTGATGAAGCGCATCATTTGCAATGGAGTGAACAAAGTCCAAGCGCCGATTATTTGTTTGTTGAGCAATTGGCGAAGACTACGCCGGGTTTAATATTGTTAACAGCAACACCTGAGCAATTGGGTAAAGAAAGTCATTTTGCTCGATTAAGGTTATTAGATCCTGATCGCTTTTATCAATTTGACCAGTTTTTAGCAGAAGAAGCACAGTTTGAACCCGTAGCACATGCTGCCAGATTATTAATTTCCGGTGATGTGATCAGCGAGAAAGAGCAGCAAAGTCTTAGTGCATTACTAAATCAAGATAATGTCAATGCGCTGCTTGCAGATGTAAATGATACGGATAAATCATACAAGGCAAGAGCAGAGTTAATTGAATTGCTACTTGATCATCATGGCACGGGCAGGATTTTATTCAGGAATTCCCGCCAAACTGTACAAGGTTTTCCTGAACGAGAAAGTTATGGTTATCCTCTGCGGGAAGCGGAGCCATCTTCTAAATTAGAAGACAGTCCTTATTTTAGTTGGTTGTTGGACAAGTTAACTGAATTGCAAGACTCGGGAGAAAAAGCACTGTTAATTTGTCAACAAGCTGAAACGGTTATTCAATTAGAACAAACCTTGAAGAATCGTAAAGGGATAGCGACAGCTGTATTTCATGAAGGCATGAGTATCGTAGAGCGAGACAGGGCTGCAGCTTATTTTTCTGATGATGAAAGTACCGTACCATTATTGATCTGCTCAGAAATTGGTAGTGAGGGAAGAAACTTTCAGTTTGTACATCATTTGATTTTGTTCGATTTGCCTGATAATCCCGATTTGTTACAACAGCGTATTGGGCGTTTAGATCGTATAGGACAAAAGCATGTGATTCAAATTCATATTCCCTATTTATTGAACACACCACAGCATGTGCTCTATCGCTGGTATGACGAAGGTTTTAATGCATTTCAACATAATTGTTCAGCGGCATCTCAAGTTGCCAGTAAGTTAAAAGATCAATTAACCCAGTCTCTTAGTCATAATAATCAGTTAGAGATTGATGATTTTATTGCTAAAACCCAGCACTTGAATAAAGAGTTGGAGCAGGAAATGCATAATGGTCGAGATCAATTACTTGAATTGAATTCATGTCGCCAGGAACAGGCCCAAGAATTGATTGCTCAACTAAATGCTATTGAACGTGATAATTCATTATGGTCTTATATGGAAGCCATGTTTGATTGCTATGGTGTGGATGTTGAATATCATTCCTCAGAGTGCCATATACTTAGGCCCAGTGAAAACCTTAGAATTTCTTATTTCCCTATGGTGTCCGAGGATGGGGTGACGGTAACCAGCAATAGAAACATAGCATTAGCCCGAGAAGATATGCAGTTCATCACCCAAGAACACCCTATGGTGATGTCTGCAATGGATTTAGTATTATCTAGTGAAACAGGGAATGCTGCCTTAAGTGTGGTTAAACATCCTGACCTTGACCCGGGACAATTCTTGCTCGAAATGCTATTTATTGTTGAATGTAGCGCACCTGCTGAATTAAAAGTAGGACGGTTTTTACCGCATACGCCTATTCGAGTTTTGATCGATCAGAATAAACAAAATATGAGTAGAGTGATAAGTCATGATAGTTTATTCGAAACAGATGATAAATTTGATAAAGACCAGGTTGTTACTTTTTTAAATAGTCAGCGCAGCCTTATTAATGACATTATAAAAGAGGCTGAAACTGTGGCAAACAAACAAATGCAAGGTCTAATTGCACAAGCTAATGCACAAATGCTTAAAACCTTAACTTCTGAAATAAAAAGGCTGGTTCGATTGAAAAAAATTAACCCAAGCATCAAAGGTCAGGAAATTGAGAAACTAAAAGAAATGGTTATGCTGACACATGAAAATATAAATCAAGCGCAGTTAAGGCTGGATGCGGTTAGATTTGTTATTACCAGTTAAAACAAAACTACGTTCTAAAACGTGGTTTTTTCAGATGGATTTAACTGATTCGAGTGTAGCCTTAAACTCTTCTATATTTTCTAAGCTGCCTGTGCGGCAGTGAACTCTTAGGGTTTGATGCTGAGTTAGGGTCAACTTTTCTAAGCTGCCTGTGCGGCAGTGAACGATAAGTCTCGCTTAGCAGGTCATTTAATATATTTCTAAGCTGCCTGTGCGGCAGTGAACCCATGGTTTCCAGATGTTCTCAAGGATGAGATTTTCTAAGCTGCCTGTGCGGCAGTGAACGTCAGTGTTTGCGCTGTAGGCGTGACACCTTCTTTCTAAGCTGCCTGTGCGGCAGTGAACTGCGCTATCTGGCTGCACGGTTTGAAAGTGCATTTCTAAGCTGCCTGTGCGGCAGTGAACCAGAACCCATTAAAGCCGCTGCAATCGTTTCTTTTCTAAGCTGCCTGTGCGGCAGTGAACGGCAATTGCAACTTCGCGAGGTGTTGTGAGAATTTCTAAGCTGCCTGTGCGGCAGTGAACCCAAGTATAAGCCATAAAAAAACAGTTACAACAAAAACTTAGCGTTAAAATGGAAGTTTTACCAATGATGTTAAGTTTTGTTATAACTGTTTGATTTTTATATGTTGTTAAAGAGCGAAAAAAATAAAGGTTAAAACTTGCTTATTGCGGCGATCTTGCTTAAACTATAATTCGATGTTCTCTTTAGGAAATCATGGAAGTACGCTCTGCGTTCTCAGTCAGAGTTTTAAAATCTAATTTAGCCCGTTGCTGGATTCAGGCATAATTAATTCTACATGCGGAAAATAAGTGCTAAATCTTCCCTTATCTCTTGTCATCAATTGAAAGCCTGAAACAGCAGCATGTGAACCAATAAAAAAATCGGGTAGTACATTATTTTTACTACCATTACGTCTTTTGTATTGGAGAAAAGCCTTACCTGCCAAAAATAAAGCTTCTTTAGGTATCGGGTTAATATCAAAACCAAGGTTTTTAAATAAAGCCTCGACCTCCTCAATTCTTTCAAACCCGATTGAACACTCAGCATAAATGATAGGGTTAATAACAAATGCATGGTGTTGATCAAGTTGTTCTAATGTAGCGGCACTCCATTCAAACCAGACACTATTGGGATCAGCTAAATCAGTGACTACACAGGTGTCTATCAAGATATTTACCACATTAAGCTCTGGTCAATGCCATAATTTCATCAGTACTCATAGTTAATTTACCTGATTGATGAGCCGTTCTAAATCGGCTGATTGTATTATCGGAGGTTTTAGACTTTGAGATATACCAACGTCCTTTTTCGTCTTGTAAAAACTCAACTTCAGATTCAGCAGGAATAATCCCCATGCTTTCCCTGACAATCTGTGGAATCGTGACTTGTCCTTTACTGGTTACGTGCATTATATTTACCTCGTACAAGTAATACTCCAAGAGTAATACTTATCTTGTTTTAAAGCAATACCTCGTTATAAGGCGTTTATTTTAAATCTGCACAATCCTGCACTCTTGTTGGTGTGTTGGGTGAGTATTCATGATGGCCATATTATGCAATGGATAATGCTTCTCTCTGTCTGTAGGGCGTGATCTAAACAATTAAAACCAGGGAATTGTCGCTTTGTTACTTAATCCAAATTGGTCAAATTCTCCTTTTGTAGCTTGTTCACTCAGTTCTCCAAACTGAAGATACCGCCGATGCTTATGACCATTTGATGAGCTATCTAATTCAAGATACGGATTATCAAGTCCTTTCTGAAACATTTTTGCTTTATACCCCTTAACTTCATCTTGAGTGATTGAGCCACGCTTAATCAGTCGCCTTAATTTTGCTTCAGTCATATTTGACTGTTTACGGGAAATAGTTCTGTAAGAAACTTCGCTAGGCACTTCTTGTATGGTACTCATATCACAATAGCCAGATAAACCACCTAGTACAGCAAACCGTAAGTCCGTGACCCTATTTTACACGACCATGACTTTACCTTGATAAGTCCATTTGAAAGGCTTAGCCATGGTTTTGTTAAAATACTCAATGAACGACATGATTTTGTCTTTCAATTCTTCGATG
>JBJPGG010000172.1:0-10031 GCA_048595505.1 Methylococcaceae bacterium
GCGTTGTCCTTAATGTGTTTTACTAATGAGTTGGGTGTTTGATGGTTGTGCCGTTATTAATTCATCAGTGTGTTCAAGCTTAAAGTAAGTTTTGTGTAAAAAAGGGTGATTTCTTTTTACCAGCGAATTATTCGCCCAAAGAAGGCTGCAGTTTCCATTTGAAACAGAGCCGACTCCAGGTGGTCATCATTATAAAACTGATCCATACTGGCTACTTCCTTTTAGTTGCTTTTTTTATGCTTTTCACCCTAACAAAACACCCAATTCATCAAGCACCCTTATCGTCTGTTCCCCCAGTATGGCACTGTAAATAAAATAACTTGCCAGTACCAGAATGCCGCTGATGGCCCAGACCTTTGTCAGTGGTGTTTCTGGATTCATTTCATAGGGCTTGGGGCTGACTTCTTGATGGCTGGTTAATTCCATCCATTCACGACTTTCGCCTCTTTGTTCTCGCAATACTTGTTGAAGTCTTCGCAATATACCTTGTAGCTCTGCTACACCGTCAAACTGTACGCCGTATTTCCCACGAAATCCCAAGGACAGGCAATAATAGACAAATTCCAGTATATCCTGATAACGTGAAGGTTCTAACATCATTCTTGAGAGGATGGAGAAGAATTTCTCTCCTCCCCAGGTTTCATCATGATAAATGCTAAGCATCGAGCGTTCTGCCCAGATTGAGTGTGCGCCCCAGTTAGTTGACATGACAGCTTCATCCACAAAGGAACACAGACAATAGCAGTAGGCAAGCTGGGCAGGACCATCGTAACCATGTTGTTTGATCTCTTCCAGCAAAGCCGCTATTTCGTCTCTGACCCGGACATAAAGCTGAGGAATGTGCTGGTGATAACTGAGTTTGCGGGCTTGAATCACCATACCAAATAAAGGCATGGCGACATCAGCTAAGGGATTGATGCTGTGTCCTCGTAATTTAAACCAAAGGTCAGCATCGCTATCAATTTGATCGACACCTTCAAAGGTGACAAATTCCTTATTGGCAATGGAGCTTTGTGGGCTAGCATAATGAACAGCTGTACCCATAGACCCTGATTGACTCAGGTTTTTAGGTGGGTCAACAGCTAAAGGCAAGGCCGGTTGTTGTGCATTTGCGGGGGTGTCTTGTGGATCATGTTTCCCGTTTATATTTTGATTAAACTCAGACATAACTATTTATTCCTAATTGCCCAGAGTTCAAATTCCAGCTCGGGCAGGCTCCCTGTAATGTGAAAACCAAAGCCAGCCGTCTCTTGCATCATATTATCCCATGCCGTGTTATTGCGATTCAGTTGAAAATAGATAAAGCCAGCATGATAGGGTAGGTTACGCGGTGCTACTGGCAGAGGGGTTAGTGGAATGCCGGGTAGCTGCAATTTAATCAGCTCGGTAATCTGTTCTATCGAACCGACTTTGGCTTGCTGTGCAAACAGCTCATGTAGTTTTTCCACTTCGGTGCTTGAGCGCACGGCCAGTATAAAATCAGCGGATTGTAACAATTCACGCTCATGGACCGGTGCGGCCCAGGTGCCATACTGTTCTTTAAAGATAGGTATTGAGATAGCTTTAGCCTGCATTAATTGACTTAATACGCGGCGCATGACCTTGATCAAAGGAACAAAAGAAACGCGAGGGTCTTCATGTTGATAGGCTGGGTACTCATCCGGCAAGCGGCTATCATCTTCAAAGGTCACCAGCTCTCCGCAGGCAGAAGCAAACACGCCATAAAGGGTTTCTGGATGCAAATGTTGAATACGGCTTAAATGCTTAAAATACGGATACATCCGGTTCAGCGATTGTAAAAACATAAAATCAGAAAAATCAGCCACGCCTGATTGACTGGGATTACCGACACGGGAGGCTAACATTTTTGCTCGCTCACGCATTAACCCAGTTACTTCGCCTAAAAAGCGTGATAACGGAGTAATAGCATTTAACGACACACTGGTGGGATAAAAATCCTCATCAATTGATACACTGTTATCTGCCTGTAGTTCAGTAATCTGGGTGATAGCAAGACAGACATAAGCACTACGGTCTTCTGATTCCAGCATGAGTCTGGCATTAAAGCGAGCGATATGTACCGCAGCATGATTGCCCTCTTCGGAATGTAAATCTTTTACCTCGGATTGCTCCACCACATAGCGTGATATTTGATCTCGGCCAGGCCATTGCATTTCAACCGAGCCAACAGAACGCAAAGGAATAGCCAAATAAACCCGTTGACCAACCATCGTTTGCTGATTAATGGTTAACGGGGTGGGTTCTGGTGTTTCATTGGGTATATCAAACAATGTACCATCAGCCATTCGACCTGACGCCCGTAACAAGCCAATTTTGCCAAAGTTAAGAAATTCGCGGTTAATTTCCAGGTTTGAAAAGCCGAATAAATATTCACTGACCAGGGTCATGTTCTGATTAAGTAAATAATCAAAATGACGGCTTTCCTGCTGAAAATGCTGAGGCTTGATAAACAGCCCCTCATTCCAGACAACTCGGTTCTGAGTCGACATGTTTATTCCTGCTCGGCCAAAATTTTCACTTCCTTGCGGGTTAAGTGAATATGTAAAGGATAGAGGCTACCATTGGGTTCAACTTTATAGATTTTCTTCCACACCGAATTACTGCCATTTCGATAGTCGGCAATAATGCCAATATAGCGTACATCAGCATCGAGACGAGTATAGTTAACAAACTTGAACTGGCCAGGTGTTAGCACATAATCATAGTGATCAATGTAGTTCTTACCCAAGGTATTTTCCAGGTCGTTATCCAGACTTTCTTTATCAGCACTTAGCAGCAACGAATTGTCTCTGAGCATAAGCACTTTAAAACTGATAGGCTTCGCATCAATGTAACTGTCCACCCATTTTGTACAGGGGACTGGTGCGGCAGTTGGTGTAACAGTGACTGCTTTAGATGCGGTTTGAGTGTCCTTTATATAACTCTGTTGCACTTGAATTTCTAGCTGATACTGATCTGGCTGTACTTCCAGTATTTTTAAACGCTTAATGCTAAAAGATCTGTTTTCAGAAACAGAGGTACAATTGGCATAAAAGTTTAGACTTTTGTCACTACATTGTAGGTGATGTACAACCTGATTACTGATGTCTTCGGCTTGGTCTGATGACTTTACTTGTATCTTCAATTGCTTCTTTTTAAGTAACTGGATTTGTTCAAACTGAAGAGTAAGGTGTTTGTCTGATGTAGATTGATTCTTCGAACGACAGTTCCTATAAGTATAAGGCATTACTTTATCGCATTGTAGACGATAACTGGTTAGCTGTTTTTCTGTTGCTGCATCATCATATAGCTCAAGGACATGGTATGTTTTTTCAACATGTTTTTTAATGATGGCATTGACATCTTCATCGGCATAGAAAGAAAAGGCAACCTGGCTGGGACGCTGTTTTCTTTCTGCAACTTCAGCCATTGCTTCTTTAAAGGCAGCACCTACAAATGCATCTGCGTCTTTTACATTGACTGAACGACTGCATCCTGTCATTTGAAGACTGATTAGTATGGCCAGAGCTAAAAATAAAGTATGTTTCATAAAAGATAAGGAGCTAATTATTTTCATGGGTTTTTTATAGTTATGTTGGGGAAATTTAAATTAAGAGTCTTCTTCTTGTTTTCGCATAGAGCGGTCGTAAGCTTGTTCAAACACTTCCCAAAACAGTTTTTCAAAACCTGCCTGACGGGAGGAGATCAGTTCTGAATAATAATGGGTATACATTTGCCAGGCCCAGGCATCATCCTGGATGTTTTCATCGCCTACTTTTGCGTAGTTGCCAAAGCGGCGCTTCAAAATTTCGGGATTAAACGCTTTTAACAAAGAGTCTAGACTTTCACCAATCGCTTCTAAAATTGCATGTTGATGATGATCCATCATGTTTAAGCTTTCTTTTACAGCAGCAGGTGGTGATAGGTGTACTTTGCTTCGATTGGGCGAAAATAGAGATTCGACTGTTTCAGGGTAGGGCTGTTTTAAGCGCAGTGGATTATCTTCAATCGGTTGAAAATTACGGGTTAACAAGGCTAAATTTCGATCTTGTTCGCGGTCTTTAGCGTACAGGTTTTGCAAACCATCAATCATTGCCTTTAGCGTTTGACCGGTCTCCAATAGAAAATCATGTGCCTGTTGCGTATCCATGGTTTCTAAGGTGGTTTGCATACCACGCAGCAAAGGTCCTAGTACAATATGATCCAGTTCTGTTTTATTATCGGGTTGTTTTAGGTGACTCTGAGTGCGGTTGTATTCAGACTCTGAGGCATTGGGATTATTGCTCATAACAGGCGGTTCTCCTGTAGTGGGTTGATTAAATTGAATGGGAATTGCTTCTTGTGTGCTTTCAGTAAAGTCAGCAGGGGTAAAATGGCGTTCGCCAATCCCCAAGTTAACCATTTGTTCGGCCAGTGGTTTTTTGGTATGTTGTATTTTCTGGTCTGCAAAAGCCGACAGTGGATCTCGATTATCGCGTTGTGTGGCCAAAGATTGCCCCAGTGCAGTCAGAGGCTCTTTTTCTTCAACGGTTTCTTTATATACTGCGCTTACCGCTTGTATATTCATCAGATATTCTGATTCCCGTTTACCGCTCATAGGGTCAAGCAATTCAGCAATTGCATGATCTTGTGGTCGCCCAATATGACGATAGCTTCCATCATGGAACTGTACTTGTATTTTATATTTACCCATAAGTAGTTGATCGCCATCGGTAAGCTGAACAATTCTGTTCAGTCCCATTGGATCGGTATGTCCATTCAGATAGGTACGTCCGGATCTGTCAATAAGGCAAAATTGGTTATGTTCCACACGTATTTCAGCGTGAATAGGAGATATATTTCCGGTATAATCGTTTAACAACCAGTTGGCTCCCTGACTGCCAATGGTGCCGCCGAGATGATCAAAGGAATACTGGGGTAAGGTGCCGCCCTCAATATTGGCCGGGTTCATAATATGAAACACCAGTGACTGGTTGGAAATAAGAGATTGATTCATTGTCTGACCGTTAAAATTACATTGGCGAGAGGAAGATTGGGGTTATGCCCTGCAAATGTTGACCACCCTAAATAGGCAGGCGTATCGGAATGAGACTGCAATTGAAAGAGTGGAACTTCTTCTGGTTTTAGGCCTAATTCCAGGTTGTAGGCAAGTGGGTCTTTTAATAAAAACTCTACGAGTTTAAGCAAGCCTGGGTAATCTTTGCCATTGGGTAAAAAATCTTTAAACCGTGCTAGTGTTAGGTTCTTTAAGGTGATAGCAAACTTGCCCATGCGTGTACTGACACGCTCACCAACCACTATATCTTCTCCTAGTGAAAAATTATTCATGCCCAGACTACTTTGTTGAGATACAGCAATATCTACATAACGATGTACCCACTCTGTAATCTCGACCTGTTCAAGATCAAAGCAATGAGCGATCACTTTTGACACCATAGCAGGAGAGCGGTTTCTGCTGGCGATTAAGCCGGTAAAGGTAAGAAGTCGACTCCAGGGTAGTGTGGTGTCACTGCGTAAAGAAGGTTCATTTAAACCAATCAGTGAATAACAAAGGGCTGAGAACCCATCATTCGCATCGGGTTGAAAACGAACAAAATAGCGGTACTTACGCCAGCTACGGTGTAATAATGTAACCAGGCGATGGTTGAAGAAATTTAAAAAGTGATGACGTACACCTTCATTATGTCCATATTCATAGGCAATTGAATCCAGGAAATAACCTGGCAAAGGTGAGGCTGAACCTTGCATTCCTAAGAAACTAACTTCCATTTCATATTGAGTATGTCCATCATCACGAATAGTCTGGTTTGCAAGGGTGATGTCTGATGCTGGGAACCCCAGGCTGCCAGTACTGGTGTAAAAAAACCGTTCATCCTCTGGTAATTTATCCAGTTGATTTTCCAGGTCATCATCGTGCAGGCGATGTAATAATTCGACCAATTGGTAAAAAGCATAGCTGCGAGCCTGATTAAGGGCCGGCGCCGCTATATCAGCGGCTGAATGCCTTTTTGTAACGGCCATGTATACCTCTCGTTATTGGTTGAGTTAACTACTTCCAGAACATGAAATGAGTTAATAGTTGAAAACAAAGAAAAGAAATGTGAAAGCACTGTTCCAAACAGGTATAGCTCGCCTTCACTATGAAATTTGTCTGCATTGATTGTTATGGTCGAAGAGCTTCCTCTGATGGGTAACCCCTTAAGCAAACGATCAATTGGTGTTGTGGTTATTTTTTCAATGCCTTCTAGTCGTTGAAAAAGATGTCTTTTGGCTTGTTCATCCTCATTGGCTTTAAAGTCATAGGCTTGAATAATTGAGCGTAAAGGCCCAACTTTTAATAAGGATAGATAATTTAAAGAACAGTTTGAAATCAATTTCCAGTGTAAACTGCCATCCAAAACTGGTCTTACCGGTGATGTCGGCTGGGTTATATTTTCAAAAGTCACAAAAGAAGGGATCTCTTCAGTTGCAATATTAATATCGCCAATTGCCAGAGCTTCGGGGAGGTTACGGTTACTACAAGTCATTTCAATTGAAATGATTTCAGTTTGTTCCGGTGTGTAATGTGTTTCGTCTTCACGAATAAAACTAATAGTTTGTTCAAAACCTGGTTTTGTCCGGGATTCACTGATTCGATTACGAAAATACAAGGCTTTGCGATTATGGGAGCGCTCAATTTCGTGTTGGAACGATTCAAAAGCATAGTAAGTGCGGTTAGGGTTGGTAGATTTATCTGATGATTGCTTTCTGCCGGTTACTTTATCAATAGAAAAAATTTCATAACTTGCCTGATCATAACTAGACGGACGAATCATATAGTCTGTTGATTTTCCATCCAAGCTAATGGGGTCTCCATCATGAGCAAATAAATTAACTGCAGGGGTGCAATACAGCTGAAAGTCATTACGCCGAATTTTTATATCTGCCGGGAAAGGCCGTTTAAAGTGAAATTCCAGACGAATCTTTTTAGCTGATGTGTTAGGCCAGATAGGGAGGAGGTTGACTAAATCAAAAAAATTAAACCGCTGTGGAAAGTTTAAATATTCCTGAAGGATGCGGTAGCCATCAAACACGTTTTCAGGATAAGGCAATAATGCCTGGCTGGGATCAAAACCGATGGCATTAATATGCTTAGAACTGAGTGACTGTGTTACTTGGTCTTCAATAATAATGTCGATTTTTGTCAAATAATTGAATATCCAAAGATAAAGTGTTTGCGCTGTATATCTGTTTCCAGCCAGATAAAAGGTTAATTGGTTGCAGTCAATTGTATTCAGTGGTTGATCCGTTAAAGTTTGAATGTTTATCCCAATGATGGATTTGTCTCTGGAATGGGTTTCATCAATGGCATTAATTATAAGAGGGTAAACTGACACCTCATGACAGCTAGTAAATTGGCACTCAACTCCGTCAACAGGCTGTGAACGTAATGATGCATTTTTTTCTATAATTTGCTTTTCAGTAATCGAGTCTGTTTTGGGCGAAAACTGAATGATTGTTGTACTGGGTAGTGGGCGTAGATAATTTGGCCACAGTAGATTAATGATGGAATGCGTTAGCTCCGGAAAGTCGTCTTCTATTTTTTGACGCAAACGGGCAGATAAAAATGCAAAACCTTCTAATAAGCGCTCAACATCAGGGTCTGAGGATTTTTCAGAAAGAAAGTGCGATAAGTCGGGGTTGCGCTTTGCAAACTCATTGCCTTGCAGGTGCAAATAGGCTAACTCATCTCTAAATAACTGTTTTAATGCCATTGTTTTAAATAGGATTAATATATTTTGTAATGTTTGTTAAGACCATTTAACACCAGTTCTATCAGAACATCTTTTTTCTGATATTTAATGAGTAAGGTACCTTCTATCCGAAAACTTAATTTCATTGGGTCATCTTTATTAGGTACAAAATTCACAGCATGAATTTTTATTCTAGGTTCATACTGTTTAATTGTTTGTTTAATATTATGAGAAATCTTAATGGTAAAGTCAGTGATACCACCTACTGAATCATTAAAGTCATCCAGGCCCAAATCAGGCGCACTCTGACTACAACCTTGCCGTGAATTTAACATCCACTGCAAGTTATTTTTAACCGAGTCGACAGTGCGAGACAAATGATTGCTGTCATCAACACTTCTTGTTTGTGGTAGTTTTGAATCTAAGCGTTCAAAAAAACTACCATGAATAATACGATTTTGTGCCATTAGTTGATTGGTTTTAAAAAGGGGGGTTATTCAACCAGCCTGATAGAGTTAAAGCTTTGTTGTAATTCTGTTTTATATTTTTCATACATTTTTTTTGTAGCATTAAAATTAAATGCCAGAAGCTTGCTGCGGTGTGATGTCATATACATATTATTATGAATATCAGCATCAATAGCTGTACTGGTAAGTTCAATATGCAACCATGTTTGTTCATTAAATTTTGTTACTTCCTTTTTAATCCAAACCAGATTAGGAATAACCCGTGGAAGGCGAGTCTCCATAGCTTTTAAAATATCTTTTAAATCCTCTTTCCTTGCTTTTATATCCGATGGTTTTATTGCCACCGTTACGCTAAAGTCTTCATTTCCATAAACCAACTCAGGCGGGTTAGCTGTAGGGAATTTGATTTTAATTAAATCCTTAGAAAGAAGGGTGAAACTTTGCGGTGGATCAAAACTAATACCTTTGTCTTCAATCTCTATTGCAAGTGCAGAGAATGAAAGGGATATTAATATAAATACAACAGTAATGAGATGTTTTGATGAAATCATCTTTTTGTTTGTGGGTGGAAAAGGGTTGCAGACCTTATCAAGCTAGAATAGTTATTCACTAACTAGCTGCCAATCACCACTTTGTGCCTCTTCTGTTGATATCCTAACTGTATCGTTTGTCTCAAAAGCTCTTTGGTTTAGATTAGTCGTCTTGTTTTTCATTTTCCGCTCACCAAATATAGTCAGAGTTTGACGAATCTCACCCCCCCGGATTAAATGTAGTCGCTTTCCAAATATATTGATTTTGGTACTATAATTACTACATGCCAAGATTGTAATTCCATTAGACAACTCAAACTTTTCTGTAATATTCATTTCTACTTTCATTGTCATAGCCCTTTGTCTCTTAGTATCTGTAATATCTGAATATCTTCATTGCCTAACCCCAACTTTTTTTGATGTCTAATCATAAAGTCTTTAACATGTGTCTCGGCACTTCCTAGGCCGCTGGTACCTAATCGATCTGTAATTCCCAATTTCGATTGCGTTCCATGTAAAAACTCTTCTAGGGTAGCTGCTTTACTTGGATTTTCTCTAAGAAGGATATGGGAATTGTTAACACCACCTACAGATGCTTCAGCGCCAAAATAATCAAGCATACGAAGTTCTTCTGAATCTGGTTGAGCGATAACAACGTCACGCTTTTTGCCTACCGCAGAAATTAGTTCGTCAGACGCAGGTTCAACACCCATCAAATCATCTGGATTGCGCATGTTAATTTTGTCTGGAACATTCTTTGCTCCACCTCCGATCACCTTATCGGTTTTCTTAACTGCTTTTGAAACATTTACTACTTTATCACTTTTACCAAGAATTTTAGCACCCTTGGTAATGCCTTTAAGTAGACCTTTACCACCGGGGAAAATTCCTGCGGCAATACCAATAGTTTCCATTCCACGACTAATTTGTTCGCCAGTCACCAGGTCTGTGCCGGTAATTAACTGTCCTAGGCTTTTAATGCTACTGACTACGGGCACAAAATCTAAAGCCAAGCTTGTACTGTCTTCAACAGTAAAGTCGTTTTCTAATGCTGAATCGTTATTTTTTGTTGCTAAGCTGTTCGTTTGAAAAGCAGATGAACCTCCACCACTATCACCAATAATAACGGTTGAACTACCTACAATTATTTTACCGCCATGAGCACAAGAGTCTCCAAGGCGAGCAGCGGGTTTTCCATTAATAAAAACGGTTGCTGAACCTGCAGAAATCGTGTCAGTTGGGCCGATACATAATGCAGCATCTCCGACACGTGCAGCCGGCATGTAATCAATTAAAACATC
>JBJPGG010000173.1:0-2963 GCA_048595505.1 Methylococcaceae bacterium
CCTGATTAGAAAGAATCGTCAGCTAAAATATATTCCTATAAAAATAAGTCCTACTAATTGCCGACTAAAACCATTAAAAGGATTTATAAACTACGAATCCCGTTGAATTTTACTTTCCTCGTTAAGGTGAGTGCTTCACTATTACGCCACAAAGGATGTATTTTCAATGATTCTCAGTGTTTGGCTGACGATCCTTTCTAATCAGGTATTATTATGTTGTTAATGACATTTATTACTTTCGGTTGTGTAACAATGGCAAAACAAGATGAAAAATTAAGACTGCATGATATCTGGGTACTGGAGACCATCAGCAGCAAACAGCTAAATTTGAAAGGTAGTCAAAAAAGACCACGACTGGAGATGAATCTACAGAAGATGAGAGTGTCGGGCAATGATAGCTGCAATAATTTTTTTGGTACTATTGAACATATCGATCAAAATACAATTGTTTTCAGCAGCATCGCAGTTACCAGAAATTTTGCATTGATATGGATATTCCAAATCGATTCCATCAACACATTAATAGAGTTCAGACCTATTCACTTGATAATCTGGAATTGCGTATGTTTGATAATCAGGGAAATGAACTTCTGGGTTTCAAAAAACGGATTGAGGAATAAACCAGAAATAAGCGGGACGGGGTGGACCATGTCAACTGACCGTTTTATATTCAAAGAAAAATGTAGGCAACTAAATAAAAAAACACCCAGTTACTCAATTCACTGGGTTATAAAGGAGGGGGATCGGGAAAAATAAAACTAATACTAAAACCCACAAATAATATCAAATGAATCCATACAAAATTCTTCAGGTTGATCATGATTAAATTCAATATGATCCGGTAATGCCAAATCATCCATATCATCGTAATCTACGCTTTCCAATTCATTATCCATAGTATTCTCCAAAATTGATTCTGAGTTAATGTTGTAGCTAGAGGTAATTAATTACCTAATGATTTACTAAAAGCATAAGCCGTGCCACAAGATAAACCATTGATTTAATGGTGTTTTAAAATGGGTGTTTTTTAGACTGGAAAAAATACTGACGTTTTTAAAGGATTAACGCATAGTTATATTAAATATCTATTACTCCGCGCAGAATATTTAAACTGTTCGCCAAAATACTGACAACTTCGATAACTGTATGTCAAGTAGGTAGATATATTCAGCCAAAAGAGAATTGAATGAATTGATGAACCAGTCAATAGTTTTATTGACCAGTATGCACGTGCTGTTTATTGTGATTATGAGACGCCTCAGGTAACTAAGCGCCTCATGACTTCAAACTTAATTTTACTTAACTGTTTTCAATAAATATTTTTTTTTGCCTGTCTTAACTGATAAATGTCATTAGTATGATTAATTTCGGAAAAACGTACATTGAGGTCTTTAAGAATCCCTGTTTCTAATGTGTAGATACAACCATGAACACTCAATTCTTTATTATTACGCCAAGCTCTTTGCACAACAGTGGTATGCGAAATATTATTTACCTGCTCAATTACATTAAGTTCACAAAGTCTATTTAAACGTTCTGTATTATCGTCAATTGACAATAATTCATCCTCGTTTTTTTGATGTACACTTTTAATATGACAGAGCCAGTTATCAATCAATCCATGTTCTACCGATTGCATTGATGCCTGAACTCCACCACAACCATAGTGTCCACAAACAATAATATGTTTTACTTTTAGAACCTCAACTGCAAATTGAATCACCGACAAACAATTTAAATCTGTTGGTACCACAACATTTGCAATATTTCGATGTACAAATAACTCTCCAGGCTGTAACCCTACCAACTGTTCAGAAACAACACGGCTATCAGAACAACCAATCCACAGATAATCTGGAGACTGTTGTTTCGATAAATCTGAAAAAAAATTTGGTTTTTCTTGATTTATTTTGTTTGCCCACCTTAAATTATTATCAAATAATTTTTTCAGATTGTGCATAACTAAGGTTTCACTTCCTCATCATTTTCTTCTTTTTCCTCTACTTCAGCTTCAACAGGCTCTTCATCTTCTGTTAAGGATTCGATGAATTTAGCAAACCATGGCTTTTTCTTAACATTGTCTAAATCACTATCATTAATAATATTTGTTTCATCAGGTATCAACCCATTATCTCTTGCCTGTTCCAATGCCTTTAAACAAGATTTATCATCATTCTGTAATGCATATATGCAAGCTAAATTATAGGCAGCTGAGCCAGACTGTATTTTTTCGGATGCTTCAAATGATTCTCTTGCCTTACGATAAAGCTCATCACCTAAAGCTACTTTTTTAGACTTTGCTAAACCCAGTAATGCAACACCACCATCTAAAGCAGCGCCTAAATGCTCGGGTGCCAATGATTTACAAAAAATAAATTGATTGATAGATTCTTCATATATTTTAATTGCCTCATTATCAGGCTTGGTCTGTGCCTGATTTAAAAGAGCAAACCCCCAAAAATATATTGCATCAGCGTAATTTGAATATGACTTGGAAATAACTGAAAAACTATCATAAGCTTGTTTAAATAGTTGATCCGCTTTTTCACCCTGAGCTTGTCGTGCTTCTAGAGTTAGTGTTTTTGCTTTTTTAAAATTGCTACCACTCAATAAATAACTATAAATTGACATAAATTCCTTCAGTAAAAATGGATTAGAGTATCCAAAAAAAATATTAATATAGCATCAAATTGCTATCTGATTTAATCGTTAATTTATCAATCTTCATAAATTTAACTTTTTCTCACTTTCTTCCACCACCCAGATAAAGTTCCTGTGAAATTAGACGACTGGATAGGTGTAGCGTCTAGAGTATCATGTGTGGTGGATTCGACTCATAAGTGCACCACCCCTAATTTACTGACATCAACGCCAGTATTCTCAAAAAACACCTCGTAAGGTGTTTTAAATCCCAAACACTTTCTAGGTCTGGAGTTTAACTTATGAACGGCCATTTTAACTTC
>JBJPGG010000174.1:0-6115 GCA_048595505.1 Methylococcaceae bacterium
ATCGAGCAAACTGATGGCTTGCGAGTGATAAAGAAATTGGCGAGGTGCAAAATTTCTAAACACATCAAGTACGGTCAGCCGGTCTTTTCGTTCTGTTGTAAAGTAAGCTGAATAGAAGGGGTTGCAGACTATTTGCGTATAGTGGTTCTGGCCTTTTACGCGCGCACTTGTATCGTCAATCTGTTGGTAAGAGGTACTGGAAAGCCCCGCATCAAAGATAGCAGATTTTTCCTGATGGAAGTCGTCATAGCCTTTTGTCCACTGGTTTGAAATATAAGCGGATGATATTTCGATGCCAAAATTCTGAAAAAAGCCCAGAATACAGCTTTCCGATAAATGACATTCTGATTTTAACAGAGGAATTAATGAACGGACACCAACCCCGTATTCTCCTTTTCCTGCAACATCGGCAGGTAGCTTTCCCAGATATGTTTTCCCTGTCGACGGTGAGTAATACACCTCTCGACGATACCTGACATTATCCGTCACAATTTTTATATCCTGAATAACAAGGTCAGAGAAGCCTTTACTCTGGGCATCTTCGGGCAAAATGCTTTTGTCTATGGGGCATATTTGTTCTCTGTCGATTTTGACGTGGGCCAGTTTTGACTTTCGTTGACGTTTCTTTTTTTTAGTTGTTTGGTCTGACTCAGGCTCATCGTCTTGTTTACGATCTTGCTCCGATGAGTGATCGGCTTGTTGCGTATTCTTTTTAATATCAGGTTTTCCCTGCTCACCTTTCAAACCATTGATTTCATCTTTGAGCTGTTGACTCTCCTTTCTAAGAGCTTCATTATCACTATAAAGCTGATCAATCAAATTAAACAGACCCTCGAAGATATCTTGGACATTGGGATCTGACAGGGAGTCTGTTTCAGCTTGTAACTCAAGAAGAGCTTCCTGAATATCCTGTTTGTTCAACCGTCTTAACCCTTGTCCTGTATACGAGAAGGACTATTTTATCATGGTTTTTTGAGGCGATTTTGTGTCCTTACATTGACCTGTGTGCTATTTTATTTTGCAATCAACTGCCGAGTGTTTGTCACTTGAGAGAACGCTCAGATTCCATTAGGATGGTTAAGAATAGGTCGAAATAGCACGGTTGCGTACTCTCTGTTGAAAATGCCTTTTTTACACAAAAACCTTGTCAAGAACTTTTTGTTTTTTATTCGCTGTTTTTTCAAAAAATTATGCTTTCCCTGTAATTTATACCGGATACATTATTTCAATCAGCAAGGTGGCTGGGCAGTTGATTTATCAAACTGGTCTAAGCCAGAAAAAGCGATGGAACAGGAGGAGTTTATGTTGGTGTTGCAAGAATGCATTTCACGCCTGCCGACGCGAATGGCACAACTTTTTGTTTTACGCGAGTTTGATAATATCAATAGTGAAGATATTTGCGAACTGATGTCTATTTCTACACTGAATAATTTTGGGTAATGTTATCAAGAATTAGAGTGCAATTACGGCATTGCCTTGATATAAATTGGATTAACCAGTAGGGGAGGGAAAATATGTCAATCTTAGCATTAAGGGGGCTAAAATTTTTACCGAAAAGCCATATATGGACTCCTCGTTTATTGCAAGCCAAGTTTTCAATTATTAAAGGTAAGCAAGCAGCGCCGACACCTGTTCAACTTAATGTAACCCCATCAGTATTATTGAATTGCTGCCTTTAGCATCCGATGATATCGATGTGATAAAACAAAGTGATAGCGACAGTCGTTTACGATAGAACTTAAATTTCTGTTGTCATATTCGTAGATTAAAAATGCATGATACACTAATTGCACAAAGTGACTAAAAATAGACAATAGTGTAAGAGTTAGAATGAATCGGCAAGATACAGATGATTACCAGAGGATTTTTTTAGAAGATATACCTATGATGGATGTTAGGGCGCCTATTGAATTTGATAAAGGGGCTTTCCCTAATAGTCAAAACATTCCCATTCTAAATGATCAGCAACGCCAGGACATTGGTACACAGTACAAAAACGAAGGACAGGATGCAGCAATTGAATTAGGCCTGGAGCTTGCTACCCCCGAAATTCGTAAACAAAGGCTGGAATATTGGAAGCAGTTTATAAAAGCCTACCCGGAAGGTTACCTGTATTGTTTTCGTGGAGGACTACGTTCACGCACAACACAGGCCTGGCTGAAAGAAGATGGACGTGACTATCCACTGATTAAGGCTGGCTATAAAGCTATGCGCACCTATTTATTACAACAATTGGATTTTAGTGTACAACAGATTCCCTTTGTAAAATTGAGTGGCTTTACCGGTTCGGGGAAAACTCGGGTACTAATCAAAACAGACTTTCATGTAGACCTGGAAGGGCTAGCAAATCACCGGGGATCAGCTTTTGGTAGTGATTTGAATGATTTTCAACCCACACAAATCAACTGGGAAAATCAATTATCTATTGCCTGCCTCAAATACCGGCATCACTTTCCTAGCTCAGGGTTACTTCTGGAAGATGAGGGGAAACGTATCGGACGTAATATTATTCCTGATGCTTTTTATAAAAAAATGGAGGATTCACCTAGCATCTTTCTTGAGTGTGAACTTGAGCATCGTATTGTAATCATCAGGGAAGATTACATATCTAGCAACTGGCCACTTTATCAGCAGCAATATCAACAGTTAGCAAATGAAAAGTTCAGTTCATTTGTTCTGGATAATTTAGCACGGATTAAAAAGCGTTTGGGTGGTGTTAGATATAAAGAGATTAACGCCTCATTTACCTTAGCTTTAGAACATTTGTTCGAAACTGGAGAGAGTCACTTGTTTGACCAGGGCATCAGTCGTTTATTGTTGGAATATTATGATCCCATGTACCAGTATCAGTTACAACAACAGCAGGAGGATATTTTGTTTCGAGGCACAGAGCCAGAAATATTAGCCTGGGTTGATGATCACCTCAAGACCATAAAGCAATGATAACAACCCCCATATTTAAAGACCTGGTTTTAGTCGGTGGTGGACATAGCCATGCACTGGTTTTACGGCAATGGGCGATGAACCCCGAACCTGGAGTGCGTATAACCTTAATTAGCCCACAAGCCATGACACCTTATTCAGGCATGTTACCCGGGTTGATTGCGGGGCATTATAGTTTTGAACAAACCCATATTGATCTAGTGAAATTGTCACTTTGGGCAAATATTCGTTTTATTCAGGATACGGTGACAGCAATAGATGTGCAGAATAATACACTCACACTAAAAAATCGTCCTGCTATTGAATTTGATGTGGTCTCTATCGATATAGGGTCAACCCCCAGTCAACAAATTGAAGGTTCGGCTCAATATACCACCCCGGTTAAACCGATCAGTGACTTTTATAAGCGCTGGAATTTAATTCAGCAGCAGGTACAACAAAATAAAATACAATCACTGGCAGTTGTGGGGGGAGGAGCGGGCAGTGTAGAAGTCATCATGGCAATTGCCTTTAAGCTTAAACAAATTAATTTATCAATAAAATACCATTTGATAACTGCTGCTGATGATATTTTACCGGGTTATAATTGCTCAGTTATCAAACAGGTTAAACAACAGCTAAATCAATATGAAATAGACATTCATAGTTCAACACGAGTTTCAAAACTTAGTCAGGGAATTATTCATTTTCAAAATGCCGATCAACTTATTTCTGATGAAATTATATGGTGTACCCAAGCATCAGGTTCGTCATGGTTACAGCAAAGTCAGCTTGATTGTGATAATACGGGTTTTATGAAAGTCAGACAAACGTTGCAATCTATCGATTATGATCATATTTTTGCCGCCGGTGATATTGTCAACATGGTTGCAGACCCCAGACCTAAGGCGGGTGTTTATGCAGTCCGACAGGCAAAGACTTTATTTCATAACCTAAGAGCCGTGTTGCTTGATCAAACGTTAGTTAGTTATAAACCCCAAGATGGTTTTTTAAGCTTGTTGGCACTGGGTGAAAAGAAAGCAACAGGCTCAAAATCTTTTATTAGTTTTTCTGGTGACTGGGTCTGGCGGTGGAAACATTCGATTGATAGTAAATTTATGGACCAGTTTCATCAATTACCTTTGCTATCGATGACATCTGAAGCAATAGTAAATCCAGTGCTTATAGACCAGGATGAAAAAAATGAACAACATAACCCAACAAAACGCTGCGCAGGATGCGGAGCAAAAATAGCGGCCACTGTACTGCAACAAGTGATTAATGAAGTAATGGGAGAGGGTGCTTATCAACCCCAAGATGCAGTGCAAATAAACCAAAATGCAGAGATTATTTATCAAACGGTTGATGCACTTAAAACACCTATTCAGGATCCCTGGTTATTTGGACAAATTGCAGTTAACCATGCATTAAGTGATCTTTATGCGATGAATCTTAAAGCAGACTCAGCACAAGTGCTAATTACCTTACCGTATGCCAGCCAAACAATACAAAAGAGGCAATTAACAGCGCTGATGCAAGGTATTCTAATGCAACTGGATACCTTGCAATGTCGATTCCTGGGAGGACATACTTCAGAAGCAAGTGAACTTTCAGTAGGTCTGGTAGTAAATGGCATTCAACATAAAAAAACACTGTTTCATAAACACGGTTTAGTCTCTGGAGATAAGCTGGTTATATCAAAACCCATAGGAACAGGTGTGATACTAGCAGCAGCGATGCAAGACAAATGTGAGGGTGTTGTTTTTAATCAGGCTATTGCATCCATGTTAAAACCGAATGACCAAGCGGCAAATTTATTGACAGGTCACAATGTTAAAGCCTGTACCGATGTTACCGGTTTTGGCTTGCTTGGGCATTTAAATGAACTGTGTCAGGCATCAACCTGTTCAGCAATTGTGAATTTGAATGCCTTACCATTATTTTCGGGTGTTGAAGAATTAGTTTTACAAAACATTAAAAGTAGTCTTTATGATCAAAATCGTAAAGCGTTTGAAACACAAAAGTGGTCGGATACGATCACCTTAAACCCTCGTTTCAATCTGTTATTTGATCCTCAAACATCGGGAGGGTTATTAGCAGGAATACCTGCAGAACACTATGCTACTCTTGGTGATGATTTTCATCAGCAGTTTCATACGATTGGTGAGGTAGTTGAATTGGACAAATCATCTCCGCAAATTCAAATTGTAGAAAGTTAAAGTATAAGAACAGCAATTACGTTCAGTACTTATAGCATAATGGCTTAAATGCAAAATTTGTCTAACTTCATCTATATACTTGAGTTTTTTATCTGTTGACATGTAAAAATCTAGTAGCTATACAATCAAGTTAACCTGGAAAACAAACAGTTAGCGGGTTTATTTAAAGTCATTTTTTAGTTAAAATTTGTGGGTAAAAGTCAGTCCATCTTTTACCTGTTTGTTTCCTGTTATTTGCATAATATTTACAAAATTTGTATGTTTAAAACTCGAGCATTATTTGCAAATCTATGAAAAAAAGATATCAGGTTATCTTTAAGGGATTAGTTTTACTGCTAATAACAGTTCTTAGTTCATGTTCTTTAGATATAGATAAAGCTACGTTAGTGAAAGATGTTTTTTTCCCCAAACGTCCTCCGCCTGTTTCTAGACACGGTTACATGTTTAGAGAGGCTATGATTAGTGGTATGCTTGAACTTAAAAATAACTGCCTTGGCTTTGAGGGGGTTGATGGTTCTTTTATAACCTTAATAGAATGGCCAAATTATTTTTATTTAGTAAGGCTAGATGGAGTAGTTAATATAATACGTAATGGAAAAGGCACTGCTAAAATTGGTGATTATATAAGTATGGGAGGGGCTGGTAGTGGCTTAAGGCCTGGTACGAATACTCAATGTTTGCCCCCATATTGGGCTGTAGGAGCATTTTCTAAACCTTCTTTTGTCGAAGGTATTACTATTAGATACAGCATATATAAGCGAAATAAGTTGTGGTTAAAACGCCAAGAAAAAAAATTGTTAGTAACTAAATAATATAAAAAATCAAAAGCGACCACAAATAAGCGGTGCGGTTTTGATAGTTCTGTTTTTTATTATAATCAGTCTTGTATAGCCACCGCCTTAGGCGGTGGCTTGGGCAAATGGCTATGCCGTTTGCCCTGTTAGTCTATTCATGATGCCCCTTCGTAGTGCTAT
>JBJPGG010000175.1:0-7591 GCA_048595505.1 Methylococcaceae bacterium
TGCGCTCGATTTTTAGGAAGCTTCCTTTCAAATTTAATGCTTGTTCCCATGAATGTTCAAATATTTGTTGCTCGGCAATTATCAATTCAAAATATTTCTGTTTTGGCAGTTTATGCGCAAAGGGACACCACTAAACGGGAAGATACAGCTCTTTGATGTGTCAACACTTTTCCGGACAACTATTTAAGTTAGTAAACCCTTTTTCGTTCATGGGTTTAGTATTTTGCATTAACTCTTTAATTGCAAAACCAATGTTGCTGGTGTTGCTTAGAGTTTGTTCATGACCTATTGCGCTGCTGTAAATTATGCTGGACGGTGTTCTAACCCCTTATTTACTTTAGAAATGAGGGGGTTTGCAGTCCGTCCGTAGCTAACTGACAACAGCTTGTTATGATCTTAAACAGGTTCTTACAAGGCTTTTATTTTGATCAGTTGTTGCTCAAGGTTATTTTTTAAAGAGTGTAGCGCAGCTAATTTTTCTTTTTCTTTGTTTATAACCTCTTCTGGAGCTTTGTCAATAAACTTTGGGTTATTTAGCTTTCCTTCAACTCGAGGTAAATCCTTTTTGATTTTTTGGATTTCTTTTTCCAGACGTGATATTTCCGCATCTTTATCGATTAAACCTGCGATGGGAATCAATATTTTCATTTCCCCGAGTAGGGACATGGCTGACTCAGGAGCCGTTTCTTTAGTACCTAGCAAGGTAATAGACTCAATACGTCCCAGTTTTAATATATAGTTCTGGCTGGATTGTAGAAAATTATGGTCATTAGATGAGACATTTTCCAATAAAACAGGTAATGGCTTGCCTGGGGCGATGTTCATTTCGCCACGAATTCTGCGTATGCCTAGAATAAAAGCCATAATCCATTGGGTTTCAATAATTGCTTGCTGGTTAATTTGCTTGTTGTCAGCTTCGGGGTATGGCTGCAGCATAATAGTTTCAGCATTTATTCCTGCTAATGGGGCGACGCGTTGCCAGATTTCTTCAGTAATAAATGGCATTAACGGGTGGCTTAAGCGTAAAATGTTTTCTAAAACAGTGACTAATGTTTTTCGGGTGCCTCGTTGAACTGCCAGGTTATCTGATAGCAATGAAATTTTAGCCAACTCTAAATACCAGTCACAATATTCGTTCCAGGTAAATTCATAGATGGCTTGAGCCGCTAGATCGAAGCGGTAGCTTTCAATAGCTTCACTGGTTGTAGTAATGACTTGATTTAAACGTGAGGTGATCCATAAATCGGCTTGTGAATATTCACAAACAGAATCAGAGAGTCCGCAATCTTGATCTTCAGTGTTCATTAGCACATAGCGGGCTGCATTCCATAATTTATTACAGAAGTTACGGTAGCCTTCGGTGCGGGGTAAATCAAAACGAATATCTCTGCCTGTCGATGCTAAAGAGGCAAATGTAAAGCGTAGTGCATCGGTGCCAAAAGAAGGAATGCCATCAGGAAAATGTTTACGTGTGGATTTTTCAACTTTCTTTTGTAAATGCGGTTGCATCATGCCAGAGACACGTTTTTTTACTAAGGACTCTAAATCAATGCCGTCAATTAAATCAATAGGGTCTAATACATTGCCTTTGGATTTAGACATTTTTTGGCCTTCTGCATCACGAACCAGGCCATGAATATAGACTTCTTTGAAAGGCACTTCACCTTGAAATTTTAATCCCATCATAATCATTCTGGCTACCCAGAAAAAGATAATGTCAAAACCGGTCACTAAAACACTAGTTGGGTAATGCTGTGCCAACTCAGGTGTTTTTTCTGGCCAGCCTAAGGTTGAAAACGGCCAAAGTGCAGATGAAAACCAGGTGTCTAATACATCTTCATCTTGTTTAAGTGGGTAATCTGCAGCAAGCTTATGTTTTTCACGTATCTGCTGTTCAGAATTTCCTACATAGATATTGCCTTCTTCATCATACCAGGCCGGGATGCGGTGTCCCCACCAGATTTGTCTGGAAATACACCAATCTTGAATGTTACGCATCCATTCAAAATAAGTGTTCTTCCAGTTATCAGGAACAAATTTAATATCACCATTTTCTACGGCTGCAATGGCGGGTTCTGCTAACGGTGCAACTTTTACATACCATTGGTCAGTCAAAAAAGGCTCTACTATACTATTTGATCTGTCTCCACGAGGAACCATTAGTTTATGATCTACGATTTTTTCCAGTAAACCCATGTCTTGTAGGTCTGCAACCATTTGTTTACGAGCGACAAAGCGGTCCATTCCAATATATTTTTCAGGAATGAGTTGATTCTCATCTTCTTCATTAGCACGGATGGAAGCATCAGCAGTGAAGATGTTAATCAATCCGCCGTGAGGCATATCTTGTATGGCCGATAAGTCTCTATGGCGTGTCCAGACCTCGTAATCGTTAAAGTCATGAGCCGGTGTTACTTTTACACAACCAGTACCAAACTCAGGGTCTACATGTTCATCCGCTATAACAGGAATACGTCGCCCTGTTAAGGGTAGTTCCAGAAACTCACCTAACAGGTGCTTATAACGCTCATCTTCGGGATGAATGGCAACAGCAGCATCGCCTAATAAAGTTTCAGGGCGGGTTGTTGCAACGACCATATGCCCTGATCCATTGGACAATGGATAGCGCATATGCCACATGTGGCCATTTTCCTCTTCGGATAAGACTTCTAAATCGGAAACGGCTGTATGTAATACAGGGTCCCAATTAACCAGACGTTTTCCTCTGTAAATAAGGCCTTCTTCGTACAGTTTAATAAAGACTTCCTGTACTGCATCGGACATGCCATCGTCCATGGTGAAGCGTTCTTTTTCCCAGTCTAAAGAAGAGCCCATGCGGCGTAGTTGGCGGGTAATAGTTCCACCTGATTGTTCCTTCCAGTCCCATATTTTTTCGACAAATTTTTCCCGGCCATAATCATGACGGGTTTTGTCTTCTGCATTAATTATGCGTTCAACCACCATTTGTGTGGCAATGCCGGCATGATCAGTGCCTGGTTGCCATAAAGCGCTATACCCTTTCATCCGATGGTAGCGTGTTAAGGCATCCATGATGGTATCTTGAAATGCATGTCCCATATGTAAACTACCGGTGACATTGGGTGGGGGAATCATGATGCAATAGGATTCACCTTCTGGTTTGGCTTTAAAATAGCCTTTGTCTTCCCAGGTTTGATACCAACGTTGTTCGATTGAATGAGGGGCGTATGTTTTTTCCATGAATGGGTCTTTATATTAAATTTTGAATAAGTTTGTAGAGCCAGTTTAGCCACTTTCATCAAAGATAGGGCGTAAGGATTTAATAACCGAATACTTTCAGGTCAGTAGACTGGTGTATGTCTGAGAACTGATAAGTTTTATATCTTATGTGTTGTGGTATTAAATCCATCCTGGTTATATTGGCGAAAACGCTGTCTACCTGCTTGTTTTAGATCATCGTTATTATCGAGAATTTCTAGAACCCGATCAGTTTTTGTCAAATCATCTGGGTATTTAGATGATAGATTGAAAATAAGTTTTTGCCATTTTTCTGGGGCAGAATGGGTTCCAATTAAAACAGTTTGCTCATAATCAGGGGGCTTATTAAGGGCTTCGTCATAAAGTTGATGAGGTATAAAGCTATTTTCCCTAAAGGTCCACAATTGATTGTCTAATTGTTGACTTTGCATATCAGAATCAGTGTAGACATAACAAAACTGTCCGCTTCGATAAGCTTTCTCTATTAGTTTACAAGCAAACAAATAGCGGTCTGATAAGGACCGGGTAGGTAAAATATAAAAGCTAGCTTCAGGCATGTGCTCTATCAATTAAATATTGACTTAATAAAGGCACCGGGCGACCTGTTGCTCCTTTATTAGAACCTGTACGCCACGCTGTGCCGGCAATGTCTAGATGGGCCCAGCGATAATCTTCTGTAAAGCGAGATAGAAAACATGCGGCAGTAATGGTGCCTGCATCACGGCCACCTATATTAGCCAGGTCAGCAAAGTTGGATTTTAATTGATCGTAATATTCTTCCCATAAAGGCAATCGCCATAGGCTGTCACAGGCGGTTTCACTGGCTTTGATTAAATCATTGCAGAGTGGGTCGTCATTACCTAAGAGTCCACTGGGTACTCTTCCCAGTGCAACTAGGCAGGCACCTGTTAATGTGGCTAAATCTATAACGACTTCTGGGTTAAATTTTTTGGCGTAAGTTAATGCGTCACAAAGAATTAACCGGCCTTCGGCATCAGTATTTAAAACCTCGATGGTTAGACCTGCCATGCTGGTTAATATATCACCCGGTTTGTTGGCATCACCATCAGGCATGTTCTCAGAAGAAGGTACGATGCCGATAATATTTAATTCTAAATCCATTTCTGCAGCTGCCTGTAATGTACCTAGAACGCTGGCACCTCCACACATGTCGTATTTCATCTCATCCATGCCTGCACCGGGCTTTAAGGAAATACCTCCGGCATCAAAAGTTAACCCTTTACCTACAATAACTATGGGCTTGCTGTCTTTTGCGCCACCTTGATAATTTAAAATGATTAATTTTGCGGGTTGGCGGCTGCCACGGGAAACCGATAAAAATGAGCCCATGCCCAATGTTTCCATATCACTTTCTTCCAGAATTTCAACACTCATCTTATCAGCATTGCTTGCCAGTGTTATTGCGCGGTCTGCCAGGTAGCTAGGGGTACAAATATTACCCGGTAGATCAGAGAGCAATTTTGTTAATTCGACACCCTTGGCAATGGCTAAACCACGTTTTAATCCTAGTTCTGCTTGTGATTTGATGTCGTCCGTGGCATAAAGTTGTATTGTATTAAGTTCCGGTGCGGGTTCTTTAGAACTTTTAGTTTCCTGGTATTGATACATAGCATCATTAAAAATCTCTACAATCTGCCGGGCTTTCCATTGGGTGTCATTATTGATAACATCAATATCTATAAGGGTACAGCTGGTTGATTTGATTTTTGTGGATTTAATGCTTGATATGGCCGCAGTCAGGGCTTTACGGTAAAGTTTTGGCGTAATATTATCTTTTTTACCTAAGCCAACGAGTAAAATACGATTTAAACTACTATCAGGAATGTAGTTGATAAGCAGTGTTTCTGAGTTTTTTCCTATAATATCTCCCCGTTCAATAAGACGGGTGACTATTCCTTGGCTCTGTTTGTCAATTGCTGCGGCAGATGGACTAAGCTGTTGATTTTCATATATGCCAACAATAGTACAATCAGTTTGTTGTTTGTCTAAAGGTAAGGTTTCTATAGAATAGTCCATATAGGTATTTGTGAGAGAATAATTAAAGGGATGAATTAAGGTAATTATACATGAGTTTTTTAGGGTGGGTCGTTTGGACATAGAGTCTCAAAAAATAAATAAAACTAAATCTTATCGCTTGGTATCGGTTCTAGATAAGATGATTATGAAAGACTTGTTGAAAACAGTGCTGGCTGTGTTGTCAGTCATTGTGGTCATTATAGTGAGTCGTAAGTTTATAAAAGTGCTAGCCAAAGCAATAGAAGGAAATATTTCTAATGAAACGGTTTTAAATATTTTAGGTTTAAATACGATTGTTGCTATCAGTGCTTTTTTACCTGCTGCAGTTTTTATGGCTATATTGATGGTTTTGGGGCGGATGTATAGAGATCAGGAAATGGCAGCTATTGCATCGGCTGGAGGTGGCGTTGCTGTTATTTATCGGTCAGTTTATTTGTTGATTATTCCTCTTAGCATTGCAGCTGCAGGTCTGTCTATGGTTGCAACACCGTGGGCGCAATCAAAGATGAAAGCTCTTATTCATGAAGACCAGAAGGTAGCTGATATCAGAGGTATTGCCGCGGGCCGGTTTAGTGAATATAGTCATGGAGAGCTGATTTTTTATACTGAAGAGATTGATGCTGATAAACGAATGCATAACGTATTTGTACAGGACAGGAAGGGGGGAAAGCTAGGCATAGTCAATGCGAAGTATGGTCGGATGAAAAATTTACCGGGAGGATTGTATCTAGTGTTGGAGCATGGAGAGCGAGTGCTGGGTGTGCCGGGGGAAATGGATTTTGTTATCGAGAAGTTTACTGAATATGCTGTGCGGATAGAAAGAAAGGCCAGAGCGCTTCATCAAAAGCGTGATGCCATACCTAGTGATGAATTATGGAAGTCTGAAAAGTTAAAAGATATAGCTGAAATGCAAAAAAGATTGTCAATTCCACTGGCAGTTTTGTGTTTGAGTTTTTTGGCTGTGCCTTTAGCTAAGCTGTCACCTCGGGGGGGGGTATATGGCAGTTTGGCTGTGGCTTTCGCTATTTATTTTATTTATGGGAATTTAAAGCGAGTAAGTCATAGTTGGGTGGTAAATGAAGCTATACCTGTTTCCATGGGGTATTATTGGGTGTACCTATTGTTGCTATTTTTAGGTTGTATTTTGTTGGTTCGTTTGTATGGAATAAAATGGATAATGATGCAGATTAAACAGCGAGGTGTGAAGTGAATGTTTTAACGCGCTATATCGTTAAGGAAGTTTTAAAAGGCTCGGCTGTTGCATTGTTACTTTTGCTAACACTTTTTAATCTGTTTACTTTTAGTGATGAACTAAAAGATATTGGAACAGGGAATTATGGCTTAAAAGAAATTCTTTTATATCTTGCTTTAACTTCACCTCGCGTATTTTATGAGCTCATTCCTTCATCAGCATTGCTGGGGAGTCTTTTTGTGGTGGGTGCAATGGGTAATAATCGAGAGATTGTTGCCATGCGCGCAGCAGGGTTGTCAATTTTTTGGGTGATAAAAGCTGTGATGCTGGCAGGTGTTATCTTGGTTTTTATTTCAGTGTTTGTTGGGGAGTTTATTGCGCCTGAGGCAGAACGTACAGCTCAGATGATAAGAACAACTGCTCAAAATGATCAGGTTGTCATGCGTTCTAAATATGGCTTATGGTTAAGGGAAAACAATAAATTCATCAATGTGCGTAAGATTGAGGATAAAGGGCACTTATCTGATATTTATATTTATGAGCTGGATGAGAAAGGTCAATTAATGTTAGTGACTAAGATTGAGCAGGCAAGCTTTCTGGGGGATGGCTTATGGCGGCTAAAAGGAATTAAAGAAACAGAGGTTTTGTCTAAACAAATGATGGCTAATCACAAGCTGGAAATGGAATGGAAAACTTCGATAGACCCTGACTTACTTAAGGCGGTTGTTGTTAAATCGGAAAATATGTCCCTGTATGATTTGTTTATGTATGTTAACTTTCTCAAGGATAATAACCAAAAATCACAGGCGTTTGAGTTGGCTTTTTGGAGTCGCTTAATTAATCCATTTGTTACATTTGTTATGCTTATGTTTTCAATTCCATTTGTGGTTTGAGTTAAACGAGGGGTAGGAACGGGTGGGCGTATGATGATTGGAATCGTCCTGGGTATGACGTTTAATATTTTTGATAAAATTGCAGGGCATTTAGGGTTGGTTTATGAATTTAGCCCGATGGTAATGGCTGTTTTGCCTAGTACTATTGTATTTAGTGGTGCTGTCTATGCTGTTAGTCGAATGAGATAACAATAGTTATTCTCGTGGAATTGGAATCGAAGATGTTGTACAG
>JBJPGG010000176.1:0-14541 GCA_048595505.1 Methylococcaceae bacterium
TTCAGTCATAACAGTAACCAATCCTTCATCAGTTAGTAGTTGTTCGGATGCGACAAACTTCAAGATTTCCTTTACAGATCTTATCAGTCTCTCCCAAACGCCGCCATAGTGTGCTGCCGATGGAGGGTTAAACAGCCATTCAATGGGAATTTGCTGCAGAAACTTGTGAATATGATGTTGATTCCACTTTTTCAACTGTTCCTTCAGCTCTTTATCAGCGCCTTGGAAGTTGGTGCCACAGTCTGATCTGATGGTTCTTATATTTCCACGCCTACTGATGAATCGGCGGAGAGCGTTGATGAACGAACTCGTATCTAAGGAATGCACTACCTCTATATGAATTGCTCTGCTGTTGAGGCACGTAAACAAACAACCCCATCTCTTCACTCGAGATCTCCCTTGCTTCACCAACATAGGACCGAAGAGATCAACTCCTGTTGAATAGAATGCCGGCTGATCTGGTGTTACTCTGTTTGCCGGCAAATCTGCCATACGTTGTTCCATAACGTTGCCACGTAGCTTTTTACATTTGATACATTTTGACAGAACACGTCTTACCGCACTTCGACCATTTATAATCCAAAATCGAAGTCGAACTTCAGCCAACGTGTGTTCAATCCCGACGTGTCGCAATAGATCATGGGTTTCCTGAATGATCAAATTTGTGACATGATGCTTATTTGGCAAGACTATTGGATTCTTCATTGATTCTATTTTCAAATTACGTAGACGTCCGCCAATACAAATAAGGCCATCCTTCACAACCGGATTTAATTTCGAAAGACGTGACCCTTTTGTTGTGTTCTTCTTCTTTGATGTTCCCAGCTCGCCACTCGATAGAATATCAAATTCTTCAACCAATTCATTTCGCTGAATCACCCGAATAATCTCTAGCTCTGCATTGCGCAACTCTTCTATCCTTAGATTTCCTACTGGGGGACAAGCGCCTTTTTTTAAAAATCTCCATATTAGATACATCCTAAATCTTTTCAGCCATGCAATGCTGCACTTCAGACGGGAGTAGGACGAATAATACGTCAACAACTTGTGGAGGCTTCCTGCAGAGTGAGATATGACAGCAAAAACTTCGGCTGACTGCTTCCTTTCAGGATCATTCTTTAGATCTTCCGAAGTATACATAGGACTCTTTGGCCACTCATGTTCAGTCAGTGATAGGAAGCTCGGACCGTGAAGCCAATGATCAACAGAATCCACAAGTTCCGAGGCATGTACACCCCGAGAAGCCCGATCAGCTGGGTTGTCTTTTCCATCCACAAATTTCCACTGATGGTGTTGAGATCCGTCGTGAATTATTGACAGTCTGTTTGCCACAAATGTTTGGAATCTACCAGTAACAGAATGTATGTACATTAAAACTGCAGTAGAATCAGTCCAGTAAAAGGTAGACACATCATCAGTCAAATTTAATTCTCTTCGGATATCGTCGTTCAGTCGAACAGCGAGAACGGCGCCACTCAACTCCATGCGAGGCATCGAGATCTGCTTTGCAGGTGCAACACGTGACTTCGCCATAACAAAAGCAATATGGACGGTGTTTCCATCATCAAAACGCAGATACGAAACACAAGCATACGCTTTTTCAGATGCGTCGCAGAAATGGTGAAGTTGAACCTTTAAATCACCACATTTCTCGTGTATGCCACTCTTGTAACATCGTGCTATCCGGATCTTAGTCATTTCTGGCAATTCCGCTCACCTTGTCAAGGCTGTAGCTCTGCTACAGCAATAAAGTGATGCGGCTGGGGATGATAAACTAATGATTTTTTTACG
Organism: Methylococcaceae bacterium; assembly: GCA_048595505.1. Taxonomy (GTDB): domain Bacteria; phylum Pseudomonadota; class Gammaproteobacteria; order Methylococcales; family Methylomonadaceae; genus QPIN01. The sequence continues at coordinate 1,792 of JBJPGG010000176.1, forward strand.
AAGATTGCCAATTTCCAGTTGCGCAGTCAGGATCGCCAGTTTGTCACGTGTGCCGACGGTTCATGAACTTCAGCCATGCCACTTTCGGTAGACACAGAGCTTCTTAGTTTTCAGGTTAGGTTAGGTCTGCGCAACCGGAAATTGGCGATTGTCGTAAGCATATCCACATCCTTTTCTTTTATGGGGTCTTATTAGCTTGTCAATAAAATCAGCTTTGTATATAGATTATATAATCACACATTAAATCTCAAATCGTATATGCTACTCTTCGATTTGGTCCCACACACGCTGCGACATGCAGATTGGCCACGGCACAGGCAAACAGTGTTAATTCTATCCATGCTTCTATATGCAGCTAAGTTATTCATAAAATGATACATAAACGTTTCAAAAGGTGCCACCAAGTTTCTGTGAAACGGGACTTTTCCAAATCATTTCGAATATAACAAATATATTTTACAATATTTCAAAAGTTAGCACTGATGTCAATCCATTCATATTACATCATTACCAATACTGGAAAGACCAATCTTCTCCTACCCAACATACACAGCAAATTACTAAACAAGAAGTTAGGACGGGTATTTCAGTTTTCGCCCGGATAAATTATGTCTCGGAGTAACAGTAGTCTGAGAGAGGTCTTCGTCGAAAAAAGGGCATGTGTTTGTGCAGATGATTCCGTAGCGCTACCAAACATGCCCAAACAAAAATCCATGTTTGCATCTGTTTCGTCAACTTTTGAGTCATTAGTAAGATCTCCCGAGCTGTTCGTCAGGTAAAAAAGAAGTTTATCGATATTTCTTAAATAATCACTTAATCCAATATAAATCACGTGTTAAATTTCTGCTCTCTGGGACTACCTTGGTTTGTGAGTGATGATACCGCGTGAATTAAATACAGGTTTAATTTGAGTTCAAATACTTATTTTAGATTAGTTTAAGACACAATAAATACAGCTGCAGGTATATATGTATATACTATGCATAGCAGTGAAGCGAAGAAAAGTAAGCATATGTTATTATCGATTACGACGATTTACGTACTGAAAAGTATGGTGTGGGAATTGACACGACATAAAGGTCATGGGTAGGGAAAATTAACTTATTGTTTGAATGTAGTCTACCGGTCATAACAAAAATAGCTTCAAGGATTTTAAAAATCCGCCATTAATTAGCTGGGATATTGACAATAATTTGTGGCTGTTAGGCTCACAGAAATGAAGTGATCTGGTTTTTGTTGCCCGTCATTTAATATACGAATATGTACAGTTTGCATAGGCAAGAACAGATATACAGCGTCGGCAGGGATACGGCGTGGGCAGGAACAGCGAGGGGCGTCTGCGTGGATGGCGAGTGGCATCGGCATGGACATCGAGGGTCGTCGGAATGGATATCGAGTTACATCGGCGTTGATGGTAAGTGGCATCGGCACGGACATCGAGGGGCGTCGGCGTGGATGGCGAGTTACATCGGCGTTGATGGTAAGTGGCATCGGCACGGACATCGAGGGGCGTCAGCGTGGACAGCGAGTCGTCAGCGTGGATAGCGAGTTACATCGGCATTGATGGTAAGTGGCATCGGCACGAACATCGAGGGGCGTCGGCGTGGATGGCGAGTTACATCGGCGTTGATGGTAAGTGGCATCGGCACGGACATCGAGGGGCGTCGGCGTGAACAGCAAGATCCTCGGCAGAGATGGCAGGGACGTCGGCAGAGATAGCAGGGACGTCGGCAGACTGCAGCAAGGACTGGTCAACGCGGCGACGTATATCCTAGAGCCTCCAGTTTTGACAGCGCTCCTCAGAATTATTGTTCCACACCCATTCGTTCCACCACCTTCGGTGTGTGGTAATTCTGAGGCCTATGCCACCAAAACTGATTGAAGCTGAAGCCCTAAAGCTCAGTCTTATATACCCGAGATTTGGCGACGAAAATTCCATTTTGGGCCGTAGTTCGGAAGATGTTACGCAATGGTGTCAGCCTTGGCGTCACGTGGTAGGTCATGGAGCGTGGCGTAACTGGACCAATCAGGAGTGCTTACGTCATTGGGCGTGGCGTAGCTGGACCAATCAGGAATGTTCCACATTCTAGCACATGGAAGGCTACAGTTGCTAACTGGCCGTCGTAGAGAGTGTACATGGCCGAGAGGCGATGTATTTGTAGCCAAAACCGCTACAGATTAATGTTAAAAACGAGACGCACCCAGATTCATCAGTTCAAGGTAAGAAGGGGTGGAACATCACAAACGACCCGACTGTTTTATCTTGTGCTAGTACAGTACTTACACTTCACTAGTCTATATGGCTCTGCTATTTTTATTGTTTTTAGTTAAAATCATAGTGTATTGTTCGTATCATAATCGTAGTATGTTGTGGATTGTACGTCAATGTCTAAGCCAGGTCAGGCTGTTGGCATTAGGTTTTATCGTTACCCCAAGGATTGCGTCGTGAGTAAACTATGGTTTTTGAAGATAAGTAGACAAAATTACGGCGAAAAAGAATGGAACCCTCACCGTGTAGCAGTCATTTCAAGGATCCTTATGATTATATTTCACCATCACCCAGTGAATGTGAATCATTAGGCATTTACTGTAGCCTATTCTACTTATAAGAGGATGCTGTACCAAGCTTTCATCTTGGAAAGAAGAAAAATGAAAGAAATACTGGGCAACGTAGCCATGCTGTTGCGAAACGTATGAACTGGCATGCTGTTCATCCAGCGACCCCGACCGCTCGTCCGACGACCATGGCCGTTCATCCAGCAATCACCGCCGCTCAGCCATTCGATGATCCTGCCGAGTTCGGCCGCTCATCCAGCTGACCTCCGCCGATCATTCTGTCTGACCAGTGACCGCCTCTATCTACATTAATTTCCTGTGTGTGTGTATATATATAACGCAATAATTCAAATCACAATCTCCTCTTCATATCTGTTCACCCACCCGGCCACAGACTCATCGTCCTATCCCTCTCACTGCTGCTTTCCTCGGAATCATATACAACCTGACCTGGCTTTAATTGCCACTAACAATCGGATCTAGCGTGTCTTTTCTCTCGACAAAAATTGCAAGATTGGCGAGATCATATTGCTGGTCTAAGGCATCCATTGCAGACTCAGTTGAATGACTGGGTCAGATATGACGTCACATGGCCACGTAGTGTTGGCGCGTAACTGCTTTTTTATCAGCTGAGAGCAAGATGACTACAAAAATCGTTTTTCCTCAGAAATAATAGCTATTTTGTTAGTTTTATTGTTTAATAACAATATATTCTAGTGAATAAACCCCATTTCAGCCAAAGTATAAATGTACCAAGTGTATGTGGCCGTGCTCGTATCAACATAGTCACTGCGTCTGGGAGGTTGCGGGTTCGAATCCGTGTGGATAATACCCAACCCAGGTGTTAATTCGGTACTTCCTCCATGATTCCGTCACGGGGAAGGGGTACATCGTACCTGGAGTGTTAGGGCAATGGGCCTAGCTTGAAATGGCCTAGTCTCTAAGTACTTAATGGGCTTCACCCCTCGCAATTTATTTACCAAATTATAAATATGATTGCCCATGACCTTTAAAGAAAGAGGATTGATTGATGTTTTGCGACCCACCAACAGAAAAAGAACGAGGAAGACAAGTGGTTGCATTGTTTAACCTCTGTTACTAAACATGTTGAGCATATTTTGCTTCCGAATAATATCCATGCACAATTCAAATACAGCCTTAATTTTGACTACCCTACTTCTGCTACACATGCACGGATTTTATTTACACGTGAAGGCAGGAAGGAACCGACATTGATAACAAAGCTAGCTAAACAGATAACACATCCAGGCCACATTTTCTGCATAAAAAGTACAACCGGCAAAGGGTTTACTTGATTCTCATTATGTGTCTTTCAGTGCCCAGGAGAATGTCGTTACAAAATTCAAGCCTTTGACGAAGACTTTGTACGATTCCAGCAAAGATTACGAAACTAAAGTTCAGCTACCGAATGAAGAAAGCTTGCCCGAATTAATCATCCGAAACTTTGATGATGAACAGATTTGGCAGCAACTTGAACTTAACAATGATTTTGTTAAAGAACTATTCCTTAAAAAAATTGCCGCTGTTTCCGCAAGGAAAAATATAGAATTCATCCCGCAGTCGAATGAAGCTGAAACTATCGATGAACCTTTTGAAGAAGATGATTCAGAACCTGTCGAAGAAGATATTGATGACGAAGATGATGGAAGTTCTCGGAAAAGAAATCGAATAACGACTAAGAAAATTCGACCGAGTATCGTTGATGACGATTTCTTCAAGGTTGACGAATTGGAGGATTTCCTCAAGGCGGAAGAGGAGAAAGAAGCATCGGATTTCGAACTTGAAAGTGATGATAGCGAGGATATTGACTTCTTCCGTGACCCCGACGACGGTCCGGATGACAAGAGTGGAAGAAAGGCGATGTATAAAGATTTTTTCGATCCACCTCACGATTTCGAAGAAGAAGGTGATTTGAACGGTGAGGAAAGTGACAATGGTGACATGGATATATGCGACGATCGGTACGACACCAGGGATATCGAGCCAGCCAAGGAGCAAAATGAGGCTAAACTGCTGCTGGCCGATTCTTCGGATGACGAAGTCGCCGGAGCCGAGAATGGGGTGAAATCAAATTTTGAAGTTAGGCAGGAGCGAGTAAGTTGACATTTTATTTTGAATTCACCTCATTGTTATTTCTTTATTATTTTATCGTTTGATTTTTGTGAAGGTGAATAAGAAAATTGCGGAGCTGGAGGAGAGCAATCTTGGTGAAAAGCCGTGGCAGTTGAAGGGAGAAATAGCAGCGGGAACCCGCCCAGAAAACAGCTTGCTTCAAGAACATCTTCAGTTTGATCACACGACCAGGCAAGGTACATCATTTCAGTCCACACTAGTGGTTAGGCTATGTATTTCCGCTTTGCCTTGTTTCAAGTGACAGCAAGAGGAATGGGAATCAAAAATCATCCAATCAGAAGCTTTGTGGACATAATTGAGACCATCCAGGAGCTTTTTCTAAACATCTTGCTATCAAATAGCCATTTATATTTCTGTTGCAAAACAGCCACCAGATCGCAGCATATAACAACAATGCAACACTCCTAGATGCGAATGTTCTGGAATTTTCAGCTTCTATTCATGATTTCTTAGTTGTAAACACCGTGCATTTAACCCAAGATTGGAATTACTCCGACTGTGGATATTAACATACTCTATTTTCCGATCCATTAGCTCCGGTGATCACGGAAGACACTACGCTGACGTTGGAACAACTGATTAAGCAACGAATAAAGGACCAAGCGTGGGACGATGTTGTTCGGAAAGAAAAGCCCAAGGATGAGCCATTCGAGTACAGGAAGCGGTTGGTTTTGGATCAGGAGAAAAGCAAGGATAGTCTTGCGCAGATTTACGAGCAGGAATATCTAAGACAGCAGAATGTAAGCCATTTTTCTATTGAATCCCCCACCGGCACAGCTATGGAGGCTCTCTTGTATTTAACCCTTTCAATACCAAGGCCCTACGGAGAGGTTCTCCATGATCGAACCATAAGCCCCACGACAGCATGGAATGCCCTGTTGAGTAGGTCGGCAATGTTCGATCATCTGTCACTAGGCTAACAACAAAGGCATATATTCTGAATGTCAATTGAGTAGGGCGTCTTGCGGTTTATGGTAAGATTAGACAGGGCCTCTCCGGATGCCCTTGGTACTGAAGGGGTTAATACTTAATTTAATATTTAATATTTTTAATATATTATAATTATAATAATTATTATTATTATATTATTTAAATAAATTAATATTTAATAATATTTGGCAGGTCATTTAAGTAAATTATAAATAGTAAATAGTAGAGGTCCCAATATGGATCTTTGAGATATTCCAAGAGTGATTAAATTAGATGAAGATCTAGGTTAGCTTTTTTTCACTCTCCCGGCTTTTACAAAAGACCGTCACTGGCTATGTTGTGACATCATCATGGTCAGCTGTACGTATCCTCCCTCCCAACCTATCTGCTGCATATTCCTGTTCATGGTGGACCACTACACCGATGATTGCATGCCCAGTGCCACCTCTAGTAGTTTAAAATCCTTTATTCAGAACTGTGGTAGGAGTGCTCACATATCTCCCTATGCTTCAAACAATATGAAGTGACAATTAATGGGGTTTACTAGTGCCTCAGGCTAGGTCCATCTAGTACCAGGCATAACAGATCCTATCGTTATAGTCCCTGTATGTGTTGTAGCCGATATTTTTAGTAGCATCAGTGGTGCTAGTGTTGTTTACAGGCAGTAGCGTGCATGCACAGATCACATGACCTGCTGGCATCACCAAAAATAATTAAAACTTATTTCGTGATTGTTACTCTCTTTGCAGAAGGACAAGAATGAGGAGCAAAAGGAGCTGCAGGAGCATACAGAAATCAAGAAAATGATGAGCACATTGTTTAGGAAACTAGATGCACTATCCAATTATCATTTCACGCCACAGCCTGTGAGTGCTTGCCTCTCATATTGATAATTATTGAATCAAAACCTGCTAATTTCGCTCCTGATGCCACTTTCAACAGCCTGCACCAGAAATAAGGATTGTAAGCAATTTACCGGCCATTTCGGTGGAAGAAGTCGCTCCTTCATCCGTCAGCGATGGAGTCCTGCTCGCTCCCGAAGAAGTTCTGGTTAGTATGCTGGCATTTTTTATCTTCCTAAATATGGTTTCTGTTTTGGTGATTAAGATCACATTATTGTGATAGAAACGAGTTTCTGGGGACCTGAAAGGAGACTCGGAAAGGAGCAAGAAAGACAAAACGCATGACAGACGGAAATCGAAATCCAGAGCGAGGTTGCGGAGGAATGAGAAGGCAAAGCGGCAGAGGTTAGTGGATAAATTGAATCCCGGCATGGGGAATAAATATAGCAAGGAAGATGCGCTCAAGCAGTTGGAAAAGATGGGTTCTGATGCCGTCGTAATCAAGGTAAGCTTCGTCGTCTGCTGTTTTTAAAATTTTATTTGTGATGTAGTTCATGGGGAATTGTAATTCCCATGTTTTTGTTTAGGATGATGGAAAAGCACTTGGTGGAAGAGGGTCTTCGTCAAAGGCTTTCTTTGCGAGGCTTCAAGATCAGGTGTTGTCGCAAGGAGTGAAAACTGGAAAGAAAGTAAAACCGAAGAAGATGAAGGCTGTATCTTCATCGAAAATTAAACTTTGAACATTTGAAAATATTTATCGTCAAATAAATTCTTGTTTTTAAATCTTAATAAAATACTATTTTTTGATGAGGTTTTGAACGACGTAGCCAATCACAACCCAGGTGCGTAAGGAGGTACCTCTTCTATACAATGACTTTTCACAACAATGCTGCATCTGCACTTGACTCAAGAAATACATATCAGAAGATCCAATGACTTCCGTCAAGCTTCTCAAGCTTTACTGCCACGAGAAAACAAATACTATTATTTCCGACTCTTTATTCCTTTTGAAGTATTTGCTCCAGCTCATAGTGCAATTGGAAAGCCCCTCACGCTAATGATGTAATCGACAACAGTCTAGCAGTTCTCACAATCGCTTATTGTTGGCCTGAACAAGCTCTTTAATGTGTTTTTGGGTTGTTTTCTTCACTTTTGCAACCGTGAGATATACCCTTTGTACAAACAGAATGCAATGACCAGCTTGAAAGTAACCATGGTTAAGTCGATCCGTATATTCCGAGCTGCATCGTGCACCTCTCTAATATAGGGAATAATGAAACACGAAAACAAAACAAAATAAAATGCAGACAATATCCTCATTAAATTATAAAAATTTATTTAAAATGAATGAGTGGGTTAACTACATCAATGTTTCTTAGCGTGCTTCACAATGTTTTCGTACTTGGTTTTGCTGTTGAACCACAGCAGGAATGGAATGCCTAACGAGGGTAGTGTCATGACGGCGAAAGCGGCCCAATCCAGCTGTAAAGAAGAAATGGTAGGCAGAGGGCAACGGAAACAGATGTTAAAGATTACTAAGTAAACAGATACCTACCACATGAGGAGAGAATCTACGATTGTAGTCTTTGAATGGAATGATACCTCCTTCTCCTGGCTCGGTGCTAAACCCTATCTGTAATCAAAGATTAAGAGTTATCAGTAATTACGAAATTCTATTTCGGAATAACTTCTAAATTAACATTAGAATGTATACAAGATCAGGATTATTTTGTAAGCGTGTGTGAGCCGCTCTGCAGGTGGGAACATTGTGTTAATAAAATTGACACACATAAAAATTATATGTTCACTATTTGAATTCATTCTTGATGAACTCCCAGACATGTTTTCTAAAAGTGTTCGTGCTTTATGTGCCAAGAAGGCATGATTGCTATCATAAAGACTTTCTCCTTTGGTCAACACTAAATAGGCAAAAGCTCAGTCAACTTTCCAAGTGAAGCTTTATGCTATATTTCACTTTTCCATTATAAATGCCAACAGTTGATTCACAATCAAAAAAATGTCAACTAAAGCTTCAAATCAAGCGTATGAAAATACACGAGCGGGTTGAGGTTTTTAAATTTTTTAAGTATGTTGCTTTTTGACACTCCTACCTCAGTGGGCGGTAATTCAAGACAATTTGTAAAAGGCACTGCAGTAAAAAGCAAACGTTGCGAAGGATGAAGCGGAAAACTTACTTGAATATCTTTACTATCATCAGACGGCTGGTAAGTAATTTCAGCAGCTGAAAAGTTGAAGTATCCATACTTGCTGGGTCGGACAACTACAGTGTGGCTGATGTTGCTTCCACTGAACAAGGTGTTAAGAAACAAATGCGTTGAACATGCCCCTTAAATAGTTTTCCAGCTGCTCTACGGATAAATAAAAACACAGGATTCCAACAACTATCGGAAAATATCCACAATGTGAAATTACAATGAACACGTAAGGTCAAGGATACGGTCCGAGTCGGTCAATTTTAATCTCGAGCATTCCGTTGACGAGTTCGAAATCGCCGGCTGCGAAACTGTTATCGCTCATTTGAATGTTGACTGCAGCACTAAAATATATTTTTTTAAATATATTAAATAAATTCTGTCAGAATCTAACAATGAAGTGTAACAAGTTACTGACCTTCCGCCAACATTGTACAGAATGTATTCAACTACCATATCTTTTCCTTCAACGAAATACTTGTTGAGTATCCTTTTATGTACTAATAGACGTGCAATACTTTCATCGTCGCTTGTGACGGCTGCAGTAGCCAGCACGCAAGCAACCAACAATCTGAGCCACAGTTTCATCTGAAACGTTGATAAGACAACCACCCGCCATTCAATGCAATGATAAAATAATAAATCCCGGGGTGGAGTTGACCTGCTCGAAGGAGCTAGCACCTTCGCACACTTTTTGGTTCTTTTTCGTTATTTACCCGGCAATTTTTAGGTTAAGTTAGGTTGGGTTAGGTTACCTGGCAATTTTATTTTTGATTATTCTTGTTTAAAACGTTTGCCAAAATAATGAAATATTCTTTGGCAATTTTTTTTTCGTTATTTACCCGACAATTTAATTTTTGGTTAAATTGCCAGGTAACCTAACCTAACGAAAAACCAAAAATAAAATTGCCGAGTAGGTAAATAACGAAAAAATAAAATAAAAAAGTTCCCAAAAAAAAAAAATAAATTGCCACAAAAATATTGCCGGGTAAATAACGAAAAAGAACCCACTTTTTGTCTAACGGGTATAAAACTAATGTGGCATTTTAACCCTAGCTTCGTTCCTACAGATACTGTCTGCTGCTTGCTAAATTTACTGTGCTTGATCCGGGGTGGTGTGAGCATGTGCCGTTTGAATTTAACAGTCGATGTGTCAAGAAAATGTTCACATCTAAGAAATTAAATGTGATGCATGTTTTTATCTCCATCTATAACCCTTGTGAGTGTTGTCATCAGCAAAAGAAAAATAGTCAGAATTTATTACGTTGTACTTGTAATTTCTATCTGGAAGTCCTTAATTGTAGGTGGTCCCACAGAGCTGGTCTAAAGAATATCAGCAACAGCTACGTGAAATCAAAGTTCACCGTATCATTTCATAAGCTGGTACTAGGTACGCTTAATCTATGGATGGGAATTCAAATAATTTACTTTTCAAGTCAACATCATTATATTGCAACACGTAACCGAAGCAAGCTCATCTTCGTGACAACTTCAACTTGAACTTCTAAAGTCTAGACTACATCCAGTGCTACTCAAATTCACGTTGCTTTTAATCGATTTGTTGTACTCTACCTTTCAATAGTGTCAGCATAAAATATCTTTAGAATGCAACAGCTCTTTATTTAATAAATTAAAGTGATTTATCAGAGGAAAAATTGAAGGAAAAACGTGCATACCTCCAGACCGGCCACGTAGTATCACCTGAAAGAGACGGCTCAACGCCAGCTTTGCCACCATTATGTTTTATATTAATATTATTTTACAAGAGTAACTAATATAAGAGCATTATTAGAGCCAACGTGTACACTTGAAAATTTCAGTGGCATTTAGCAACGTTATATAAAAAATAAAGTGAACATGTTAATTATGATCTTAAAAAAACATTAATAATAATAATTGGAGTTGCCACAATTATTTACGAATTTCATATTTATATTTTGATTTTTAAAGATGTTCGTAGATCAAAGTAAGCACGTGTGCCACGCTTCAATTAAATGTACTATAGCCATGCCAATATCAATTGATGAGTTGGCTTATTTGATTATTTAATAGAAAAAGTAAATTATCTTCATTTTAAAAATTTAAGTTTTAACGAATATCTCTAACATTAATTTTGTACACACTAATTTTCTGTTTAAATTATGGCTCGAGTTTTTATTAAATAATTTACTGTTATGTATCCAAATATAGTAGGTGTAGTTAGGGTCGCAAGGCCAAGCAAGGGTCACCCTTTTATTTGTGTGCTTCCATTTGCTGACCTGCACAGTATCGACTTTAGGTTTAAACATCTCTTTTGTGGCCTGTTTGTGGATGTTTTAGTGCGTTCATGCTGTGATATCCAAATGGCTGAAGCTAGCACTAGTTCCAGTGACCATGACTTAGGTAATACCTTTTTTATTTAGTCCTTTTTATATATATATAATATGCGTTTTGGGTATCAAAGTGTTGCTGTTATCGTTGGACGAGGGTGCGCCATTGTAATCAGATCAGGTCAGCGCTGAACCCCCAGCACAATATCTGCGGTACTTTAACATGCGTTGGGCTAGCCAAAGGGACTAGTATATATAAGGTGTGCACTAAATATGTTAACCCTTTTTATGACACTACTTTCATAAAACTTTATTAAAAGAAAATCATTTTCAAATTTACATGGATTTTAAAAGTGTAATACTAATATCCTTTTGCCCTGTAATTGTAGGCACTTGGACATTTTTTTCAACGTCATAGAATAATCATGCGATAATGTTTATTGTAAGGAGTATGAAAAATGCTAAACAATGCCTTCTAGAAATTGAGATATTGCACTTTAAAGGACCCACATTTATGATTTGGGACTTTGTTAACTAGTCTAATGTATAATACATTAAGACAAAGGAAAAAATGTGATTGGAAATTGTTAAATACAACGAAAGGTGAAAGAAATATTGTCATAACTCATTGAAGAATTCATATTTTTCTTTCAAATGTGCAGGGTGACTTCTCGATTGAAAGGACAATTGAATCACAAGGTCGAAAAATAGTTTGTCCCAAATAACCTTGAGGTCAACATCAATTTGTCTAAATTCTGCATTTAAGAGTACTTATCATGTTCATAGACTATTTTTATGACTAGTATAAGCCATAAACTCTTGAATTGAAGAAAACGTTAGTTTTATGAACAGCCATTTGGTACGAAGGGTGTGGCGGCCATTTTGAATAAATTAGTTTAAAATAACGATATCATCGAAGCATGTCTTATATGCCATATGGTATCAAAATGATCATTACAACTTCACAAATACATTTAAACTGTGAAGAAGATGAGCAATCACCAATGCTTTCATCTCATCAAACCCCAAAAGAGGAACATTTTCGTTTTTTCAGTCGCACCCACCAAGATGGAGGCACCCATAAAACTGTTTGTGGCATCAGATATGGCCATTTTTGCACGATTTTTATGAACTTGAGAGGTTTGTAAACGTGTACCACCAATCTGCTTTAGATGTGTACTCGACCAAAAAGGACCCCCCAAACCGGAGGATTTTGGCAGAAATTAGTTAATTTTCGTTTCCATTGACCGATTTTGTCACCGTTTGACCGTCACAGCCTGCACCTCAAGCTACCGCTCCATCGCATGGTTGTTTTTTTTTATTAATTCTCTTGACTTTAGCAGTTGATGAAAATTTAATCAACGGTGACAATGAAAGTTGGATGCATGTATTTTGGTTTCGTATCAGTTTTATTGATATATCATCGACATAATGTTGTGTGGGCCATTCTGCACACTGATATGAAAGACCGCATACACCACACTGTGTGGAACTTTATAGAGCTCGTCCAGAACAATGTACCGATTAGACCAGCTAATACCTGGTGACCAAACTACTTTTGTTGCATGTGTGATGGATCCGAGTGGTGGCGTCGCAGAGAAGGCACAAAATGTATTTGTCGGTTACGTTTCTTTATTATAAAGTATAGTCAGTTCAAAATATGCACAAACGAAATCAAGGTAACAATTAACACATGCAGCCAGGACAAAGGACGGTACATGAATAATTCTCTTCCTACGGGTTCTT
>JBJPGG010000177.1:0-7283 GCA_048595505.1 Methylococcaceae bacterium
AAAGGAGAATCTATGCGAAAAACACAGTCAAATTTGACTGATGGTGAACACTTAGAGGTAAAATAACCAAAATCCAATGCGTGAACAAGGGAGGTGTTCACGATGGTAATTATGAGCGTTCACGATCATAAGAATACGCAGCACCTTTCATGGGGCTGCCATTATCTGAATGCAAGGTGACTTGCTCGCGTTTAACGCCCTCTCTTTGACAAATATCTTTCATCAGATCAGCCGCTTGTGCACTGGATTCAGTTTCATGGATTTGCCAGCCAACTATTTTTCGGCTGTAAATATCCATGACCAGGTAGAGATATAAAAAGATGCCTTTTATTTCTGTCGGCAAGTAGGTAATATCCCAGCTATAAACCTGGTTAGGGGCTGTGGCTGTCAGTGCTTTGGGCTTTTTGATCTGATGCACAGGTTTAGACTTTTGGCGGTGTTGTAGTTGATTTTCAGCTTTTAATATCCGATAAAAACTCGATTCTGAAGCAATGTAGATGCCTTTATCCGCTAATTGAGGGACGATTTTGTTCGGTGGCAAGTCTGCATATTCTGGATCATTTGTAGTGGCAACAACTCGCTGATATTCGGCTTTTGTCAGTTTATTTACAGGGGTATGTTTTGCCTCTATTCGACCATCTTGTTCATTGTCTGAATGACACCAGCGTTGGACCGTTTTTGGGGTAAGACCGATGACTTCACAGGCTTCTGATTGCCTAGCACCTGCCTTTTTAGCCTCATCTATTAAAGTGATAATAGCCTGACGGTCATCTTTCATTGTAAGTTGTCCTCGTTGCTTCCCCAGATAGCGTTTGCTTTTTTTTGGAGAACCAGCAGGGCTGCCGTTTCTGCTAATGCTTTATTTTTACGATTAAGGTCTTTATTCAATGTTTTGATTTCATTTCTCAGTGTTTTGATTGAACCCTGTTTTTTTGTTTCACTGGATAAGACTGTGCCTGTTATAAACTGGTGTTTCCATTCTTCGATATGATGAAGAAAAATGCCTTGAGACCGACAGAGTTCACTGGCAGCTTGTTCACTTAACCCATGACTCTCACTGATGATTTTGAGCCTTTCTTCTGGACTCCAGTCCTGAGGGCGCTTTTCTTTGTTTGTCGTTGTCGGCATAGGCATAGGGAATGTTGATGTGTCTAATTCATGATTTTTTGATTGTGTAATCCAGCGTTGTAAAGCTGAACGACTAACCCCCAATGTGTCTGCTATTTCAACTAACGTTATTTCAGGCGATCGGTTAAGGGCTTTTTCTACGGCTTGTATTTTAAAGCCTTGGGTGAATTTTTGACTCATTTTTTATTCCTCTAAAAGTTAAAATTAGAGGCGACAACTATTCTGACACAGGGGGTATGACTAGCCTGATGGCCGATAGTGTGAACGCCAAATTACTGGGCATGAGCAAAGTTGTCAGTGATGATTGCGCTCGCAGAGCCTTACAAAAGATTGATGAAGACGAAGGTGTCTGCTGGTTACAGGAAAGCCTTTATTATTGTTATAGCCCCTTGCTCAGCCAGCCCTGGATTTTAGACTTTGATGTAACCGTTAAACCTCTCTACGGAAAGCAGGAAGGTGCGGTTATCGGCTATAACCCGCACAAACCAGGTCGTCCTTCACACACTTTTCATACCTACATGATAGCTAATCTGCGCCTGATTCTGGATGTTGAAGTTCAGGCAGGCAATCAGAGTGCGTCCAGCTATTCGGCTCCGGGATTGTGGTCACTGCTGGATCGCCTTCCCAAAACACACTGGCCACAGTTCATTCGAGGTGATTGTGACTGGGGGAACGAAGGCATTATGGCAGAAGCAGAAAATCGAGGAATAGATTACTTATTCAAACTTCGTCAATCCAAATACGTTAAACAATTGATTCTTGAGTCTCACTGCAAGTCTGGTTGGGAGCACACGACTGAAGGCTGGGAAGCCTTATTCTCTGAACTGAAACTCAGCACCTGGAAACGACCTCGGCGTGTTGTTATCGTTCGGCGACGCGTCAAAAATAATGTAGTGATTGCACCGGATACCGACAAAGCACTCCCCAGACAACTATCATTGCTGGAGCCTGCAGAAGACATGGCGGCTTTTGAATATAGCGTATTAGTCACTTCACTGGATGCAGGTGTTGTCACTATCGTACAGCACTATCGAGACCGTGCTGATTGTGAAAATAACTTTGATGAAATCAAAAACCAGTGGGGCTGGGGTGGTTTTGTGACACAGAAGATAAAACCCTGTCGTTTAGTCGCTCGCATGATTGCTCTGGTCTACAACTGGTGGTCATTGTTTGTTCGACTGGTAGAGCCTGATAAGCATTTTGAGGCCGTTGTATCCCGGCCTTTGCTGCTGTACGGTGTGGGCAAACAAACCACTCATGCTTCACAGAAAACCTTAACGATTACCAGCAGCCATGGGAGAGCACCCTTTGTCAGAGCGGCTTATCAACGAATTAACGACTTTTTTAATGATCTAAAGGCAATTGCTCCGCAGTTGACTCCCTTGTAATGCTGGTACCGCATTTTAAGTGAAGCAATGAAGAAATATTTGCAAGGAATGATTTTGAGGCCACCTGATAATTTGATTTGGGGGTGAAAAACACGGATACAGTTCTGAACTTCTTGTCAAATTTATGCCAAATTTAATTGGTAGGGATAGATTTAACTGATTTTTCTAGGTTTATGCGGCCCCAATAGTTTTATGCAAAGCCAATACAACAATCTTAGGGAGTTAGGAATAAGTGATGCTCATATTTTTGCTGAAGCATTTGGTCCCGCTTCCTTAGTTCGAGACAAAAAAACCTATAACACAAGAAGTTGTAGCTAGCGAAGCTATTGTTAGCTTTAGCAAATCACAGCTTGAACAAGCCTGGTCAAAAACTGATGGTAATCTATTGAAATTTGCTGAAGCGCATGGGCTAAACCCTGAATATGGTTGCCGCAGCGGTCAATGTGGGGCATGTAAAGTCAAACTGCTAAAAGGAAAAACAACTTACCAACAAGCAATAGAGGTATCCTTAAATAAGGGTGAAATTTTATTATGTTGTGCAGTTCCTGCTGCTGATGCAGAAAATAAAATTAGTCAAATTGAAATTCAGTTATGAAAAAAAAGATTAACGATAATTTGGTCAACTATATTCCCAGGCACAGTTATTATAGGTCATTCAATGAAAACCCTTAAACAGCACAAATCAGTTGCTAACAAACAAGAAAATTTTGTTGATTCTCGTTTTGACTATTTAATGCCACTGAATAGTGATTGGATAGCCGCACAAAATAACACTAAAGATGTTGTTCGCTCGATTAATTAACTATCAGCATTAAAATCATTATCAGCGGGTGGATTATCGAGCTGTTAGTCAGTCACTATTCGTCGCCTGTATGTCACCATTATGATAAACATGAGACATGTGGCGGCTATTACAGCTGGAAATAAAACAGTTGTCAGAGAATAATGCTCTAAGGCAAGAATAGAAATTAGATTGCGTATGGCCATAATCACAAAAAACCTCAACTGTTCCTCGAAAGGGTGAAAATATGCCTTTCTAAAAGTTGGGCCAAACCCCATCACATCGATTGTTGTCAATATCAACACTGACCATAATGGGTTGGAGGTAAGGTACCATAATGGTAAAGAAGTTATTGCCAATAAAAAAAATATCCAATCAGATCTAGTGATATAGGTATCCGACTTTTTAATATAAGCTAAACCTGCAACATATAAGGTAATAATTCCAGAAACACCAATCGGCCAAGCGCCAGCTCCTCCTTTATCTGCGAGTTGCGCTAAAAAAACCACAAATGTGGTGGAACCCCAGATCAGCCAGGAAAATACATGTGGCTTGGTTAGTCCTTGTTGAATTGAGCGTATATAAGGTAAAAAGGCAATAAATGTCAGAGCAATGGCAATTGCACTAAAAAGTTCTTTATGTATCAAATTAGCGATCGATAAAAACCTGTTTTAAAAATACCTGCAGTCGTTGCCAGGAATCTTTATCTGCATTGGCATCATAGACTAATGGCATATTAAATTGTTTGCCAAAACCATCGGCTTCTGGATTGGTAAAACTATGTTTTACACCGGGATAATTGATAAATTCCAAATTTGCCCCTGCACTTTGCATTTCTTGTTTGAATGCTGCAATTTGTTCACTAGTAACGAATGGGTCATCCGCGCCATTCAATACCAGTATTTTTGCTTTAACCTGATCTGGTTTAGCAACTATTTTTGAAGCTAAAGAACCGTGAAAACTTACTGCTCCTGCTAAACCAGTTCCTGTTTTAGCCATGTGTAA
Organism: Methylococcaceae bacterium; assembly: GCA_048595505.1. Classification (GTDB taxonomy): domain Bacteria; phylum Pseudomonadota; class Gammaproteobacteria; order Methylococcales; family Methylomonadaceae; genus QPIN01. The sequence goes on from JBJPGG010000177.1 coordinate 4,303, forward strand.
AACGGTACCACCACCAAAACAATAACCAATAGCAGCTATTTTATTTGATACCACCGTTGGCTGTTGCTGTAATAAACTCATAGCGGCGTTAAAACGGGCTTCCGCAACATTCATATTTGCAGTAGTCGCCCGCATAAACTTTTTTGCATCATCAGGATGTTTAGCCAGTTTTCCGGTGCCATACATATCTAAGGCAAAAGCTGTATACCCCATTGCTGCCAACATATCAGCACGCTTTCTGGCGTATGCATTATGCCCCCACCATTCATGTACAACCAAAACACCCGGACGTTTTCCGGTGATTGCATCATCATAACTCAAGTATCCCTGAAACGGTTGCCCAGCAATTTGATAGTTAACCACTTCGGAACGAATTTCTGCTCGAACAGTCGTTTCCACGCATACAACAAGGCTAATAAACAGGGTAATTAGTTTAATTATTTTGTTCATGGCTTTTCCTTTTCTAAGAGGGTAGGAATTAGGAGTTGCTTTAATACTTTAGAATATGATGTTTATTGTGATAAATCAATTTGATAAAATTTTCAGCATGACCTTGTAAGCATTGAAAACGGGTGAAGTTCGCGTGATCCACTTCAAGATTAAACATTTTTTTTTCTGGTAAATTAAGTAATACAGAGAATAAAGAGCGAATAACTCCTGCATGTGTTACCACTAAAAGATGCTTGCCAGAGTGGAGATAAATTAATTTTTCCCATGCCTGATTGATTCGAGCAAGAAAAGAGTTTAAATCCTCTCCGTTTTTTGGAGTGTTATTACCAGGGTCTTGATAGTATCTGTTTAAGGCATCAGGCCTTGCCAAAATTATTTCCTCTGCTGATTTACCTTCCCAATCGCCAAAATTAATTTCTTGCCAGTCAGGTTCTTTGTTAAATGGTGTTTGGTTTTGCTTACTTAACTGTTGAGCAAAGTCAAAACAACGTTGTAGAGGAGAGCTGATGATAATATCCCAGTGTTGGCCAGCAACTGCATTTTGCATTTGTTGCCAACCAGGTTTTGTCAATGGGTCATTAGTTATTCCTCTGTAATATGAGCCCCCTGCTACTTCCCCATGTCGTAGAAAATCAACTGTGGTAGAAATTATTGCTGAGATAACAAGTACTCTCTGGCTGATTTTATTGCTGTTCTTACCGTATTGGGAGCAGTGCCGCCAATATGTTTTCTAGCTGCTACAGAGCCTTCCAGTGTTAATATATCAAAAACGTCTGCACTGATATCGCTAGAAAATTGTTTAAATTCTGCTAGTGAAATCTCAGATAAATCTCTTTGTGTTTCTATGCCTAATCGAACAGCTAAGCCAACAACTTCGTGTGCATCACGAAATGCCATGCCTTTACCCACCAAATAATCGGCCAAATCTGTCGCTGTTGCGAAGCCTTGTTTCGCAGCGTTATACATGTTTTCTTTTTTTGCAGTGAGATGTGGAACCATATCTGCAAAGGCACGTAATGAATTAATAAGTGTATCTGCCGTGTCAAACAGCGGTTCTTTATCTTCTTGATTATCTTTGTTATAAGCGAGAGGCTGCCCTTTCATCAGCATTAACAGAGAGATTAGATGTCCAGTGACTCTACCGGATTTTCCACGAACCAGCTCAGGAACGTCAGGATTTTTCTTTTGCGGCATGATAGATGATCCAGTACAAAACGCATCAGGTATATCAATAAAATTGAATTGTGCACTTGCCCATAAAATGAGTTCTTCTGAAAAACGGGATAAATGCATCATAATCAAACTACCTGTAGCAGTAAATTCAATGGCAAAATCCCGATCACTGACTGAATCTAGCGAATTATTTGATGGACGTGAAAAACCCAATAATTCAGCAGTCATCACTCTATCAATAGGGTAACTTGTTCCTGCAAGAGCTGCTGCACCCAGAGGCATGATATTAATACGCTTGCAACAATCCTGTAGACGCTCCTTATCACGACAAAGCATTTCAAACCAGGCCATTAGATGGTGGCCAAAGGTTATGGGTTGAGCAACTTGCAGATGGGTAAAGCCTGGCATCACAGTATCTGTATGTTGTTCAGCCAAGTCCAATATTGCATGTTGCAGGCGGGTAAGTTGAATTGTAATATTTTGGATTTCTTTGCGTAAATAAAGCCGTATGTCTGTCGCTACCTGGTCATTTCTGGAACGTCCGGTATGCAGTTTTTTTCCGGCAATACCGATTAAAGCGGTCAATCGAGCTTCGATGTTCATATGCACATCTTCCTGTTTGATTGACCAGTTAAACGATCCTTGCTCAATTTCCTTTGTGATTGTATCTAGTCCACCTATAATCTCATCCCTTTCATTATTGCTGAGGATACCAATTTTGCATAACATTTTTGCATGTGCAATCGAACCTTCTATATCTTCGTTTGCCATTCGTTGGTCAAAATCAACGGATGCGGTAAAAATTTCAACAAAAGCATCAGTTGCTTGAGCAAAACGTGCACTGGAAAGCTTGTCAGTATTAACAGTAGCCATGTTTATTGATTTATTTAAAAAGCTGAAATTATACAGCTAACTCGTAAATAATGAGTATATTATAAAAATATTTTCTTTTATAAATGAGTTTTTACATTAAACTAAAATTTTTTTCTCAAGTGTTTTAAGTCTAAAATTTGTTTACAATATCTCCTAGAAAAAATTAATTGAGCTAAATCCCAAAGGGTGTGATTTTTCTAGTACGCTGTCAATTTTGGTTTGATAGATATAATATTTCAATTTTAAATTCCCCTCACCCAACCCTCTCCCTCTGGAGAGGGCTTTTAACAGATCTTGCTCTGCTTTTAAGCCCTCTCCAGAGGGAGAGGGTTGGGTGAGGGGGAATAAAATAAGTATGTAGTCCTTATTCTTTTAAGTTTTAATTTATTATTTTACCTATCTAACCAAAATTGTCGGAGTACTAGGAGCCTGTCCGAGAACCAACATGTGACTGAGTGGCTACACAATATATTGTGTTTTTTATT
>JBJPGG010000178.1:0-16294 GCA_048595505.1 Methylococcaceae bacterium
AGCTGCCACACCAGAAGACAGCCAGACCCTATATAACTATTTTTCTGAACAAGCATTAAAGACCTACCCCTCAACCGAATTTGGCCAATTTGGTGCTGATATGAAAGTATCTCTTACCAATGATGGCCCGGTTACTTTTACTCTTAAAGTTTCACCATAGTAAGGGAAAACTAAAAACCACTATGTTGGCAATCAGCTTACGAAAAAAACACCGGCTTGTCCTGGTACTATTATTGGCTAATATACTGTCATGCACACCAATGATTCATCCATCAGGCCCAACAATCTCATCAGGTCAAATTAAAACGAATCTGTTCATTACAGCGGATGGCACACCACTACCATTAAAAACCTGGCAACCCTCAACAAAAGATATCAAATCTATCATCATTGCCCTGCATAGTTTTAATGATTACAGTAATTTCTTTCAACAACCTGGAAACTATCTCACTCAATTCAATACCGTGTCATACGCTTATGACCAACGAGGCTTTGGCAAAAGTCCAAACCGTGGATTATGGGCTGGTGTGGACACTTACATTGCTGATTTAAAGTGTTTTATTTATCTAGTAAAAAATAAGCATCCCAACACTCCCCTTTATGTTTTAGGTGAAAGCATGGGGGGCGCCATTGTTATCACAACAATGACAAAGTCACATCAGTTACCTGTGGATGGTTTGATATTAGCTGCTCCCGCTGTATGGGCAAGACAGACAATGCCCTGGTATCAAAATTTATTGTTGTGGACTTTATCTCATACCACTCCTTGGTTAACATTAACCGGTGAAGGTTTGGGAATAAAACCGTCTGACAATATTGAAATGTTACGAGCCTTAGGCCGTGACCCTTTAGTTATTAAAGAAACACGGGTTGAAAGTATATATGGCTTGGTTAATTTAATGGATCAGGCATTATCCAGCGCTGATTCACTATCAACAAACACGCTATTACTTTATGGAGAAAAAGATGAAATTATTCCTAAGGAACCTACTTATCAATTTCTTCATCATTTAACTGATTCAGGAAAAAGCAACCTGAACATTGCTTTTTATAGCAACGGCTACCATATGCTATTACGTGATCTCCAGGCATCCGTAATATGGAATGATATTTCAGCCTGGATCAACTCATTAACCACCCCACTCCCTTCCGGTGCGGATAAAAGAGCATTAACAATACTCAACAGGTAATACTTGGGAACGCGCATGGAATAAGTTTGACAACTGTCATAGGATTTTTGTTTGTCTTCAACAAACACATAGATATATACTTCGCACGGTCACGGATAAGGAGTTTATAGCGAGTTGTTTTTTGTTGCTACCGCGTACAGTAGGATTTATTAAAAATAATAAGCCAACTGTAAATTAATAAAAGAATCATGTTTCATGGCAGTCAGCGCCCGGCTTTTTCTAGTAATGTTAACAAAAACTCGGCTATCAATACTCACTTTCCATGAATCCATTATTCTACGACTGGCTTCCAGACTTATCAGACTGGCCTGGTTTTCTACATCCATAATACCTCCCAATAAAATCTCAGTATTTTGTGTATCATTAAAGGCTAATCTTAAGCCTGCAAACACATCATTATTAAAAGGGGTTAAAGGTGCGTTGTCACTCCGGTTATCCCATAAATATTCGCTTAATAAACTCACATCAATATTAGAATCTAAAACCCCATAAAATGCATATTCGAAGCCTGCGACTAATGCTTGAAAAGTTTTATCATTCCCTACCCGATTAAATGCCTCAAGTTTCCACAGCCAACTGTCATGAGTCCATTGCAAATCAATACTGGTTTGATGAATAATATCGTAATGAGGAATAAGTTTTAGAGGCCGACCTATAGTATTTTCGGGTATTTCAAACCTGGCTTCCCTACTAGTTCCATAAAAATGGGAAAGACCTATATCCCATTCACCTATAATATGACTCCAGCGAAAAGCTGCATCAACATGGGCTTGTTCTAATGATGACTCATAAACACCATCATCCTGATTGATAGGCAAACCATCCAGACGTAATCTACCCTGCTTATTAGCAAACCGTCTTTCTCTGAACCCCGGTAAGAGATAAAATTCATAAGTGCCCCCATTTGAAGAAAACCAATTCAAATTGACCATAGGCTGGCCGAGCCTATCTTCTTCATCAATATCTTCTACGGTATCGACTTGATTAATAATATTAACCAAATGACGTGATTCTGTAACCCCCCAAAAAACTTCTGCAATCCCTATTTTTAAATCTGCATTGTTAAAGCGATGCTGCCAATACGCTTCACGAACATCAAAATACCGCCGATTATGATCAAATGCATCGTATCGTAGATAAGGTGTTAGCTTCAGACGATCATTTTCATTATTCCATTGATACTGAAATTCAGGTTTCAATTCAAAGGAGGGATAAAGTGATTCATTATTTTGCCCTGGTAATGCTGAAGATTCTACAAAATATCTTAAATCGAGACCTATATAGCCTGATACATCAACATTCGGCAGATTAAAATCTGCTCGGCATGGTGAAATACTGAATAGCAGTACAAGAAAAAATAATCGTAAAAATAAAGGATACATAGCTTTATGTGTTTTATCTTTTAAGTGTACTGGGTATAAAGTCACGGTCATTTAAGCCAACTTTAAACTGGCGGTCACTCCAAATCAGCTCGGTACTTTTTCCTGTTTGGTGATTGACCATAAGCATTCGATCAGGTCTCCAGTAATGATCTAAATATTGTTGGTAATCATGAAAGGTCAAGGTTTTTAGTAATGCATTCTGACGATCATAATAATCAATACGCCTAGGATGATAGATATCTTTATCAACCCATTCAACTTGACGGGTATAGCCAGAATGTTCATAACGCGGGGTATTTTCCACCACAAAACAGTCTCGATTTTCTAATATTTCATCTCTTAGGAAGCGGTAGCTATATTTATCTACTTCCCAGGAGCTCAAATCTTCAAAAGCAAATTCACTCCCCACAAATGGCCCAGACTTATTACGCGTTGAAATTCTTTTCACACGCTTTAACCCTGGTAAATATATCCACTGCTCATCTGGATCCAGGGCATGGGAGTATGTTAATACCGCTGTATTTTTTAAATCACTAGGTTGTTGAAAGATACTTAAATCTTTATTACCATCTTCATCCATTTCTAGAGATTTCATCTTAACCGTTCTAATACTTTCATCACCGTCCCTGTTTTTAAGAATCATAATCATATCGGCAATAGAATCAGTGAACCCCTGATCTCTACGATCTGTTTCTATGGCAATTTCCAGCCCAATTTCTTCGGGTGTTTTAGCAACACTTAACGAGCATGCCAAAGTTAACAACATACAAGTCATAATATATACATATTTCATTTTTTAAACTCCTCAACTTTTAATAATAAAGATGGTAGAAACAGAAAATCAGCAATCAAGGCAAACACGATTGCGATAGCAGTCAAGGCACCCATGCTGGCATTAATTGCAAAGCTCGATAAAGCCAGAACAGAAAAGCCTGCGACCAATACAAAAGAAGTCACCAGCAATGCACTTCCTACATTGGAAAATGCATAATGCACCGCATTAGGCGTATTGAGTTTCAAGCTACGTTTGGCATGCAGGTAATGGCTAAGAAAATGGACGGTATCATCAACCACAATACCTAATGTCATGGCTGCAACCACTGAGACGGCAAGCCCTACCTGACCAACCACCAGCCCCCACAACCCAAATGCCATAGCTGCTGGCACCAGATTAGGGATTAAACTGATGATGCCAATTTTTATAGAACGTAATGTAACAAGCAATATAATTGAAATAAGCAATAAGGCAATGGCTGTGCCGACCAGCATAGTTTGAATATTCCGCTGACCAATGTGGGCAAACATTATGGTAGTTCCCGTTGCATAAGTCGTTACGGGATCAAAACCATGGTTTACAATCCACTCCTGAGCACGGTTTTCTAGATTTAACACGTGTTGACTCGATAGATTTTTAAGGGTCGCCGTTAATCGAGTAGAAGATTTGTCTATATCAATTCGATCATTCAAATCCAGACCAAAAGGCAATGACATTTCATACAAAAACAAATACTGCGACGTCAGTGATTTATCAGTAGGTAATCTGTAATATGTAGGATCATCCCCGTGCATATTTTTATTTAAGCGTTTAATAATATCGGTGATGGAAAACACATGTAATACTTCTGGCTGCACTCGTAACCATTGCGTAAAATTTTCTAAACGATTGATATATTCAGGGTGACTAACACCCGATGAGCGACCAGAATCAACCGCAAAATCGATATAGTAAATTCCTGTTAGATTATCCGTTGCAAAGTCTGTTGCATTTCGGAAGTCTATAGTTTTATCAAAATACTTTACAAATTCATCGTTTAATTCTATGGAAGGAATAAAGCTCAAAAGCGTAATGATTAAAATGCTTGAAGTAAATAAAATACTATTGGTTCGACGGATTAAAAAGCCCACAAAACTATCCATTAAAGGCTTTTTATCCGCCGCTTCTTTAACCAACCGTACAGGAATAAAAGTCATCATCGCGAGTAGAAATGTAGTTGCTAATAAAAAAGCGGCAGCTACCCCAATCGCAGTAATATTCCCCAAATCTCTAAATGGAGGCGCATCACTAAAGTTCATTGACAGAAACCCAATTGCCGTGGTCACACTGGTTAACAACACCGCTTTAAAATTAGAACAAAAACTTTCAATAATGGCCTGATTTTTTTCGACACCTTTCCGCGCACGATGAAAAAAACCCCACAACAAATGGACGCAATCAGCCACGGCCAAGGTTAAAATAATATTAGGTGAGGCCACACTCGTGGGTGACAAAGCTATTTTCAACCATCCCGCAATGCCTAGAGCAATAGCAATTGAAAAAGCGATCACCAAAGTTGTGAGCAGGGTCCCGGTAAATGACCTTAAAAACAACCATAGCAACAAAATAATTAAAGTGATCATCATGGGGATCAGCAGCTTGCCATCTTGCTCAGATGCTTCCCCAAACGCATTATCCATCATCACCGAGCCTGTAATCCTAATTTCAAGATGAGGCCATTTAGCTTGTATCTGAGCTACAATTCCTCTCGCTTTTGAGGCAATGATTGGCACATTAGTATTCTGACTGTTTTCAGGCATTCTAACAGTTACATTAATGCCCGTAGCCAAGCCGTCTGCTGAAATCAATCTATTGACTAACAATGGTTCAGCTAAAGCAATACTTTTTATTGTTGAAACTGTTTCAGTCGTTAAAGTCAGCTGTTTATCAACTAAGTCATGAACCGCCAAATCATCCCCAACTGCTTCGCTGTGCTGAAAGTTACTGATGGAGTCGACTCTATTTGCAAAGGGAACTTGCCATGCCATTTCAGTCATGCTGACAATAGCATCCAGTGTCTGAGGCGTAAACACCCCCGCTGCTTTGGGTACAATTACAAAGAGAACATTTTCAGTTTTTGAAAAGGTGTTTTGTAACTTATCAAAAGCAATCAATTGTGGATTATCTTCACTAAAAAACATCCGATAATCACTTTTAAATGTTAAATATTGAGTTCCTATTGCTGCGATTGCTACACAGCATAAGGTGGTGATAATGACTAAAAATCGCCATCGAACAATCCAATTAACGTAAGAAATTAGCATAATAATACTTCCTCTTAAATAGTGTTTATGCTGCTGTTTTCTGTCTCATTGACTTCAAGGTATTACTGACGGCATCCAAGGTATAAATTATCTGTTCTTCAGTATGCAAAGCAGTAATAAAAAAACGTAATCGAGACTCTTCTTCTGGTACGGCAGGGTATAAAATAGCTTGTACATTAATCCCCTGTTCAAACAAAAGATCACCTAATTTCAAACATTCAACAGAGTTACCAAGAATGACTGGGATAACAGGCGAGTTTGCACTTGGCCCGGTATCTAATCCACGTTTTTTGGCTTCTTTCAAAAACAAAGCTGAACAAGCACGTAATTGATCCACTCTTTCAGGTTCTTTTTGAATTATTTTCAGGGCGGCCAGTGCAGCTGCCGTATTTGCAGGAGAAATACCCACACTATAGAGTATACCCCCAGGTGCGTTATATTTAAGGTTCTGAATTAATGCCTTACTACCCGCAATATACCCTCCACAACTAGCAAACGACTTACTTAATGTTCCCATCCAGATATCTACTTCAGCTGGATCTATAGCAAAATATTCCGCCAGACCTGTCCCTTTTTCACCTAGCACACCTGCTGAGTGCGCCTCATCAACCATTAACAAACTCTGGTGCCGCTTTTTAATCTCAATCACAGCAGCTAAATCGGGAATATCACCATCCATACTGTAAACACCCTCAATAATAATCAAGACTTTCTCATGCCGATGCCTGTTTTCAGTTAATAAACGATCCAGTGCTTTATAATCATTGTGAGGAAATGGAACACGACGAGCCCCTGAAAGCAAGCAACCTGACATAATACTGTTATGGATAAGTGAGTCATGCATAATGAGATCTTTTGGTCCCATTAGATGCCCAATGGTACTGACATTGGTTCCATAGCCACTGACTGTCACCACACTGTCCTCTGTCCCCGTAAATTTCGTTAATTCTGCTTCTAGCTCACGATGTAAAGTAAACTCTCCAGACACAATACGACTCGCTGAAGCAGAAGTACCGAATTTATCAACCGCAGCTTTTGCCGCCTTGTTAATTTCAGGGTGACCTGATAAACCAAGATAGTTATAGCCCGAATAATTGATGTAATCTTTACCATCAATTAATATGGTGTTGTTACTCACACCCTCTCGACAATTAAAGTAAGGGTTTTTAACCCCTATATTTTCCATAATGCTTGCATGTGTTTCTAATTGCTTAAATTCTGGAAATAATTCAAATTTATAAAACGCTTCGGGAACTTCTTTTGAGGTGGCCAATAAAGGTTTGCCAGGAGCATTATTATTTTGAATTAATTGTTTGGCTAAGATTCTTTTTTCATCTGTGCTCATTTTAGATAGCTGTTCTGTATTAAACATGATCTATACCTCTTCTTTAATCATTAGTTGTGAAAGTAATTCATCAAGTGCCTCATGATTGAGGTCATTTATGTCTTGTTCAGTTTGATTTGGGACGGTTACTTCTGAGGTATTTTCTGTAGAAATATCATCAAGGTTCAATTTTTTTAATGCAATTTCTGCTATTTGAATAATATTATTTCCTTTGATTAACTCCAGTGCAGATAGCTCAATGCCAAATTTCATATTTAAGCCAATTTGTAATTCAACACCAAGCAACGAATCTATACCCATTTGAGTTAAAGGATGAGTTATATCAATAGCGTCAGAAGGTAGTCGTAAAGTTTCAGATACTTGTTCAGCAATCAATAAACTTAGCATTTCCAATCGACTGTTTTCATCCAGCGCAATCAGTTGATTAGCTAATAAATCACCTGATTCCTGGTTGTCTGCCTCCGATTCTGCTTTAACAAGTTCTATAAACCGAGGAGATGCCCCCCCTTTAGGTTCATACTGAGACCATCTATACCAATTGACATCCATAATGCCTATTTGAGCGGGCTGATAAGCACACACTTTGTTAAACGCTTCCATAGCATATTCTGCTGAGAATGCTTTCATTCCCATCAATTGTAAATGTGTCTCAACCTCTTTATTATTTGCCGCCATACCCGCTGCAGAAATTGCACCCCAGTTAACCGAACTCGCACACAACCCACAGCCATGACGATAAACAGCTAACTGATCTAAAAAGGTATTAGCAGCAACATAATTACCTTGTCGGGTGTTACCAATTAAACTGGATACAGACGAAAACAGTACGAAATATTTTAATGGCAGTTTCTGAGTTGCCAGATGCAAATTCCAGGCACCTTTAATTTTTGGTGCCATCACCTTATCTAAACGTTGTTTATCAAGTTCCAATAAAGGGGCATCATCTAGTAAAGCCGCCGCATGAAATACACCATGTAAGGGTTTCATCGAACCTGTGATTTGTTTAATCAACCTATTAACATCAGCTTTCAAAGTTATATCAGCTGCTACCGTCAATACCTCTGCACCTTTTTTCTCAAGTTCTACGACCAGCGTTTTTGATGCAGCCGTTGAGGCCCCACGACGACCGACAAGAATTAATTGGGTCGCTCCTTTGTCAACCAACCAATGTGCTATTTTTGCCCCAAAACCGCCAAAACCACCGGTAATTAAGTAACTGACATCCGGCTCTATCAATTCAGGCATTTCATTAGGATAGAAAACATCCAACACGGGTTGGTCATGAAATTTCAAAATTGTTTTATCTGTTTTTAATAGATCAGCGTGTAAATTTATCGCTTCCTTCAATTTAATTGAAGGATATGCCGCATGCTCTGTTAATACTATTTGTTTAGCCTCTATCAGTTGTATAACGTCCACTAATAATGATTTGAATAATAATGGTTTCTGAATCAAACTTGCAGCATCTATACGGATATAACTACTATTCAATACATGGTTATCAGCCAATTGGTTTGCAACTAACCCTGTTCCTGAAAAATCAATTATCTGAGCAAAAGAAGCTAAGGTATCTGCCAAATTGTGCCCATTACTTATTTGACACAGATTAACGATAATATCTACGCCTTTTCCTCTAGTCAGCTCCTTAACATGATGAATAAAGTTTATATTTTCAGGGTCAACAAAAGCTGAAATCATTGACAATTCTGACTCATTTCTCCATTCCTCACGTTTTCCAGCCAGCAAAATTTTAGCACCAAAGAAATTGGCTACCTGTACAGCAACCTTTTCTTGTTCAATATTTTCTCCATAAATCAACAAGGTGTCGCCAGGAGTGATAGTGGCTTTATGTGATAACCCATAATAGATTGGAATATATTGCTCTGCTATCGGCGCAAATTGAGCTGACACTATTTCCTGGTCTATTTGTACAGCCACCAGATCACGACTTGATAAAGTAATAAATGAGTTAAGACCAATATTTGCATAACCTACTAAAGAGTCACCTGTTTTGAAATTTTTAACACTACTACCAATACGACTTACAACCCCTGTATATCCATGAGCCACATCATTTCCAAGTACGATCGCTTGTTTATGAATTTCCCCTTCAGTTCCTTGAATCAGATCATAATCATGACGAGTTAAGGCAACACTGTGTAATTCAATTTCAATCTCATCGGCTTTTGGTGAGTGTCTTACACTGTTTTGATAAAATGCCTGCCCTCGTTTAGCCACGATTTCATAAGATCTATTTTCTGAAACAGTTTTAGGGTGAGAAGGTAACGACTGCTCATCTAATGCATCAACCGAAATACGCTCTAAACAATGCGAAAATCGTTGCTCATCTCTTAATGCAACTTCATCTTCTTGACAGTCAGATAACAATTCTTTAGCTAGCAATCCTAGGTTAACTTTGTGCTCAACGACATCAATATCAATGAGTGTACAATGATGGTTTACCAACTCATTGAAAGCAACACGGCTTAAACCAAGTAATGCCCATTGAGGATTGGGTTGCATCCTATCTGTCTCTAAAACCTGCTGAGCACCACGAGTCACCGTATATAAACGTGAATTCAAATGCCGTTGATTATTTTGTAATGATTTGATTAAATTTAACAACGCCTCCGCATGTTTTTGCGCATCCTCCGCTAAATTATTTAAATTACTCTCTTCAGATCCCCAGAAATATGCAATACCTGCTAATTCAGGAACTCCATCCAATATCTTTTGATAATCCTCTATTTGTCCCTGCCTGATTTGATAATCACCTACTTGATTTTTTTGAAATCTATCACCTGCTGTCACACGGATTAGTGTTCCATTTAGCAGTTTTTTTATGACATAACTTAATTTATCGACCAAAGAACTACCATCATCAAAAATCAACCAATGCCCACCCCTTATCGCTGAATCTTTAGTTTTGGTTTCCACTGGTTGCCAATTATATTGGTATAACCAGTTATTCATTTCCCTATCAAACCGAGTATGCCCTGCAACTAACGCTTGGCAACGTAGTCCACTAATTTCTGCAAGTGTATTACCTTGTTTATCAAATAAAACCAAATCTCCGTTAATTGAAGTATCAGAACGATTAGACAAAATGCCGTGCATAAAGAATTTTTCAGGTAACTGTTGATACAAAGCAATATGCTCTATCTCAACAGGCAAATACGCAGAATCTTGATCATCACTTAACAAACAGATTAATGATTGAAAACAAGCATCTAATAAAGTGGGGTGTAATAAATAATGTTGTTCGTCTTTAACACCATCATGAGACTTAATTTCCGCTAAAACCTCATCATTCCCAACCCATAGCTGATTGATTCCTTGAAACCATTCACCATACCGCAAACCACGATTAGATAATTGTTGATAAAGCTTTTCAGTCTCTACCCCTGTATTACAACGGTTGCGAATATCATTAATATCAACAAGCATGTTATTTGTTAAATCACCAGACCAAATTGTGCCTTCAGCATGCAGTGTCCATAGCTCTTTATTATCACGCGTTCGACTATAAATAAAAAACTGCTGCTTTTGTGCTTCATAATGCACTCGCAGCAAGGGTTCATCCCCTTCACTAATCACCAGCGCATTGTGAAATTTTAGATTAAGCAACCCTTGTACTGCATTACCGTTTAATAACTTACTAAGCGCTAAACCTATCTCCACATAGGCGGCTCCAGGTAAAACCTGCACACCATCAACAACGTGATCGGGTAGATAAGGAATCATACCAGAGCCAATCGCACTTTCCCAAACAGGACTAGGTGCAGTAATAGTCTGATTAAGTAATGGGTGTGCCTGAGTCCCGATTCTATCCAATAAAGCTTCTTCAGACTCTGCCCAGAAAGCTGATTTTTGCCAAGGATAATGAGGTAACGAAATAAAACCTGTTCCCCCAGTCATCGCCTTTTTCCAATTAACAGGGCTTCCCGCAACATACAATTCTGCTAACGTTTTAAGCATATTGAATTGTTCTGGTTGCTCACGACGTAAAGTTGCAATCACATGGCCTTTGGTGCCGCTGCGCATCATGGTTTCTTTAATAGATGATGATAGAACAGGATGAGGACCTATCTCCAAAAACACCCGATGTTCATCATTGATAATATTTTCCATTGTTTTAGCAAACAAAACGGGTTGACGTACATTGTCACACCAATATTCAGCATGATGGCAAGCTACATCTACTTGCTGACTAGTTACTGTTGAATATAAGCTGATTTTTGGCTGTTTTGCCTTTAAACCTGAAAATGCTTCGCGTAATGCAGGTTTTAGGGAATCCATAGCGGGGCTGTGATAAGGCACCTCTACTTTCAAAAAACGGTTGAAAACCTCTTGTTTTTCCAATTTTTCAGCAATTTCCTCTAACGCCTTACCATCACCCGCCAAAGTAAGGCTTGATGGACTGTTAATAGCGGCAAAAGACACTTTATCCTTATAAGGTTTCAATATTTCAGCAGCGTCTACTTCCGTTAAACCCACTGCCAGCATCTTACCTTTTCCTGCGGCTTGGCTTTGAATACGCCCCCGATGAAAACTAATTTTTATTGCATCTTCAAGGCTGATCGCACCTGCAGCATAGGCAGCAGAAACCTCACCAACACTATGCCCTACAATGGCAGCAGGCTCTATTTCCCATGATTCAAGTATTGCCAGCAAACCAATTTGTATAACCAAATTAGCGGGTTGGGCAATTTGAGTCTCGGTAATTCTTGAGTGTTCTTCACTCGCTAGCATTTCATCCAAAATTGACCAATTTGCTTCTGCTTTAAAATAAATATCACATTGTTCCACTGCTTCACGGAATAATACATTATTATTAATCAGCTCCCTCCCCATAGCCCACCATTGGGGCCCCATACCTGTAAACACAAAAACGGGTTTTGATTGCTGTATTTGACTACTATTAACTTTGGAGGAGACATATTTATCACCAGGTTGACCATCAATAAATAATTTTAATTGCTCAATTAACTGGTCTTTAGAATTAAAAGGTATTGCCAACCGATATTCGTGATGTGTTTTGCGAACGGATGCTGAATAACAAATAGCAGAGAAGTCTGGGAACTTTGTTTCAATCATCATTTCCAAGTATTGCTCAGCCACTGCTTTTAATGCGACATCATTTCTAGCTGAAAGAGGTAATAACCAAGGGCCTTGGCAAACCTGCTCTTGTGCTGGTTGAATATCTTGCTGTTCAGGTGCTTGTTGTAAAATCACATGGGCATTAGTGCCACCATACCCAAAGGAATTAACTCCCGCTAGAGCTAGCTCACTATAATTTGGCATGCTTTCATTTTGTAAAGGTAGTTTTAGACCTAGTTCGGAAAAAGGAATATCAGGATTCGGTTGTTGTAAGTTTGCCAACAATGGAATCTGCTTTTTCTTCAGAGACAAAGCCGTTTTAATAACACCCGCTATCCCCGAAGCTGCCTCAAGATGACCGATATTAGCCTTAACTGAACTGATGTAACATGCTTTATCTTTATCTCTATCTTTACCTAACGCTCTTCCTAGCGCTCCAGCTTCAGTAGGATCCCCAATGGGTGTCCCTGTTCCATGTGCTTCAACATAGGCAATTTCATTGACTGCAACACCCGCTTTTTCACAAACCTGTTTAACCAGTGCTTCTTGTGCATCACCATTTGGTACAGTAATAGCACTTGTACGCCCATCCTGATTAACACCTGAGCCTCTCACTACAGCATAAATCTGATCGCCATCTCTAACAGCAGCAGATAATTTTTTTAGAACAACAATACCAGCCCCCTCTCCTCTTGCATATCCATCCGCTCTAGAGTCAAAACTCTTACAATGCCCATCTTCTGCTAAAAATTGACCTTTACACATAGCAATCATATATTCTGGTCTATGGATAATATTGACCCCTCCAGCCATTGCCATTTCGCAATCACCTTGCTGTATAGCTTCACAGGCATAATGAAAGGCCACAAGAGAAGATGAACATGCTGTATCGACCGAGATACTGGGGCCTCGTAAATCAAAACAGTAAGAAATTCGATTGGATAAAATGGTCATGGTTGATCCAACCGCCGTATGAGGTCCAATTCTTTCCCGGTTAACGCCGCTCATTTGCGTCAGTTTGTTATCTAAGGTAAATGCACCAATATAAACCCCCGTATTTGACCCCGCTAATGCCTCCGAAGTAACACCTGCATCCTCTAACGCCTCCCATGCCACCTCCATCAAAACACGTTGCTGCGGATCTAAACAATCAGCTTCCCGCGGTGCAATACCAAAAAACAAAGCATCAAATTCATTCAAATCCTGTTGTAAAAAACCTCCTGACTTAACATACATTTTGCCAGGTTTATTATGATCAGGATCATAGAACCTTTTAACATCCCAGCGATCTTCAGGAATATCTACAATGGCATCTTTGCCTTCAGTTATTAACTCCCAAAAAGATTCAGGATCAGAAACACCTCCTGGAAAGCGACACCCGATACCAACAATTGCGACAGGGTCTTTTTCAGATTCAGAAATATTTGAGGTAACAGTGGAAGCGTTCAGTTTTTTTTCTATAGTATCCATGATTGACTCTTTAAAATTAATTCACATTAAAATCTGCTTTTTAAAGCACGTAGTTTTAAATTGGTTTTCAGTTAAGGGCACCTCTACTAATTCTGTCTGAACAGCTGTGCATTTAAAATATTTGATAACAAGACAAAAATAGCCGTTAGGTTTTCAAAGCGTCCAAGCCACAGGGATGTAGCGAATGGAAACAGTTATTTGCCTTATCTACACCCCTACAGGCACCTAAGTTATCGAATATTTTAAGAAGATCCGTACCCGTTATGAATTCATAGCGATGTCTTTAACTAAATTGATATTCAGCAACCTTAAATGAACGGGGTTAACACAACCCTCTACATGACATTGATGAGTAACTATTTGCCCTTTTGGCACAGGTCCTTTATATGCTTCAAATACTAATGAATTTAATAATTCACTACCTCCCAAAAACCTGACTCGTCCATGGTCTTGACATACTTCCCATATCCAACAGCCAGACTCAGGGACTGGCATGCTGTTTTCTTCAATAAAGTCTTTGGCTAAATCACATTGTTTTTTATTCATATTCATTGACCAACTCCAGTGCCCGTATTTAAACTAAGCTAAAAAATTAACATCAGTGCGTTGAGATTAATTTTACGGAATTGTGCAATCTATTCAGTTGATTAATTCACTGTAGATTAGTGAATTATTTCACTAATATCAGGGATATCAATAGTTGTTATATAAGGAATGGAATCTGTAAATAGTCAGCAACCATCTAAAAACAAAGTAACTATTTATGCTTCAATAGCTAAATTAAATGTAACTACCCACTCCCCTTATAGCGATTTCCCAGCCAGGGCCATTTGAATAGCAATCAGTGGATTAATACCTTTGCTTGCCATCGTTTGCAGGTAACTTGATATACGACAATAAGCGTGAGCATAAACTTCAGAGCGGAAGCACCCTGATACTTTTTGTTTTACCTTCGCCATTCTTAAATCCCGTTCAGCTCTATTATTAGTAAATGAAACATGAGGGTCTTTTGCAAAGAGCAGGACTGATGCCTCATGTTCTTTTAACCGCTCCCAGAGATTATGCGCATCAGATTTAGCTAATTTACCACGCTTTCCACTGGGTTTTGGTGGTATGGGCGGTAGTTCTCTACCACCACGTGTCAAAATATTACGGTAACGTTTTTGCAGATTAGCGAGCGCTTGATCATTCAGTTTTTTATTAGTGCTTGTAGAGACCTTTTTGCAGGTTTCTTGCAATAGACGCTTCATATTGCTCGCCCATTTGTAATCATTAGATTCGACAATAAACGTTAACTCACGCAACAAATGTGAACAGCACAGCCCATGTCCACAGTGTTTATATGAGAAATAGGAGGACCAGCAATCATGAATAATAATGCCATCATATTGAGGAATAATATTAATTGACTCAATGGCTTCCTTACCTCGTTTCCGATGCAAAAACTTTAACGTGATATCTCCCGATGAATAAACATGTATCCAATGGTTTTTCTTATCCACTCTGAGAGAGGTTTCGTCCACATTAATGGCGTGAGTCTTTATGATTAGCTCAGCGGCTTGATCCTCCCATTCTTCTAGTGCCTGATAAAGACGAAGTACAAACTTCAGTAAACTGGTTTCGGAAATAACAACGCCAATCATTGAATGAACCAACTTCTGGACGCGATTAAGCGCTACCATCTGGCAGACTAATAAATTAACAACAAATGCTTTTAGACCATCACCATATTGTAAGGGTCCATGCATGTCTGAAGGGAATCGCCCTTTAACTGTCGAATCGCATGTTGGACATTGTTTAATCTCAGCATCAACATGTTCAACGACTTTTTCAAACACAATATCTATTTTTGTCCGTCTTTCAATATGGATACAGGGTGACGCCATCAGGTCTTCGCCACAGACATCGCATGAATGGACTGTAGAAAGCGTTATCGTCTCTCTAGTTCGCGTGTTTTTAGTCGTACCACTACTTTCATTTTTACCTTTGCCTTTACTTCCTTGATGCCCGAGTGCTGACTCATCCTTTTCAGTTTGAGATGAAGGTTTGCTCGAATTCTTATTATCTTTTTTGGTGCTTCTTTCTAGAAAAATGGAGAGTATCAGCTCAATAATCATGAACATGCTATTCATGAGTACTTTACTTTCGCTGGTAATCTTTCCATCGGCACAAAGCTGTTCAAAATCATTCTTTAACCGACTGACTTCATTTCTTACTGTGCTTTTATCTAGGCTTGCCATTAACAACGGAGATGATTTGTTGGAATAAACCTATCATATCATTGGTTTTTTCGGCAGCCTGGTGTTGCTCAGGTCAAGAAAAAAACAACTTTTTTACACAAAACCATCAAGCAATCGATTAACAGTCTCTGCATCTTATCAGTGAACTTTATGGGTGGGTTTTATACGCGCGCAAGAAAAATAAATTTTTTCACCGAAAAACCCGTCAAGTCTTTTTTTACTTATTTTCTAGGGGGTGGGTAGTTACCTTTTTTGTTAAGTTCGATGGCTGCATTCTAGGTTGTTTTCGTATAATTCAATTATATCCTTAGAATAGACCTCTTGGCTGAATAGTTGGAGCCCAGTACCGACCGTCCTTTTTTCACAGCATATTCTTTACGAACCTTAATCCCATCATTGAGAGACTTTAATGACCAAACTGACTTTTTATTATGTTGATAGTCTTTATTAACAGGACAAATAATCTTCTCTTCATTTCTATAATCAGCT
>JBJPGG010000179.1:0-7244 GCA_048595505.1 Methylococcaceae bacterium
AAAAGAGAATTAAAGGTAAGAACGCCCTTTGAAGCACTTCAATGTTGGTATAGAATAAATCCAGAAATTTTTAGAAAATCACCCGATATGTTTCGAGCTGAACTTTTAAAAAATCATGGTACAACCTCGTGAAACCTGACATCTAATAACTTTGAAACAACGGTAACGCTATAACGTTTAAGTGACTTCAAAAAAAGTGGTTGCTTGCCACCAAAAGTAGCATAGAGGCTGCCACGTTGAATTCCCATTGCATCAACTAGGTCTTGTATGGAAGTGGCTTCGTAGCCTTTTTCCCAAAATACCTTTACGGCTTTATCTATAACATCGTCTTCGTCAAATTCTCTAGGTCTTGCCATTGTCTTTAGTTAGTTTAAGGAAAAGGGTAATGAATTAAGTAGCTATTTTAATCCAGAATTATCGGTGCTAATTATTGTAATAGCAACTACTCAAAGATAGGAAATAGTTTAACTCTTGCTATAAAAATACCTGCTCAATTCACTCCCATGCGGGAACGGGAACAATAATAATAGTTATAGAATGATCGGTCAATAATTAATTAAATTTAGTCTAATCTTATTTTTTGATCAATTAAGTACTAAGATATAAAGAGTAACTTGTTGAATATCGCTACAGGACCGTACTAATTATTCATATGTGCCTGACAGCAATGGGGCATTTTCTTTCAACCAAAGCATCACTCAATGTTAAACAAACATTTTCACTAATTCAAGTACAATACTTCATTACGTTATTATATAAACTAAACATTGTATGTCACTTGCCATTGTATATAGCCGAGGTCGATCAGGGATAGATGCTCCACTCGTTACTGTTGAGGTACTGGTAACTAATGGACTTCCTCAATTGTCTATAGTTGGCTTACCTGAAACAGCTGTAAAAGAAAGTAAGGACCGGGTACGTGGTGCTATTATAAATTCTCATTTTGAATTTCCACTTCAAAGAATCACTATTAATCTTGCGCCAGCTGATTTACCTAAAGACGGAGGACGATTTGATCTTGCCATAGCACTTGGAATTCTAGCCGCCTCTGAGCAGATACCAAAAGCCAAACTTGCAGAATATGAATGTGTCGGGGAGTTATCTCTCAGTGGAGAATTACGCCCTGTTATAGGCACATTACCTGTTGCTATCCATACCCGCAATGCGCAAAGAAAACTAATTTTACCTAAAGATAATGTTGCTGAGGCTGCATTAGTTAAACAGGCTGAAATTTTTCCAGCGGCCAGTTTACTTGAAGTGTGTGCCCACATTAGTGGACAAAAATCATTAATCATACATATTCCTCAACCGCTTGAAAATGATTACCAGACATCTGTTGATTTTGCGGATGTTCAAGGACAATATCATGTCAAAAGAGCCTTTGAGATTGCTGCCACCGGGGCCCATAATTTAATTATGCTAGGACCTCCTGGAACGGGGAAATCCATGCTGGCCTCAAGACTACCTACTATTCTCCCTGAGTTAACTGAACAACAAGCGCAGGAAACCGCAGCTGTTGCATCGATTAGTGATCAAGGACTGGATGTAAGCAACTGGCTTAAACCTCCTTTTCGGGCTCCTCACCATACTGCATCGGCCGCGGCACTAGTTGGCGGAGGAAGCAATCCAAAACCGGGTGAAATTTCACTCGCTCATAACGGCAGTCTTTTTCTTGATGAGTTACCTGAATTTGATCGAAAAGTACTGGAGGTTTTACGTGAACCTCTGGAAACCGGCCATATCACGATTTCAAGAGCTAGCCGACAAGCTGACTTTCCCGCTAAGTTCCAGCTAATCGCAGCGATGAATCCTTGTCCCTGTGGTTATCAGGGAGATACTTCGGGACGTTGTCATTGCACCTCAGATCAGGTTGCAAAATATAGAGCAAAAATATCAGGCCCCCTACTAGACCGGATAGATATGCATATTGAAGTACCTCGGGTTGCACATTCTGTATTAAGACATGGGTCTGCCGAAGGCGAAGAAAGTAGCTCACAAATCAGAGCACGTGTCGTTGTTGCTCAGACTATTGCTATTCAACGCCAAGGCAAGGTAAATTCAAAACTCACCGCCCCTGAAGTCAAAAAATTCTGTTCCTTATCTGAACAAGGCCATCAAATTCTAGAGCAGGCAATGGATCAGTTTGGTTTATCTCACCGGGCCTATCACCGTATTTTAAAACTGGCACGGACCATTGCCGATTTAGCGAATTCAGAGTGCATTGAAATTGCGCACTTAAGTGAAGCCATCTCCTACAGAAAGCTAGACAGAACAATTTAAGTTATGGCTAAGTTAAATACCCAACAACAGTTGGCGGTTGAAACCATTGATCACCCTTTATTAGTGTTAGCCGGTGCAGGTAGCGGGAAAACTCGGGTTATTACCGAAAAAATTGCTTACCTGGTACAACAAGGTACACCAGCCCGTCACATTGCTGCCCTGACATTTACCAACAAAGCTGCCAGGGAAATGAAAGACAGGGTGACCAAGCTATTAGATAGTCAACAAAGTAGAGGCTTACGGGTCTCAACTTTTCATTCCTTGGGTCTGGATATATTACGCAAAGAACACAAAGCCCTGGGATATAAATCAACACTTACCCTGTTTGATGATCAAGACAAACTGACTTTATTACGCAATCTAATTGCACATAGCTCGACAAATTGCGATATTGATGCGGTTGAAATATACAATAAGCAAATCGGTGACTGGAAAAATGCCTTTGTAACACCTGATCGTGCAATCAGTACAGCAACCGAAGAAAATCATGATATTGCTTTGCTATACACTGATTTTAACCGCAACTTAAAAGCCTACAATGCCGTTGATTTTGATGACCTGATTCTACTGCCGGTTCTACTCTTTCAACAACATCCGGAAATCCTGCAAAAATGGCAAAATAAAATCCGTTATCTGTTGGTAGATGAGTATCAAGATACCAATATTACCCAATATCAATTAGTTCGCTTACTGGCCGGTAATTTAGGCCGTTTTACCGTGGTGGGTGACGATGATCAATCCATCTATGCTTGGCGAGGCGCTCAACCGGAAAACCTGGCACAACTGGAAAAAGATTACTCCCGGCTTAAAGTCGTCAAGCTGGAGCAAAACTATCGCTCAGCGGGACGCATACTAAAAGTAGCGAACCAGCTTATCTCCAATAACCCTCATGCTTTTGAAAAAAAGTTATGGAGTAACCTGGGCTTTGGAGATCCGTTAAAAGTACTCAGTCATAAAGATGACCGCACTGAAGCCACCCAAATTATTTCAGAAATCATTCATCACAAGTTTAGGCATAGTGGGAACTATTCTGATTACGCCATTCTATATAGAGGCAATCACCAGTCGCGTTTATTTGAACGCATTTTAAGAGAAAATAATGTGCCCTATTTTATCAGTGGTAGCACGTCCTTTTTTGCTCATTCTGAAATCAAGGACATTTTGGCCTATCTACGTTTATTTGTGAATCAAGATGATGATGCAGCATTTTTACGCATCATCAACACTCCCAGGCGAGAGATTGGTCCAACTACTTTGGAAAAATTGGGGGCTTATGCCAACATGCGACAAGTCAGTTTATTTACTGCCTGTAGTGAGCTGGGGTTGACTCAGTCATTGCCTGAAAAATCAGTGCACAGACTGAAAAAATTTGCTGACTGGGTGGTCGATACGGCTGATAAAATCGAAACAGGTGACACATTTGCTGTGATTGATCATTTCATTAATCAAATAAACTATGAAGCCTGGATCAATGAAAACAGTAAAACCCAGCCAGCTGCCGAGCGTAAAATCAAAAATATATATGACTTGATTGAATGGTTAAAGCGTATTGCCGCCAAAGAAACAGACAATGAAAAATCATTGGCTGAAATCATATCCAAAGTTTTACTTATGGATTTACTGGAAAGAAATCAGGAAGAAGAGGCCGGAGACCAAGTCAGCTTAATGACATTACATGCATCAAAAGGCCTGGAATTTCCTCATGTGTTCCTGATTGGAATTGAAGAGAATCTGTTACCTCACCAAAACAGTATAGAAACGGACAATATTGAAGAAGAAAGGCGACTGGCCTATGTCGGCATCACACGCGCTCAAAGAAGCTGTACTTTAAGTTACTGCACGCATCGAAAACGCTATGGGGAAGTCAGCGAATGCGAACCTAGTCGTTTTTTAAATGAGTTACCGGAAGAAGACCTGGAGTGGAGCAATAAAAAACAGTTAGAGCCTGAAGTGATTAAACAACGTGGCAAAGCAAGCCTGGCACATTTAAAAACAATGTTATCGTAGCCTGACAATGAATAAAGAAAAACGCCTGGCCATATTTGACCGTTTGGCAACAGCCATACCTAACCCGGAAACAGAACTAAACTATTCAACAGCTTTTGAATTATTAATCGCCGTTGTGCTATCTGCACAAGCGACTGACAAAGGCGTAAATAAAGCGACAGCAAGACTTTTTCCGGTTGCCAATACCCCTCAGGCTATATTAAATTTGGGCGAAGACAGATTAAAAGGCTATATAAAAACTATTGGTTTGTTCAACACTAAAGGCGCCAATATTATTAAACTCTGCCAACGATTACTGGAAAAACATAACAGTGAAGTTCCTCAAACCCGAGAACAGCTTGAGGCACTTGCCGGTGTCGGTCGTAAAACAGCTAATGTTATTTTAAACACCGCATTTGGTCAGCCCACTATTGCAGTTGATACACACATATTCAGGGTTTCAAACCGGACTGGATTAGCTAAAGGAAAAAACGTCCTAATAGTTGAAAATAAGCTAGTAAAATGGGTGCCAAAGAAACACAAAATAGATGCGCATCATTTATTAATCCTACACGGCCGATATACCTGTATAGCTCGAAAACCAAGATGTCATAGCTGTGTTATTGAAGATTTGTGTGAGTTTCAAGACAAATTAGACAGCTAATTAGCAGTCTACTATAGATGGAACTCTTTTTATTCTGTATAGTCGCAAGATTGGAATGTATTTTACCTTTTGATAATATAAGGGTGTTATCGAGTATCGAATTGATACTTCGCGCGGTCTCAGATGTGGAATTTATATCGAGTCGTTTTTTTGTTGATAGCACCCTTAATCTCGCGAAGTATATAATAAAAATTATTCTGTTTAAAATTGAGGGCAATCATGAAACAAATTAAAAAAACACCTTTAGCTGCAGCAATGAGTACTGCTGTTATTTCTGCGTTTACTGCAACACCAGTTCATGCCGAAGCTAATCCATTTTCTATGACCGAGTTATCCGAAGGCTACATGCAAGTTGCCGATTCTGATGCTTCGGTAAATTATACAGTTAAGCCTTGGGGCAAAAAATCAAACGAAGCATCATGTGGTGAAGGTAAATGTGGCGGCATGATGGATGGCGATAAAATGAAAAAAGGCATGGAAAGCTCATGCGGCGCTATGATGAAAGGGAAAGAAGGTTCTTGTGGAGAGATGGACAAGCCAGCTAAAAAATCTTCTGAAGGCAAATGCGGTGAAGGCAAATGCGGCGACATGATGGATGGCGATAAAATGAAAAAAGGCATGGAAAGCTCGTGTGGTGCAATGATGAAAGGGAAAGAAGGTTCTTGTGGCAGTATGGACAAAGGATCTAAAGACAAAAAGGAAGGCATGGATATGAAAGGTGGTGAGATGTCTTGCGGAGCCATGATGGAAAAAATGAAAAGCGGCGAAATGGCTTGTGGTGCCATGATGGAGAAAATGAAAAGCAAAATGGGCGGCATGAAAATGAAAGGCGGCGAAATGGCTTGTGGTTCAAAAGTAGACTCTGGCAAAGCGGCTGGCGAATAAACCCTTTATCACGTTTACATTTATAAAACCGTATGAGTGCAGCCTTAGGTGCCAGTTATCTTACCTGGCCAAGGGCTGGCCTCCTACACTAACAAACTGAGGTAATCATGGACACAGTTACAAACCTGGTTCATAACACCGGCCTTGGATTACGACGTTCATTTTTAACAAAAATCCTTGAAACGCCAGCAGAACACGTTAGCTTTTATGAAGTTGCACCTGAAAACTGGATAACCATCGGCGGTAAATTAGGTAAACAATTTAGAGCAATGACCGAACGCTTTGACTTTGTTTGTCATGGGTTATCGTTATCTATTGGAAGTACTGACCCTCTGGACGAAAAATTCGTCTATGCTGTTAAAAACTTCATGCGCGAACACCAAATCAAGTTTTACAGTGAACACCTAAGTTATTGCAGCCACCAGGGTCACTTATACGATTTAATGCCTATTCCATTCACATCTGATGCAGTCACTCATGTTGCAAAAAGAATTCAGCGTGTTCAGGAAATTCTGGAACAAAAAATTGCCATTGAAAATGTTTCCTATTATGCTGCTCCTGGTCAGGAAATGTCTGAAATTGATTTCTTTAATGCGGTCGTTGAAGAAGCTGATTGCGATATTTTAATTGATATTAACAATATCTATGTCAACAGTATTAATCATGCCTATGATGCGGAAGAGTTCTTACGCGCCATTCCAGCTAACCGTATTGCTTATGCACATATAGCGGGGCATTATGTTGAAGCTGATGACTTTTTGATAGATACGCATGGTGCCGACGTTATTGATCCGGTCTGGAAATTATTGGCAAAGGCTTACGAACTTTATGGCGTATTTCCTACCCTGCTTGAACGTGATTTTAATATTCCGACACTAGCCGTGTTATTAAAAGAAGTTGATACAATTAATTCAATACAAAATGCCTGGGGCAACCAGCATCAGCAAAAATCAGCCTAATGCAAGTCGATTTTAAAGTTAAACAACGAGAGTTCTCCGCTTATATCAGAGATCCGCTTAACAACCCTAGACCTAAAGACGTTAAGCAACAACACATGGAAACCTATCGAGAATTGTTTTTTAATAACATAGATAGCTTTTTAAGCAGTAACTTCCCCGTATTAAAAAAAATACTGAACCAGCAGCAATGGTTAGACTTATCACAGGATTTTTTTGCCAGCCACCCTTGTACAACACCTTATTTTTCTGAAATCCCTGAAGAATTTATAGAATACTTAGAAAACAAGAATCAAAACAAAGCTGACTATCCATTTTTATTAGAACTGGCTCATTATGAATGGGTAGAAATGGCACTTTCTATTACCAAAGAAGACATTACAGCTAATACCCCCAAATTTATAGCAAACCTTTCTGAGGAAGTCATTGGCCTATCTTCCCTAGCCTGGCCGTTAGCCTATCAATTCCCGGTG
>JBJPGG010000180.1:0-5313 GCA_048595505.1 Methylococcaceae bacterium
CACAAGAGTTTCATATGACAAAAAACAACGTGTCGAAGTGTGGGCTCTTTGAAAAATCGTGCGTAGCGATTTTATGATGGAAAACAAGAGAAGAGCAACACCCCTACGGTTGCGATGCCAAGGCCCTTTGAACATTTTAAGACTTTTTACGCTGGCATCATGACAGCGTCTAAATCATGTCACTGGGCAGGTATTGACGAAGCTGGCTTGGGCCCAGTCTTGGGCCCTTATTGTGTGGCTGCTGCAGAATTTAGCCTTGGTGAGAATCAGCGCGAACTTTACGACCAGTGGGCGCCAATTCTTGCTAAAGGTGCCCGTTCAAAGGAAGGCCTGCTCGTAGGCGACAGTAAAAAAGTCTTTAGCCAAGCAGCAGGACTTGGTCGCCTTGAGCGTCATGTTTTGGCCGCCACGGCTTTGGTCTTGGGCGACGTGCCCGCAACTTTTGGTGCATGGCTCGAAGCAATACTCATAGACAAGTCCATACTTGATGACTTAACTCACGCCCCATGGTATAAGGGTTTTTACGATATGCCATTACCCATGGCCGCTGTGCGCGAAGACATCGAAAGCCTGCATAAAACCCTGTCACACAGCATCAAAGAGCTACCTGTCAAATTAAGTAAAATATCCCTAAACCTCTTAACCGAGCCAAAACTCAATCAACACATCGACAAATACGAAAATAAAGCCCGTGCCTGCCGTGAGGCCCTAGATCCTCTCTTTATCAAGCACGGTGATGGCAATCGTCTAACTGTCGACCGGCAAGGTGGTCGATGCTTTTATTATGATTGGCTCATTGAAGTTTATCCCCAAAAGCCACTAATGATTCGCAAGGAAGAGAAAGATCTATCCGTCTATGCCATGGGCAACGATGGCGAAAGTATTCAATTCCCTGTCAAAGCCGATGCCACCTACCTTGAGGTGGCCCTAGCCTCCATGGTCGCCAAATATACCCGTGAATGCTTGATGCATTGTTTCAACGACTATTGGCAGAAAAAAATCCCCGATTTGAGACGAACTGCGGGCTATCCCCAGGATGCCAAGCGATTTTTGAAAAATCTAAAGGATGCAGGCCTTGATGTGCCAGAGGCGATGGTGCGCAAGCGGTAAGAGTCGGCCGTGATTTGTGTTTTTGGGCAGACACATAGGTCGGCCCCTACGGTGAGAACTCATTATGGGCGTAATGCTGATTTGAGGTACTGCGTTACTCACGGGTTTGTCTTTTCTTTGCGCCCTTGTCTAGTATGGCTTGTTTTTCGACTAGCATGGCTTGCGCTGCTTTTTTTTGGTCGGGTGATAGAATGCTTTGCGCGAGTATTTTTTTTAGGGCTTGAATGCGGAATCGGTCGAGGCCCCAGATAGTGGTGGATAGTTGGTCGGGGTGGCCGCCGTGCTTGATGGTGAGGACTTCATCGACGAGTAGTACGGGGTGCTGGGCGCATAGGCGTAGCCAGAGGTCGTAGTCTTCGCAGGCGGGTAGGTTGGTGTCGAAGAGGCCGTGTTCTTGGAATAGATCGCGATGGATGAGGACGGCTGATGGGGCGATGGCGCATAGGGGGAGGCAGTCATTGAAGATATGGCCACCTTTTTTTTGATACTTTCTTGGTTGATTGACGGGCTTGTTATTGCGTATCCATTGTTCTTGGGTGTGGCATATTTTATGGTTGGGGTTTGCATTGATGGCTGAGAGTTGTTTGGCTAATTTCTCTGGTTTCCATAAATCGTCGTCATCTAATAATGCAATCCAGTCATGGCCACGGCCGCGGGCTAAAGCATGGTTGATGCCCGTATTGCGCGCCGCACTAACCCCTTGGTTTTTTTGACTGATTAGGGTGATCATCGGATAGGTGTTTTTGACCAGCGCTGAACTGTCATCGCTGGA
The DNA here is from genome assembly GCA_048595505.1 of Methylococcaceae bacterium. Taxonomy (GTDB): domain Bacteria; phylum Pseudomonadota; class Gammaproteobacteria; order Methylococcales; family Methylomonadaceae; genus QPIN01. The sequence goes on from JBJPGG010000180.1 coordinate 1,883, forward strand.
GCCATCATCAATTACAATAATTTCATCTGCTGGTCGTGTTTGTTCTAGGACAGACGCGATGGCTAAGGCCAATCGTTCACGGCGATTGTGGGTGGGGATAATTACGGCAACAGTGTGTGTCATTGATCAGTTCTCGCCAAAAGGTATTTTTCTGAATATTTCTTTGGTGTTAGGCCAGTATGCTTTTTGAATAATTGAACAAAGTAGGAGATGTCTTCAAAGCCGCAGGCGTAGGCGGTTTGCGATACGTTGAAGTCACTCATGGATAGCATTTTCTTGGCTTCGTCGATTCGTTTGTTGATGAGGTATTTGTTTAGACCAATATTCATCTGTTTTGAAAACTTACTGGAGAGGTGACTGGGGCTACAGCCAATACCTTTGGCGATACTTTTTACATTGCAGTTTGAGCGGTTGTAGTTTTCGTCTACGTATAATAAGCAGTGTTGTATGAGGTCGTTTTTGCTTTCCCATTGCTGGGCACCGACATCTTGACCTAACTCGGATATACATAATAGGTAAGCGCTTAAAAGTTTTTGAACCACATGGCCTGAGTTATTCATTTGGATAGCTTGTTTGATGATCGCGTTAAGTGGGCTTGCTGTGGGCTTTAGTAGATGCTCAATGATTTGTATGCTTGGGTGATTACCATGCTCACTTTTAATGGCAAAATGCTGAGATAGGTTTTTAAAGTGATCTGCTATGACCAGATTTTTGAAGGGCTTTGTGCTCTCTTCCGCGATTTCTCCATGGGGGATGCCGCTGGGAATGATCATGATTTCATTGGCATGTAGGCGTTGATTGGATTGACCAAATGAGTAGTTGGTTGTGCCGCTAATTTGCAGGAAGACCTCGGGGTGGGCGTGGAAGTGTTTTTGCGGGAGAAGCTCATAGGCGTTCTCTTGGGGGGCAATATGAATCGTACAGTCGAAGGCATCTAGGCGACTCATCCAAAGCGCGTAAGTATCTTTAAAATTGCTCATCGACCAAAAATAACATAAATACAACATTTTTCAATGACAATAATATGATATTCATATGTTTCTGGCGCGATTCATGCCTAGACTGCTTATATGTTTTTAGAACGGTGCAGTAAATTATGGCAAATATTAGAAAATGACTAAGGAGTTTAAGCGATGATTAGAGTAAAAGTTTGGGGTGAAAATATTCAGCCAGAGGAAATTGAGCGGGTGCTTCTTGCTATACAGGGCGTCAGTGACGCGCTTGTTGTTGGGCGTCCCGATGAACGATATGGTCAGCGACCTGTAGCGTATATTAAAACCGAAAAAGATGTCGATGGTGAAATTCTGCGTGAGAGCCTGTTAATGACCTTGCCCGCTTACAAAATACCCGACGATTTTTTACCGTGGCCCGAAGAGCAGCGTTCAGATACATCACTTAAATCAAACTTACGTCAATTATTAACAAATCAATGGAAGGATGATCCATGCTAAAACGCGGTGCCCAACGAAAATTTATTATTTTGCCAGCCTGCTTGTTGGTGCTCAACGTGGTGCAGGTTGTACTTGAAGAAAAGCTCAAGGTGATCGGCAACCCCTATTGGCGCACAGCAGCTGTGATGTTTATGTACTTAGTTGGCTTTTCCTTGGTGACCATCGTTATTTTTCCACTTGTGGAGCGCTGGATAGACTCTGTGTATAAAACCAGCAAGAAAAAGGGCGGTTTTTTGGGCGACTTGTTGCCCATAACCATTATTGGCAGCGTGCTATTCTTTGTTTACTATCGCCTAGTTATCCACGGCGTTGGTGGATTGTTGCCGGGCTAGTAATAGTTTGTCATGAAAATCAGGCATGGTAATTTAGGTAAAAAATCCTTACCCTTATTTACAGATCCTAGTGCATATTTTTTTAAGGGAAAGGCTAAGTGCTTAATGCGATATAAGGCGGTTTTCAAAGAATGATATCTATTCACTGTCATCCCGTAACTTAAGCTGGTAAAAGCGTCAGTTTACCGACATCATTCATTTTTCCATCAAAAAAAAAGGAATGATATGCCCAAGACACCTGTCCGCAAACCGACACGAACCACGATAATAGTTCTCCATCAAATATGCAATTTGATTCCAGCGCACCTTGTACCGTCGCTTGCCAAAAAGCACGGTGTAGACAAAAAATCCAGATCCTTTACGCCTTGGTCGCATATTGTGACTCAGCTTTATGCTCAATTGACACACGCCTTAAGCTTAAATGACATTTGTGATTCATTGAGAAATCATGCACCAAAATTACTTCGGATTCGCAGTGCCATCGCCCCAAAGCGCAACACATTATCAAATGCAAATCGGCAGAGAAATAGCGCAATGGCAGAAGAGTTTTTCTGGACAATGCTTGACCGTCTTAAAAGACAAAACACGAGTTTCGGCGGCAGAACAATGAAGGGATTGCCTCGTCGCTTTAAACGCGCAGTAAGCTCGATTGATTCAAGCACAATTGCCTTAACGCTTAACAGCGTTGACTGGGCAAAACATCGTAGGCGGAAGGCTGCTGCGAAACTTCATCTCCGGCTAGACCTGCAAAGCAATTTGCCAGCTTTTGCTGTGGTCGATACCGCCTCACACAATGATAACAAAAGAGCTCGGGAGCTATGCGCAGGCCTAAAAGATGGCGAAGTTGCTGTCTTTGACAAAGCCTATGTTGACTATGACCATTTGTCAGACCTCGATCTCCGGGGTGTTTTTTGGGTAACGCGGTCGAAGTCGAATATGAAATTTCGAGTCAAAAAGCGACTTATTAAAAAAAAGGCGGGCAATATTTTGCGTGATGACTTGATCGTTTTAACAGGAGAAAAGTCGAGAGAGAAATACCAAAAGCCTCTGCGGCGAGTTAAGGCAGTAGTCACTGTTAGTGGCAAAGAACGGGAAATGGAGTTTATTACAAACAACCTAACGTGGGCACCATCAAGCATTGCTGATCTATATAAAAGTCGATGGCAAATAGAGGTGTTTTTTAAAGAGATAAAGCAAACAATGCAGTTGGTAGATTTTTCGGGCTACAATAAAAATGCTATTTTGTGGCAAGTGTGGCTGGCCTTAACCCTTTATGTATTGCTTCGCTATTTGAAACACATTAGTAAATGGCTAGGCGGTTTTAAGCGGTTTTTCTGCCTGCTACGTTCGAGTGTTTGGGATGGATTTGAGATACAGAGCTTGGTCGAATTCTGCGGGACAGCAGGTGGCATCACATCCATACGTCTAGCATCGAATCAGCTGTCTATACCCGGTTTTAAGGCATAACATTGATGGCCATGGTTCTTGGTAATGATCTACGGGACAGCAGGCGGTTCAAATATGTCAACAAAATGAAACGCGCACAAAAATGTGCGCAATCAATTTTTTGAAAATGATGGAAAACAGTGAAAAGTATTAGGCATTAGCGACAGTATTTGAGTTTTTCAAGCGCCATGGGATGACAGTG
>JBJPGG010000181.1:0-3184 GCA_048595505.1 Methylococcaceae bacterium
CACAGACGATAACAAACTACAAAGCCAAACCTACCCCTCAGGTGCAGTGATCGGCTACAGCTATAATGAAGACCAGCTCTATAAAATATCCATCGACCAAGAAACCTTCATTCAAAATATTCACTATGATGCAGCTAACCGCATTACAGGCTGGCAATGGGCAGATAACAGTGAATACAGTAAAAGTTATGATCAAAATGGACGACTAAAAACATTCACACTGGGAAACAGCCAACGCACCCTAGAATATGATGAAACAGGCAATATCACCGGCTGGGCAGATAATAACAGCGATGAATATAAGCAATTTGACTACGATGCACTTAATCGCCTAAATGCATACAACAAAAACCTAGCAATAGCAGATATCAATAGTGTTGATGAAATGCTGCAAAGTCAGAGTTTTAGTTACGATGCCAATGGTAACCGAATTCAACTGACCGAAGATGGTACAAGCAGCACAAGCTATCAAATTTTAGAAAACTCAAACCGCCTAACAGCGATAGACAACAACCCACGAGAATATGACAGCAACGGCAACCTAATTAATGATGGAGAACATAGATACCAATATGATGCCAGAAACAGACTGATCAGCGTCGATGGTATTACCAGCAATCTTTATAATGCCGACAATCAGAGAGTCAGGAAAACAAACAGCGATACAAACGAAACTACATTATACGGCTGGACAGGTGAACGCATTTTTGCTGAATACGATGAGCAAGGTAGCTCAATTCAGGAAACGGTTTATTTGGGGAATATGCCGATTGGTATTATCAAACAAGAAATTATTTACCGAGTCTATGTAGACCAGATTGATACGCCTAGAGTGATAACCGATGAAAATAACATCATAATCTGGCAATGGGATTCTAAGCCTTTTGGGGAAAGCCTGCCAAATGAGGATTCGGATGGGAATAACATAGCTTTCAGCTACAACTTGCGGTTTCCTGGACAGTATTATGATGTGGAAACTCACAAATACTATAACTTCAATCGTGATTATAATCCAATAATAGGACGATATATACAAAGTGATCCAGTGGGATTAAATGGTGGTCTAAATAGTTACACATATACTGGCCAATCTCCAGTTTCACTCATTGATCCTAGAGGGTTAAAGACCGTCATTGTGAGTAATATAAATGGAGGTTATTTATTTGGAGCAGGAGGGCAACACACTGGTCTTATTGTTTTAAGAGGGTCAGCAGAAAGTGCTCAATCATTTATATATGATCCAAGTGGTAGTTTTCGATTACTTAATTCGTTTAATGCAAGAATACCTTTAGGATCTGGACGGTTCATTGGAGGGTCTTCAGGTGAAGCTATTGATCTTGCTGACTATGTTAATTTTCAAAAAACAGATGGTCCAGATGTACGGTTGTTTGAGTTTAATACAAGCTTAGAGGAAGAGCAACAAATTCAACAAAGAACAAACAGTATAGGTGGAGGTGGGTTCACTGACTGCACAACGAATGTTTCTTCAGCAATCAAAGGCATAGGAGTGTTTAAAAATATTTTAGTAGTAACATTACCAAGTACTTTAGCTAGTCAACTAGAAGAACTCAAAAACCCTTCGCCTGAATGTACTGGGTGGTTCTGTTTTTAATATATTTTGTTTTTTAGATAACGAGAAATATAGTTAAATATGTGGAAGGTTTTTAAGAAATGTATAATCACATCCCTTGCTCTTTTTTTAGTATTATGTTGTGTGATTTCAATATATTACTTTTATTCTTACTATCAATATGTTGACGTTATGCATAGAGAAATTAGTCAAGTAAAAATAACAGTAGGAATTAATGAAAGTAATTTGACTACAATATTAACGGATATGGAACATGGAACTGTGCGAGAAACAGCGACCATAGTCGTGTACTCACAGCTTGTTTTTGAAAGAAAAAATCAGTGGGTAATTCCTTGGGTATTTGACCGACTATTATGGGGGGGGTTTAGTAACGTAAATTTTAGTGAAAATGATATGTCTATGCTATATTTTGCTTTTATGGTTTCCCCATATAGTAAAAATTATGGTATCGAAAATTTTTCAAAGTACTACTTTGAAAAGAAAGCTGACTCCTTAACAGAAGACGAGATGAATTTGCTTGTTGCACTGTCATATTACCCGGTTAAAAAAACTTATGTTAATAGTAGTAGTGCTGATAAATTAGCCAAACAATATGGGGCGGGGCTATGGAAGAAAAAGTCAAAATAAACTAAATCTCTGATAAAAAAATAAAATAGTTCTAATTAGAGCTTTTGATTTTCTTAGTAGGTTCCAATTGACCACATACTACGACCTGAGACTTTCAATTTTTTCAGGAGAGAAATGGCGATAAAAAGTGGTTCTTCCAATATCAAGTGTTTTGATGATGTCAGAGATAAAGGGATAATTTTCAGTATCTTTTAGCATAGCGTGTGCCGTTCGGATTTTATCATCAGTCATTAATGTTGGCCTACCTCCAATGCGGCCATTCTTCCTCGCAGATTTAAGCCCAGCTCTGGTATTTTCAACAATAATCTCACGCTGAAACTGATCAAAAGCAGCATTCATATGGAAGAAAAGTCTGCCTTCCGGTGTACCTGTATCGATATTTTGAGTAAGCACTTTGAGTCCGATTTTTCGATCTTCAAGGTCTTTGACGGTGTTGATAATTTGAGTGAGAGATCTCGCAAGCCGCGAGAGTTTCCAAACCACAAGTGTATCTTCTTCACGCATATACTCCAGGGCTTCCTGTAACTGGCGACGTTTTTTATTGGCCCCCGATATTTTCTCTGTGAATATTTTTTTGCAACCGGCCTCATTCAATGCTTCAACCTGTAATTGTGGATTTTGATCCAGCGTTGAGACTCGTGCATATCCAATCAACATATTTTGTTCCTAAAACGATTTTCTGTGATACTAACAGAACATATGATTAAGAACAAAGTTTTGGAATACATTTTTGTACCTATTTTGTTAAACTCGGTAGATAATTGTTGTTGTTCCTAAAACGATCGTTTTAAGAACATAAAAATATCTTATTTTATAAACACTCAGAACTTTATTGTTTTTACTATTACTCAGGCTTGATTGATGGCTGTAGACTTTTTAACCTCAGATCAAAAGATTCAGTATGGACAATTTTCAGGTGAACCCAATGAAGTTCAATTGTCACGTTACTTTCATCTTGATGAAGCA
>JBJPGG010000182.1:0-2294 GCA_048595505.1 Methylococcaceae bacterium
AGGTACCCGAGCAGCTAAACAACTGAAAGCCATAAAAAAAGCTATTGCAAAAGGCGAACAGATCATCGCCAAGAAAAAAGATGATTTAGCCAAACTATGCAAAAAAAATCGAGTGGGGAAAAACAAGGTTAGACAAGCCGCCAAAGAGAGTGATTGTGAGGTTTGTGGGAGAGAGCCTAAGAATGGTGTAGTTGGGGTAAAGAATCCACACCCCGGCTTACATAACCGCGATGACTTAACACTTGGCAAGCAAGATAAGTTTAAAACTATCCGTAAAATTGATATGGATAATTTATCGGATACAGATGAAATTGCAGCTAAAGCGTTAAAAGATCAAGGCTGGGAAAACAAAAAAATCAAAGAAATATTAAGCTCCGGCGATAGCTTTCGTGTTAAAGAGTTGATAAAAGGCGACAAGCTGTATGGCATTGGTACCGAAGGCTATAGCAAAAATATTAAGACCTCATCCTATTGGCTTGATGAAGCCGGTTATAACAAGGTAAAAGACAAATTCTACAAAGACGGACATTGGGATAAAGAAGGGGTTAAAAACAACTTAGCTTTACCTTGTTTTAATAAAGCAAACCGTGTCGATCAAGCGGTACTCACCGAATCACACACGGTTGTTGAATCAACCATTGGTAAAGCCACCGAACTTATTCAATATAAAGGAGATGATAGCTACAGCACTGGACTGTTAGGGAAAATCATGGGCGGTGGCGGTACTCAAATTGCGAATGACCCCACTAAAATAAAATCCATACCCTAAACAAACTATGCCAAATACAAACGAGCAACGACTCGATCTTATAGAAAATTGCAATATTCTTTTAAAAAAATTCAAGGGGTTTGAGCAGGTTGATGATACCCCCGAAGGCAGAATGATTGCCCAGCTAAACTGGCTTAAAGAACGGGCAGAAAACAATGGTCTTCCCCTTCCTGTCGATGAGGGTATGCTAGGAACTTTACGTTATATTTATACCGATGGCACTTTATCGCATCATGCCAGTAATCCTGATGATAGAGCCTGTATTTATTCAGAGATTGAATTACCGATGATACGTTTGCTATCACTTGCAAGAGAAGGAGAGCTTTTATTAAAGCCTAAATATCACCATTATGCCTTGCGTTATATGGATGCGTTATTAAAAATACTGTTACAACCTGAACGACCATTAAAGCAATATGAGCAGGGGGTAATTGATGAGGTTAAGCAACTTCGGCAGATATTGGCTGATAACAAAACTGAATTGCCTTTAATGAGTCATGTGCCAGATTACAAAAACCTTATCGAAGTCAGAGGGTTTTCCAAAGTCTCTATTGACGACCTTCCCAATGGAAAAGCTTTGTGTAAAACAGTCGAAAGCTTCATGTTTGAAGGTATTCGTCCTGACAGTTGGCTAACACCAGAAGATGCTGATCGTGAAACCCAAGCTCTTTAACTAGATTTCTAGTTTAAGTGGCTACTAATTTATGGGGTGCTATAGTGATACCAGAACGGGTAACAAATCTGTATTCTTTGATGTGTGGCCTATTAAAGCTTTTTAAATTTGAATAGAAAACAAATGACACTGATTGAGCTAATCCTTAATTAGTGTCATCTGACAGATACACTTCAACCATCAAACCAACTAAGAACTGGAATTTTCAAACTCTACCCGGGAATAACATCACGCATAAAATCTTTCATGGTTAAAAGATTCTGCTTCAACTTCTTTTGGTAAATTAATGCATAGGTTAATACCGCTGAGACATACGCCCTTGTTTCCTTAAAGGGTATTGTTTCAATCCAAATATCTGCAGCTAATGTCTCACCAGAGGGTAACCAGCGCTTAACTCTATGAGGCCCAGCATTATAGGCTGCTGCTGCCAGAGCATAATGGCCATTAAACTTATTCAGCATTTTTTTATAGTAATACGAGCCATATTTAAGGTTGGTCTGTGGATTAAATAGGCTGTTTGAGTTTTTCCATTTTTCTTTTAATTCCCTGGCAATTTGTTGCCCTGTTTTTGGCATTATTTGCATCAGCCCTTTTGCACCTACAGGAGACTGGGCATTTTTGTTGAATGCGCTCTCTCGCCGAATTAAGCCAAAAATAATTGCCGGGTTCAATTGTTGTGTTCTGGCGTTTTTGTGTACTTGTTTGTTGTAGGCCAACGGAAAACGTACCCCCACGTCATCCCAGTATTTAGCTTTTGCCAAGGTATAAATAGCCACTTGTTTCCAGTCAAGTTCTTGAGCATATTTTGCTGCCGCCAAGATACTTTTTTTATCTGATTTTTTTATCACATAC
>JBJPGG010000183.1:0-3430 GCA_048595505.1 Methylococcaceae bacterium
TGTTGCCTTAACTTCAACCTCTTCTAGCCGATTGTTTTTATTTTTAAGCAAATCATCAGGACCATGATAACGCCTATTAAAATCAGGGTGGGTGGCTTTTCCAGTCAGGGCTTTATATTTAGCTAATGCACGCTCACCAAACGCTTCAATTTCTTTTTTTATTTGTTTAACAGGGATAACTTTTTCTACTTTGCGTAAAACTACATCCGCCGCGACACTCCCCACAACTGCAAAGCTTAGCTCTTGCTCTTGAAGTGTTTCTACTATTTCTTTAACAACTTGAGCAAGTTCTTCTACAGGAAGAATAGGGACGCCTTCCAATGGTGGATCATTAATTTCGGATCCAGCCGTTCTATGAACAGCAATATTATCCACCGCAACAATTTCCACACCTACAAAAGTATCAGGTGAGCCAGTTGTGATCAATCCGCCATGTGATGTGGTACTGCCCATGTAGGCTACCATAGAGCCCTGCCCGAAAAAACTCACTGCGCCAGTAAGAATTCCTGCACCACAAGCGGTTTTATCCCCGACTCGGGCAACGGGTTTGCCATTCACTAAGACACTACTTGCACCCGTAACAATTGCATTTGCTCCATGTGCTGGACAAACATGCATATCACCTACTCGTGCGATTGGTTTATCTGCCACTCATTTCTTCCTATGGTAAATCATTAATAAATATTTCTGAGGCATTCTTCAATAACAGGCACACCGTTTTTAGTAGCATGAGTTATTAAAAGCTAATGCCCGCATTAGTGGCTGCCGACGGATATTAAAAAATAACAATACCATACTTGCCTAACGAAAAACTAGAGTTTTAAATAACCCGCCAGCTTTAAGGCAGTCGACTACATAAAAACTGAAAGAAACAGACTTCGAGTGGATAGCACATGTATTGCAATGGGAAGAAACACAACACCATTTTCAATCACTGGATCGCTGTTTAAGTTGTGCCAAACTCGGCCGTTTTAAAATATTAAATGTCCTTGAGACCTAAAAACATTAAGCGCCAATTTGACAGACAATAGTAACTCCTGTGTAATGGTTTTCCTTTTAAAAACCAGAATTACAGTAATTGCTTTTGCTCGCAATTACTACTTTGCATTGTAAAGTAAGCAAAAAAACCGACCCTGAACAGACACCCAATAATTCAACTTATGACATTAAAAATTAACATTCCAAGCATAGCTTTAGCCGCTGGTCTTATTTGTTCCAACCTTGCTTCAGCAACTGAAATGTCATTTGGAAAACAATCATCCGCGGCATGTGCTGGCTGTCATGGTTTGAAAGGTATAAGTACATTTCCATTTAGACCAAATCTTGCTGGCCAAGATACTGATTATATAGTCAGTCAGCTCAAAGCTTTTAAATCAGGTTTCCGAACAAACGAAACCATGAAACAAATAAGTGAATCATTATCCAATGAAGAAATGACTGCTATAGCAAACTTTTATGCCAGACAATCCACTGAAATTATAAAAGGTGGAGATCCTGTGTTGATAAAAAAAGGAAAAGAGAAGTATGCACTATGCTGGAGTTGTCACGGTGATAACGGGGAAGGTCCTGGTAGCTATCCAAGTGTTGCTGGACAACATGCCCAATACACTGTTCAACAATTAAAAGATTTTAAAAGCGGTTCAAGAACAAACCCAGAAATGAAAGCAATTGCTAGTATGTTAAGTATTAAAGAGATGGAAGCACTAGGCGTTTATATTTCGACCTTAACACATTGATAATATTGATTGGCCTCATTAATAAGGCCAATCAATAGTGATAAACTCTATTTCTCAACTTGTTCCATCAAGTCTTTTTGCCAGTCCCCGGTAACTTGAACATGGGCAGCAGCTCCATACAAGATTGCCTCGATTAAATTATGATTTACATAAACATAAGTACCGGGTAATTTAAATTCGTATAAAGCAGCCACTGCAGAACCACCGGCTACAAACCAGGTTTCATAATCTGTAACAGGGGGAGAACTAAATGAGCCCCCAGGCCAAACCAAATCAGCATGACCACCAATAAGGTGAGGGCGAGAATCTCGATTAGCTTGTGAATGTATAAATAATACTTTTTCGCCAACCTCTGCCGTTAATGAATTTTTCCCCGTCAAAGATCCTTTCGCACCGTTAAACACTAAATGTGTAGGGACCAATCCTTTCATCACCTCCAATGTTTCATGCATCGCAGCCATAGGAGAATTAAATGGCTTATAAGAACCGTCTTCATTTTTAGGAATATAAAAGTCTTGTTCACCAATATAGTAGGCCTTATCATATTGAACGGCATTTCCTTTGTTGTCTTTCAGCCCCTCTCGAGGAAGTACCATAATTGCGCCATTCATCCCAGAAGCTACATGAAAGGGTATTTGCGCACCACCAGGAGCACAGTGGTAGACAAACACACCAGCTTTGGTTGCTTTAAAACGAATAGTTTTTGATTCGCCCGGGTCAACCTTCATCATACCTGCCCCACCTAAAGCACCGGTAGCCGCATGGAGATCTATGGTATGACGCAGCTGATTCGTACTGGCATTGTTCAATGTAAGCTCGATATAGTCTCCCTGATGAGCAACTATAATAGGTCCTGGAATACTTCCATTGAAGGTTAGTGCCTGAATGATTACCCCTTTACCAATATCTAAGTTTTTTTCTATTACTTCCAGATTAACTTCTATAATTTTAGGTCCACTTGAAGCAATTTGTTCATGAAATGGTAACAACGGTGGTCGAACTAAGGACTGAATAACTCTAGGTAATTCACTTACTTTAGCAATTGGTTTTACTTGAATTGATCGTTCTTGAACTAATGAGTCCACTGGTTTGGATACATGACTACAGCCCATAATAAGGCTACAGATAAGTACAACTAATATTTTCATTTTCTTCCTCCAATATCTAGTAGTTTCTAAGTTGAACTAAATAATAAGCTAGAATTTATATTAATAATGTGAATAATTACCATTCAATGAAGTGAGCAATTACCGTCTAATAATCATAACCTAGTAAAAATATTTCAAAACAACAACCTATAAGCGCTCAACCGGCCAACATAATTATCGTTCGATGTAATAAGATGAGTAAGCGAGACACTGGAGCCTGTTTGAGTCCTTGACCTTAAAGAGGCACGCGCCTTCGCACGATTGATACTTAATTATTTTAGCGAAAAGAACATATTTCAATTGCTCCGAAGGCGAGCCACTAATAATAAAAACGCAAAGTAGTTTCAAATCTCACTATCTTAATTGACAAACAAATAAGCTAAGGGAGCTGGGAATTAATAATTGTCCAATATAGCGCAGGATTTTTGTCCATCTCCCTAAGGTCCAGTCTAAAACAATATGCGATTAAAACAACACCCATTCATACCCCTCTGTTTGGGGGAGGATGATTAAAAATCACAAATAAGATTACCCATTAGCTTAGTT
>JBJPGG010000184.1:0-10398 GCA_048595505.1 Methylococcaceae bacterium
CGCTATCATCTAGGGATGAAGTTAACTGCAATCGGTTATCAAACTTTGCAAACTTTACACCGTCCGCAAAAAATCAATCAACAAGATTTCACTGTGAGTTATCAATGGAATGACTATCTGCGTGAAAGGTGGATCAATTCAGAGCAACAACTGGAACAATGGTTTGATATTAAACGTAGACCAGAAGGTGCTGGCAAAGGTCTGCCTTTAACTGTCCAAATGACTTTGGATAGTGAATTAAAAGCCACGCAAAACGGGAATACGATATATTTTGCCAATCCCATGGGTACAGAAATTACCTACAACAAACTTAAAGTTTGGGATAGCACAGGAAGAGAATTACCAGCTAGTATGCAACTAGCAAGTAATACGTTAAATTTGATAGTTGATGATAGCACTGCACAATATCCATTGACTATTGATCCCAGTTTTCAACAACAAGCTTATATAAAAGCCTCCAATACAGATGAGGGTGACTGGTTTGGTAAAGCTATTGCCATTTCCGGAGATACTTTGGTGGTAGGTGCTCCCAAAGAGGATAGTAGCGATGTAGGGGTGAATGGAAATCAAAATGATAATTCAGCCGGAAATTCCGGAGCTGTTTATGTATTTATCCGCAATGGCGCATTTTGGATTCAACAAGCGTATTTGAAAGCCTCCAATACAAGTAGCGGTAGCGGATTTGGCAACGCTGTTGCTATTTATGGTGACACTCTGATCGTGGGAGCTAATGCAGAATCGAGTAACAGTACTGGAGTCAATGGTGATCAAAGTGATATATCAGCATTTGGTGCAGGAGCTGCCTATGTCTTTATCCGCAGTGACTCGACATGGACTCAACAGGCTTATCTGAAGGCCTCAAATTCCGAGTTCATTGATTTCTTCGGGTATGCTGTCGCTATTTCCGGTGACACCGTAGTGGTAGGAGCTCGGCAAGAAGACAGTATTAGCCCGGGTGTAAATGGTGATCAGGATAATAATTTTGCAAGAGACTCGGGTGCAGCCTATGTTTTTACTCGTAGTGGTTCAGCATGGACTCAGCAGGCTTATTTAAAAGCGTCTAATGCCGCGGCAAATCACTTTTTTGGAGAGTCTGTTACTATTTCAGGTGATACATTAGTGGTAGGGGCTAGAGGAGAGTCGAGTAACAGCACCGGGGTGAATGGTGAGCAGAATAATACAGCAGCAGGGGCCTCTGGGGCCGCCTATGTATTTATCCGTGATGGTGAAACATGGACTCAACAGGCTTACCTTAAAGCCTCTAATGCTGAGAGACTTGATTTTTTTGGCATGACTGTCGCGCTCTATGGGGATACTCTAGTAGTGGGAGCTGAGCATGAGGACAGCAATAGTATAGGAGTGAATGGGGATCAGGAAGATAATTCAGTAAGTTCTGCAGGAGCTGCCTATATATTCAATCGTAATGCTTCAACATGGACGCAGCAAGCTTATTTAAAGGCTTCGAATGTTGATGTGGCGGGTGATCAGTTTGGTCGGTCTGTCGCTATTTTCGACGACATGGTCGTGGTAGGTGCAATTTCAGAGGATAGTAATAGTACTGGGATAAATGGTAACCAAGAAGATAATTCAGCAGCAGATGCAGGGGCTGCCTATATTTTTATGCGCAATGATTCAACCTGGATGCAGACGGACTACCTAAAGGCTTCCAATACTGATGCAAATGATATATTTGGTAATGTTGTTGCAGTTTTTGCTGACTCAGTAGTGATTGGAGCGCTTCAAGAAAGCAGTAATAGTATGGGAGTAAGTGCTGACCAACTAGATAATTCAGCGAACAATGCAGGTGCTGTTTATGCCTTTGGTCTTAATCAGGATGAGCCCTCTGCTGATCTGGTGCTGAGTTTAAATGATGGAGTAGATGCCGTTTTAACTGGAGATACTATTAATTTCACTGTTACCGTACACAACCTCGGACCCGATACTGCAGAGAATGTTATTGTCACAGATACCCTGCCGAGTGAAGGAATGACATTTGTTGCCACCGAGGGATGCACTGAAGATATAGCGGGTATACCGACCTGTTCATTAGGGAACATTGCTGCGGGTGAAACCAGCTCGTATCATTTTCTAGTCACAATTGATCCTGACATTGCTGATGGTGTTCTTAATAACTTCGCTATTGTGAAATCTGAAACCTTTGATCCGAATGGTGTGAATAACAGTACCCGAGAGACAACTGGCGTTTATACGCCCAGAACGGGGACGGAAGAAATCTTACTGGAGACAAGACAAGATGATGCTGAGGAGTCTGTCTCTAACGGAAAGATGACCCTATTTAGTAGTGATTTAGAATTGACAGTGGATGGTACAAAACAGCAAAAAGTCGGACTGCGTTATCCCTTGAACCTTCCAAGAGGGGCAACCATTTTAAATGCAAGTATTCAATTTACCGCAAAACAAATTAACTTGGAGCCGACAACTCTATTAGTTTCAGGGGAGGCAGCAGCTCATGCTTTGCCATTTGCTAATGTGAATTACGATATTTCCAATCGGACGTTAACAACAGCAAGTGTGGCTTGGATGACGCCCCAGTGGACCGTGCCTGATGAGTCAAGTGCAGAGCATGCAACCCCGGATCTTTCTGCAATTATACAAGAGCTTGTAAATCAAGCTGACTGGGAACTTGGAAATTCCATTGCTTTCATCATTTCAGGTGATGGTAAGCGGGTTGCTAAATCTTTTCATGATTTGCCAGGCCCAGTATTGCATCTGTCATTCTCAACTGAACTTCCAGTTTCGGAAGTACCGGTTGCAGTCGATGATGATGGCGAAGAAACTCCCGCATACACGACAGGTATTAACCAGGTGTTAACAGTGCTGGATGGCTTGGGTGATAGTGTCGAACGTAATGACAATATTGGTTTTCCAGCAGCTGAGGTATCTACATTTGGTCCTGTTTTAGGTGTAGAATTTCTAGCAGGTAGCTCGGGGTTGAGTCTAGAAAGCGGGACTGTGGAAATGCAAGCCGACGGTGGTTTTACTTATACGCCGACTGCTGGCTTTGTAGGTATTGATAGCTTTATTTATACGTTAGCGAATACAGAAGGCTCAAGTACCGCTACCGTCTATATTAGTGTAAAAGACTTAGTGGGTTTAAGGACTCTATGGGTTCCCGTTGCAACAGGAACCGATGATGCGGAGCAGAATTTATCCAGTGGTAGTGTTGCACTGGCCAGTACTGATTTGGAATTCGTTCGTGATGGCTTATCAGAGCAACTGGTAGGTGTGCGTTTTCAGGAGGTAAATATTCCACACGGGGCAACAATTATAGATGCCTATGTTCAATATACATCGGATGAGGCCAGTTCAGAAACAACTGCTCTGACAGTGTATGGAGAAAACAATACTAATGCATTAACATTCACAACTAATAAGTTTGATATTTCAAATCGAATGTTAACAGCTGCAAGTGTACCGTGGACACCTGCTGCGTGGAATACTAATGAGCAGAATAGCAGTATTCAAGCGACACCTAACCTATCTGCAATCGTACAGGAGATTATTGACCACACAGGTTGGAAAGTGGGAAATCCCATGGTTTTTATTACCTCAGGAACGGGCAGCAGGGTAGCAGAATCTTACAATGGAACTGCGGCTCCCATGTTGCATGTTTCCTTTTTAACTGGACCGTCGGTCGATCAGGCTCCCGATGCAGTAGATGACGGGGGGCTAGCGTCACCCGCATATAAAATTGGTATTAATCGGTCATTAATAGTAGCTGATGGTGAAGTCGATATTATCGAGCGTAATGATAGTCTGGGTTTCCCATTGGCACACATTGTCTTATTTGACTCTACCAGTGCGCAAGGAGGGACTGTTTCAGTCAATCAGGATGGTAGTTTTAGTTACACTCCGGCTGAAGGTTTTTGGGGTATAGATAGTTTTGAATATACCTTGGAGAATACAGAAGGTTCAGATAGTGCTACGGTATACATTGACGTATTAGCTATTGGCGAGGTGATATCTTTGTCGGTTCCTGTGGTTATGGAAACGGATGATGCTGAAGAAAATCTCGGAGATGGTAATGTAGATTTATCTAGCAGCGATTTGGAAATGAGCCTGGATAGATCGTTTACACAGCTTGTAGGTTTACGTTTTCAAACTATTAATGTTCCACATGGAGCGAAAATTATTAAGGCAACAATTCAGTATCAGACTGATGAAACCAGTTCAGAACAAACTGTTCTTTCAGTGCGTGGAGAAGCCTCTGTAGACGCAGCAACATTCTTGGATGTATCTTTTAATATTTCAACTCGAGCACTAACATCAGCTTCAGTTGATTGGATGCCTTCTGCGTGGAACCTTCGAGGTGAAGCTGGTCCGAATCAAGCCACGTCAGATCTTTCTATTATTGTACAGGAACTTGTAGACCAAACAGACTGGACAGTAGGCAATGCCATGGTGTTTATTACCTCTGGCAGCGGTAATAGGGTGGCAGAATCATTTAATGGTATAGTGGCTCCGATATTACATTTGGAATATGCGATTCCACTTGAATTAAGCAAAATCCCTACAGTCTCTGATACGCCATTATAAATACTAGTAAGAGCGTGTTACGGTGATTGGATTTAACTTAATGTATTGTAGGCGTACGGTGGTACGCCTACAATATTCAATTATGGGGTTTTAAGAACCTTATGGAAGGATGTATTCAACATGCAGTAATGGTGCACCTGCTGTATCGCCATCGAATGACTCTGCAGTGCGTTCCCCTTTGCCGCTGATAATCAGTACTATGGAGTTACCGCTGGACCAATCTAAATAGACTATCTCCTGAATGATGGTTGCAATATTAGGGCTTCGCTGATCTTCCCCCGCCTCATTTATGGTAGTCCACGGGTTCGGTGACCACTGTGTAGATGCTGCTGTCCGCTTTCGATCTGAAATATTGTTACGGGTCGAAGTAAATGTTTCTGCATTGGCAACAGCTTCGCCTTCAATGAGTAAGTTGGTTCTATTTTGTGGTGTAGTTTCATCCGTTTCAAATTGTAGATAAGCATGGGTTATGAAAGCCCCTTTAGGAATTGCCAACTCATTGAAGCGCATTCCTACCGTCTGGTCACCATCTGAATCAAACACAAATTCGAGATCGCTACTGGTGAGCTTGATGCTCCCGCTTTCTCGCTCTTCAGCATCGTCAGAACTAGCCGTTACTCGCTTTTCAATGGTGGTGAACGAAGTGGTGTACTCAATATGCAGCAACGGTGCACCAGCTTTATCTCCATCGGATGACTCTGCAGTGCGTTCGCCTGTGCCGCTGATAATTAGTACCATGGAGTTACCACTGGACCAATCCAAATGGACTATCTCCTGAATAATGGCAGAAATATTCGGGCTTCGTTGGTCTAATCCTGCCTCATTCACAGTTGTCCACGGATTGGGGGACCATAGTATAGATGCTGCTGTCCTTTTTCGCTTCGAAATATTTTTACGGGACGAAGTAAATGTTACTGCATTGGCAACGGCTTCGCCCTCAATGAGCAAGTTGGTTGTATCTTGTGGCGTAGCTTCATCTGTTTCAAATTGTAGATAAGCATGGGTTATGAAAGCCCCTTGAGGAATCTCCAGTTCATTGAAGCGTATTCCTACTAACTGGTTACCATCTGAATCAAACACAAACTCGAGGTCGCTGCTGGTGAGTTTGATACTACCGCCGACGCCTCGTTGTTCGGCATCGTCAGAACTAGCCGTCACTCGCCTTTCAATGGTGGTGAGAGATCCATCCGCGGTATAAATAACAGTAATGGTAAGTGTATCGTTGTTTTCCAAATCACCATCAGTAGCAGATAGTTGCAGCTCATAGGTACCAGTTACTGAAAAAGTCGCAGTAGTATCCACATTTCTATCGTTGGCAAAAACCACTGTTCCTGGTCCACTGGTTTTAGTCCAGTGGGTACTGAAATCACTAGAACTGGGTAAGCCATCATCGTTTATGGTAGCATTTAGAACCACATTCTCTAATAAAGAAATCGTTTGATTAGGCCCAGCATTTACTGCTGGCGCCAGATTGCTCTCATCTCTAGTGGGAAAACACATTTTAAACAACAAACCATCGTTTTCACCTGGAACACTGTCATTGTCATCAGCTCGATCGACTACAAAAATACAAGTTGTATTTGGATTGTTTGCGTCAGGTGGTGCCAATGCCAGACCAGCCGGATTACTAAGATCATTGTTGATTGCTTCAGATAAATCAATTTTTCTAACCAAATTTCCTGAGGTTGTAAACTCAAATAGAGTATCTTCTGGAGAGTTGCCAATCACTAACAAATTTCCTCTTGTTGGGAAGTAGGCAATACCTTCAGGGTCTTCCAGGCCATGTTGTTCTGTATCAAAGTGCGTAATAGTGTTGTCATTAGTGTGATGAAAAACCCCATCTCTTCCTGGTGACACTCTATATACCTCATTATTGATTCCATCAGCTATAAAAAGATCGCCTAGCTGGGCCGCGTAAGCTACACCTTCTGGGTCATTACTAAGAGGTACGAAGTCGCGGGTACTGAAAGAGGTTACAATATCATCAGTTGTACCATACTGGCCATCGCTCGCAGGATCAACTTCAAAAATCTCATCGGCATCATCATCGGAAATAAAGATGTGATTGTTGATAGGGTTAATTTCACTAACACCCACCGGCTCATCAGAAAAGCCGGCCGTTTCAACATTAGAAAAATTTAGCACATCTAAAGCACTTTGAGTTGCCACACTTGTGCTGGCAATTAAGTTACCTTCGAGATCTGTTTCAAACAGGTTAAAACCTTCAAATAAGACTGGAACATCAATAACCGTGGGTGGTTCCTCGACTTCACCATCGCTGATGAGTAGTGTGTTCGTATTTGGAAGGTAGCCGATACCTGATGGGTCCGGACTTGAGGGGTTAAAGGTAGATGTCTTAACTTTAAACTCCATAGCGGCTGAAACTTTTGTAACCACAGGGGCGTTTGCATCTTTAACAGCGAGTTTCGGTGGAGATAGTGTTAGTTCGGAAATCCTTGAATCAACTCCATTTAAGCTTCTATTATGAATATATAAACTCATCTCAGATGGGTCGTCAGAGTTGTCTGCACTAGGTGCAAAGACCATGTTTTGAGGGTCTCGAATTGTTAGTTTGGATAAGTTGCGAGTCGAGAGTAGTTGGCCGTCCAGGCTTAGTTCAATGAGGTTTAGCTGGGCCGTATCCAAGACGTAGATGTGCTCATCTTCGGGATTAAAGGCGATGCTCTGTAGTTGACTGGAGCCTGTCCCAGGCAAATTTATATCAATAACTTTAGTTAGGTTAAAATTACCATCCTGTTTTGGTTTAACACACACAATACGTGGTCCTGCTGCATCCAGAAAATAAACTTCTCCAGTTAAGGTGTTAACGGTCAAACCTTGTGGGTCCTGAAGTTCAAATTGTTGAACATCAAATTGTTCAAGCTTATCAAAATCGTCGCTGTCTCCAGCATCTAAGGCAATCAATATGTCTGCAGCATTTCTTTGATGGTTTAGCAGTAGCAAGCGATTAGAGAATGAATCAAACGAAATATTTAATGGGTCGAATATGTCTGCTTTGATGCGCTGAGACCCAGTTATATCTCCAGATAGGGACATAGCTAACATTTCGTATTGGCTTTCTAGAGTTTGATCTGCTCGTCCAAGAAATAGTGTTTGTCTATGAGGTGAATAAGTTAAAGTTAAAGGAAAGGAAATTCCTAACTTTTTAGTTGATATGTTATTAACTTGTTTGATAAAAGAATCATCTTCAGCTAGAGCGATAGTCTGACTCCCAGCTATTGAAAGCATTGATACAAATGCTGGGATTAGCCAAGACGTAAATTTTGATTTTGTACTGAATACTGGGCGCATAAGGGCCAAATTTCCTTAATAGATTGATAAAGCCAATTTTTAAATCAGCTACTTACATATTTCGTAACTGAGGGACTGGCGGGAATTGTCTGTTGTCAGGATATAGGTGAAAAAGTAGATACAGATTTACTTTTATTTTTTCTGAAATTAAAGGTGTTAACTATTCATGTTTAGCAAAAGACAAAGTGTTGTCCGAGATTTATTGATGGTTGTAAATAAATTGTGCCTGAGAGATAGTGTATATTATCATGATAATTTAGTAAACTATATTTAAATCATATAGATAGCTTTGATTTTTAAGGTAGTTATAAGCTTACATGATGAAAGCGAGTATTGATGGTTTATAAGCAAGGTAACTAGTATTACTGTAGGAAGTTTGATAAAAAGGAAAAAAGTCGCTGATGTTATTAAATGTAAGTAATTAAGCATCGTCTAAAACTCTAAATAGCATTTCTTTAACTATTTGCGGCTCAAAAGGTTTGTCACAAATACCTGAAACACCAGCTTGTTGAATATTGTTAAGTCTGGTCTCATTTTCTTCGCTGGTTACCATAAGAATGGGAATAAAGGCGTTATCCAATTCTGTTCGAATATATTCAATTAATTCTCTTCCATCCATTTCTGGCATATTATAATCAGTTACAATTAAATCAAAAGCTTCCTCAGATTGACCAAAAATTTCGATTCCCTGTTTCCCATCTTTTGCTTCTGTAATTTGTACAATGCCCATATTGCTGAGTACACGAATAATATGTTTTCTAGCCAATAAACTGTCATCAACAACGAGTACGCGAAGTGATTCTATATCATAATGTGCAAGTGAAATTTCTTCTGGATCTATAAAATCAATCGTGGTCCGTAATGCACGCTTTAAGTCAGCATGATTAAAGGGCTTGGGTAGAATAGCAACAACCCCGGCTTGGCGTATTGGGTCTAAAGCATCAAGTCGTGTTTCACTTGAAATTAGCATAAAAGGAATATCTTTTAGTGTTTCAGATAATTTAATTTGTTTTACTAAGTCAGTTGCAGTCATATCTGGCAAGTACATGCTGCTGATAATTAAGTCGGGTTCATGTTTGGATAGGATTTCCTGGGTTTCAGCCCCCGTACTGGCACATTCAATATGATCAATTCCCTCTGAATTTAAGTGATTAGTAATAACCTTAGACTGAGTTTTTGAAGGCTCAACCAATAAAATTGATAGATCAGCAATGTCGACTTGATTTGATTTATGCATATTGCCGTTCCAAAATGACTGTTAATGAGAAGATATGTAATACAACGTTAGGCGTTAATTTTTTTAAACATGAACCAGGGTTCTTCCCAGTTTTTCGGCAGCTTTCTGCAAAGGCTGGAGTTTTAGACATTTTGATTATTTTCCTCTTTCTTATACATTTAAATAAAGCCTTGATGGTTGGGCATGTTTATATTGGCTAAAGTGTTCGTATTTACAATGGTATCTTGATTAATAATCTCATTAAGATATATTACGATAGGCAGTAACTGCACATCGCTCGGCGGATAAAATCAAACAGGGTTGTAGAATTGGCCAGTATGTACCAATAGTTTTGTCCTGTGGGCTATCAATTAGTGAATGGTTTGCACCTGCTAATTCTTTTACACTATCCCCAGACCCATCTACACCATGACAAGATAAACAATGTGTTTGATATTTGCCAGCTAACAATAGCATTATAGTGAAAATGTCCGTTTTTTCCTGTTTTTGAGATTAGTTCTAGTCTTTTCGGTTGTACATAACCCGTCGCATCGATTGCACGACTTTTTAAAATGACTTGATTCCCCCTCCTTTTTTTTGATTAATAGCCAGAATATAATCTGTGGTTTGAATAGGTTTAGTGCGCCAATCCGCATTACTCTAATATTAGGGGCAACACTGTTTTCCATTGTCTAGCGAATGGTTTTTGTTTATGAGGTGAGGAGTGTCCATAATGACTAATGGGTCGGCTAGGTTTTTTCATCCAAGGCAGGCGATGGCTTTTTGTTGCAGCAATTAAAGCGTTCAAAGCTTAAGCTGCAACAGAAAATGTAAAACCTTCTTTTAAAAGTACACGACGATCTAATAATCCATTACTGGTGGTCGTAGGTAAATTAATCTGGATTGTCATTATATGGCTTGATCATGTGTTAATCAGAAGAGGTGGCTATTTTAATTTTACAGCAGTTCCATAAGCTAACATTTCTGATGCATTTGCCATAATGGCACTGGTAGTAAAACGTATGTTAACAATAGCGTCAGCATCTCTTTTTTGAGCTTCTTCGACCATTCTTTCAATAGCTTTATCTCTTGCATCTGCCAGCATTTCTGTATAGCCAGCGATTTCACCGCCAATAATACCCTTTAATCCAGCCATGAGATCTCGTCCAACATAACGGTGTCCGACATATAGTCACAAGTAGGTCATTAAAACAGGCCGAAGCTTGCACTCAAAGAGCCGTGGGACACTTTCTTTAAGAAAATTGTTTTTTAAGAATCGCCAAGCCTGTTTGGTTATTTTAGAGAGTTTTGTG
>JBJPGG010000185.1:0-12226 GCA_048595505.1 Methylococcaceae bacterium
CGACACGAGGATTTTCAGTCCTCTGCTCTACCGACTGAGCTACCTGGGCACTATGTTTTTTCTTAAACTTAATGAGTAAGTATAAACTGATTTTTAATGGTGCCCAGGGGCGGAATCGAACCGTCGACACGAGGATTTTCAGTCCTCTGCTCTACCGACTGAGCTACCTGGGCATGACACTTGAATCAGCCGCTTATTAAACTAAGTTATAGGCTTTTAGTCAAGTAAAAGTTTTAGATAACTTTTTAACTCACCCATGAATTTCTCAACATCCGAAATGAAACTGCGTACGTTAGTTTCGTTATGGTGTAATTCAATGGCATTCTGAGTTGTTAAAGGTATAAGTAGGTGGTTCAGGGTGAAGATGATTGTTCTTTTTTTCCAAACAGATTAATTATGAATCGGAATACTTTCTTCACCCCAGTCCATATTTTAGGCAATAACCAAATCATTAGTGCTATAAAAAATATTAAAGCAATTAAAAATGGGATTGGGTGATTTAAGCAAGCCCATACGCCACCAATAACAGCGATATCTTCACCGATTGATGCGGTCCAGTTGGTGAACGGTTCGGGGGATGCATTAATCAATACTCTGGATCCGGCTTTGGTGGCATGAGTAGCTGCGGCCAAGCCACCTCCTAAAATGGCTGTTGTGATTTCCATTGCAGGATTTACATCGCCTATGGCTCCAGCTGCTAACATGGCGCCAGCTGGAATGCGAATAAAGGTATGTATTGTATCCCACCCGGTATCTATGCCTGGGATTTTGTCGGCAAAAAACTCTACACAATACATTAATCCAGCTGCACCCATTACTGCGGGATTGGCAATAATTTGTAAATCGGGTGGTAAATCAATGTTGCCTGTATTGGCTAAATAACCTAATGTAAATAATGTTGCATAAAGGTTTATTCCACTTGCCCAGGCTAAACCCATGGTTAAGGAAAGTGTTGTTGAAATCTGGTCCAGTGCATCCATAAAATAACCTTTGGTGGGGAATGTACGTTAATACTAGCATTGTTGTATGAATGCCAGCTGAGCGGAGCGTTTGATTAGTTCTTAATTGTGGGATAAAGAATCCAGCATAGTGCAAGTAATAAACCTGAGCCTCCTAGTATAGTAAAGCCAAGTTCTGGGTTCGTTCGCAACAGGACTTTTGCTGCACCAAATGCGAGAAGAACTGCGATGATTATGATTAAGGAAAAGATTGTTTTCAACTGTATGACCTGCTGGTTATGTGAGTTTAGTTTAAAATATACACTTAATGATGTGAATTTACTCGGGTTATAACTGGTATAATTGATTTTTTTATTGCGAGGATGTGTTCTATGGCTTTAACGGCTGAATTGATAGAAGAAATTAATATTCTAACTCATTATAATTTAACTTCAATTCAAGAGGGAATTAAGGTTCATGGGTCGGCTAAACCTGAAGTTATTGCTGCGGCTACAAGGCTGTTTGAAAAAGGATTGGTTTCTCAGGCTGATGGTGGATATTTAACTGACTTAGGTATTGAAGCAGCAGAGCATGCTCAAAAACTGTCTATAATTTTAACTTCTTAGTAGTGTCTTTGCGTTGTTCAGTGTGTAGGGCTATAGAACTGGTTAGTATTGAGCACTGCTTGGCGGATGATTGGAGTTAATTTAAATGGCGTGGTCTTGTCATATAAAAAAACAATGCAAATGCTAATATAGCAGGTAGCAGAAAACGCGTTGTTAGCCATTTCCAGTTAGGCACTTGTGTCATAAACCCCCAAAAACGATTTTTATTTTGGTTGCTGAAGTCGTTTGGTAAAAAACACAGGGAATAAGTATAAAAATCACTGTCAAAAACAAAGCATCGTGCTCTTTCTCGTATATAACGATCACTATATTTTTTGTTAATTGAGCTGTCTTTATAGACTGACTGGAGTGCATGGTAGCCTGCTTTTAACTTTAGAGTGTTGTTTTCCAGAGGCTTTTCAAATTTAAAGTTGTAATTTTCACCGGCTTGAATGACTGAGTACAAGTAACTTTCTGAATCGGTTTGAAAAGTAAACTTGGTGTTTGTTGCACTTATTGCAGAACAATATAGGGCACTGAGTGCAAACAACGTATAAGTCAATAAAGATCGGTTCATTAGTTTTTTAGTAAGCAAAGTAGCTGCCATTAACAGCATGGTTAGAAAAAGGGTTTCTCTCAATATGTAGTTAATTCACATAGTTTTAGACTATATGATACCTTTGATAATCTTTTTTTGATTATGTTCAAATTTAAGATACATGCATCATGTTTTTTGTTGGTAGTATTGGTGGTCGAACTCGGCATTGCCATTAATATGGTGGTGTCAGGTATAATATATTTCGTATCTGTGATCATGCGAAGTATACATAAACTGCAATACCTTACTTAAACTATTATGCTAGATTTGTTTTTTATTATTCTACTGTTATTCATTGGTTTGTATTGGTCAAATTCCATGAAAGCCAGAGAAATTGCTTTTTTTGCAGTAAATGTTCATTGTCAAAAAATGGATGTGCAGTTACTGGATGAATATGTGGCTTTAAATGGTATATGGCCGAAAAGAGATGAGCATGGCAAAGTAAAGGCGTGGCGTTCTTATCAATTTGAATTTAGTTCAACAGGTGACGAGCGATATAATGGAAAAGTGATTATGCTAGGGCGAAACATAGTCAGTATTCAATTGGAACCCCATAGAATTCAAGAATAATGTCTAAACATAAAAATTATCAAAAAATCTCGCCAGAAACGCAAGATGCTGCAGTTAAAGCGGCAAAGGCGACTCAACGGCCGGGACAATCAAAAGAACAGACTAAACTTATTGCTCAAGGAATACAAAAGGGTATTGATCACTACAAAAAACAGCAAAAATCAAAATCCAGAGAGCTAAATAAAAAAATTTATAAAGTTTCACGAGCTTCATCTGTTTCTGATAATGAAAATGAGACAGGTAGTGCTGAAATTGTAGTTGAAAAGTCATCAGTTTTGCCTTGGGTGTTATTAATTGGAAGTTGGATAGGCTTTGCTGTTTATATTTTTAAAAGCGATTTTGTATAGGCGTCTATAATCTTTAGCCATGGAATACTGAATGGGTTTGTTAATTGGAGTAATTGCTCGTATGTTAAAATCCAAATTCAGAAAGCATCTTAATGTAGATGTATAAAACAAAAGCCACGGCGCCTATGTAGATAATAAAGCGTAGTGGTTTTTCTTTGAATACATCAAGTATATGTTTGTTTCCACCATCCTTTTTTAACTGCTCATAAATCATTCGTTGCTCGATAGCTCTGGTGTTGTGGTATTCGTTGAGTATTTTTTGTGCTTTGACTAAGTCTTGATTATCATTTAGCCAAAGAGCAGGCATAGATATTCCCCAGTTTCCAGCAGATGTTTCATAATGATCAATGTTGTTGGCTTCTAATAAATCTCTAATTTCATAGGCCTCATCATCAGGTACGCCGCGTAGAGAAAATAGTAAAGTAGGCATGTTGTATTAAATATGGGATGAAGGAGGCTTTATTATAAAGGAAAGTAGCGAACGTGGATAAGCTGTGAAAAGTAAGTTATTTAGCGGTATAAACTGTGTTAAATAACACAGTTCAAAAAAATCCCACTCAGTTAAACTTAATTACCTTTAAATATTAAAGGGTTATGTTTTGGCATTGTTTATGCTGTTGTTCAGATAGGTTTAACTATTTTAGTGAGATGAAAATATGGAACAACAATTAACAGTATCCACGTCTAAAATTGTGGCACAAAAGTCTGATAATAAAGGTTCTTTGGTTTTAGGGGCTGGGTTAGCAGTTGCCTCTATGATTTTAGTGCCTGCCATTGCTATGCGCTTAGGTTTAGGTGCAAGTTTAACAGGTGCTTTGCGTATTGCTTTAATGAAGGCAAGTAGTCGTGCAACTTATGGAGGAAATGATGATTCAGGTGCCGCTTCAGCTGGATTTAGTTGTCACTAATATTTGAATACCCCTATGATGTTTGTTAGAATGTGGTGCTATCTATTTAAGAGAATAGTTAAAAGTAATGAGTGATAAAAAAGAAATTTGCGACCTATGTGGGTTAGCAGTAGAAGTTGATGGATTTCGTCTTAAAACCAAGGAGGGTGATAAAAAGTTTTGCTGTGAAGGTTGTAAAGGTATTTTTCAAATGTTACACGAAGATCAGGTTCTGTCTGATTCTATAGAAAATTCATAATCTAATAAATTTTAAGAGATATAATAATGGCGCATTCGCACGGTAGTAAGGCAATGAAAGGCATGAAGCATGCTGGTCATAATCATGGAAGTCATGCTATGGGGAAGCAAATAATGAAAGGATCAATGGCGTCTGCGTCTGTAAAGTCTGGAGGGAAACTTATGAGTAAACTTGCAAAACATCCGGTATTGGTGTTTGGTTTAGGGTTAGCTGCTGGCTATGTGATTTATAAATACAGAAAAGAAATAGTTTCTAGTGTTGGTAAGGCAACTGACGCAGGTAAGGACTTTGTATTACAGCAAAAAGAAAACCTGGAAGATATAGTGGCGGAAACGAAAGAAGAAAGTTAATTTTTAACATAAAAAAGAGTTTATGTTGTTAAAGAAGGCGGGTAATAAGTTGTATGATGTATACAGTTTATTACCCGTTTTTGTATTTAATTTTTTTATTAGTCGCTATGAGTATCCAGAAAGAATTTATTGTTAGATATAGATCGGAAGGACATGTTCGCTTTGAAATACCAGAGCAGTTGTCTGATGTTGATGTTGCAAAATTAGTGACTTCCAGAATTTTAGAAATTGAAGGTGTTTATAAGGTTGATCTTTTTAGAAAACAAAAGAAACTATCTATTAGATATCAACAGCTGGTTTGTGAGTTTGAGCAACTAGCACATCAGATATTTCAGCTTATTTCTGAGCTTGATAAGGAAGGTTTATTGGTTGCACAAGTGGTCACTGAAGTAAGCTCGCATAAACAAAAGTCGTGGGATTTAAAATCTAGAGTTAAAGATTGGAAAGCAAGTCGATGGGCATCTGAAAAATACAGCGATGCCAAAGAAACGGTTCATGCTGCAAAAGTTATAACAAAGTTAGGGTTGAAAAAGCCGAAGTCTTTGATTAAAGATCCAGAGAAAGCCATTATTGATTTTTTGAATGATGTATTGGTGCTTTATTTAATTAAATTACACTGGACGCGTATTACCCAGGAATGGCTCCCTAAGCCATGGACGTTTCGATATCAATGGACAGCGGTTTTCTATCTTTTCTATTTATTAATGCGTTCACGTAAACCCAAATAAACGATGTCTTTATTAGCTGGGTTGAGCTGACAATAGTAAGCACATCATTTGTAACCGATGTGCTTCATTTCGTATCTTGTAGTTCTATCCAGATCATTTCTTTTTTATATAAGTCTTTATTATTTTTCGAACTTTTAATTATGGACCCAGAAACAATTAGCTATAAAAACTTCCGCCTGGTTCATCAATTAAAAAGGCGTATTCGCATTATCTCTCCTATTTTAAAGAATGATATAGAGAGATGTTTTATTCTGGAGATTTTGTTAAAAAAACGACAGGAAATAAAACGTGTTCGATCGGTTTTTTCATTAGGGTCAGTAGTTATTGAATTTGATTCTTCTGTGTTACCACAAATAAACCTGCTGATTTTATTAGATGCTGTACTGGCTAATATTGCTCAGAAAGAACGTGAAATTAGCGAAAAAAATAAAAAGCAATTTGAAGGTGCTACCCAGGAGGTCGATCTCGCTGTCCTTGGTATGACTTGTGCGTCATGTGCTTTACTTATTGAAATGGTGCTGAATAGAGATACTGAAATAAAATCAGCAAGTGTCAACTTTGCTACTGAAACAGTGACAGTTCATGGGCTTTTAAATAAACAGCAAGTTAGTGACAAAATTGCGAGTTTAGGTTATGAATCCATGTCTATGGATACACTCTCGCAAAGAAAGAATCTTATTGTTAAAGAACAGCAAAGAATAGATGCTGCAAAACGACGATTTATATGGTCTGCAGTTCTAAGTACTCCCGTTATTGTCATTGCAATGTCGATGAATAATTCCAGACTGTCTCATCTGATACAGTTCATTTTAACGACTTCGGTAGTTTTTGGAACTGGCAAACAGTTTTTTACAAAAGCTTGGCGCTTGGCAAAACAAAAATCAGCTAACATGGATAGTCTAATTGCGTTGGGGGTTGGTTCTGCCTATGGTTATAGTTTGCCTGTATTGTATAGACGTAAAGGCCATATGTATTTTGAGGCTGCTGCTGCCATTATTACCTTTGTATTACTAGGGCGCTATCTTGAAGAAAGGGCTAGAGGAAAAGCCGGGGAAGCAATTCGTAAATTAGTGGATTTACAACCACAAACAGCAACTTTGTTACTGGATGGCAAAGAAACTTTGATTGACGTCGATGATGTTGAGTTAGAGGATGTTTTGTTGGTTAGGCCGGGTGAAAAAATACCAACAGATGGCATTGTTATTTTTGGCGTTTCCACTGTAGATGAAGCGATGGTAACGGGTGAAAGTATGCCAGTTGTTAAAGAGGTCAACCAGAAAGTAATCGGAGGTTGTGTTAATGGAAATGGAGTTTTGCACGTCAAAGTAACTGCAATTGGAATGGATACAGTTTTGGCGGGTATTGTACATATGGTTGATCAGGCACAAGCAACAAAGTTACCTATTCAAAAGCAAGTGGATAAGATTTCAGCTGTTTTTGTTCCTGCAGTCATGGGAGTTTCCGCTTTAACTTTAGGTAGTTGGCTATTGGTAGGAGCACCATTTGCAACAGCGTTTGGTAGTGCAGTGACCGTTTTATTAATTGCTTGCCCTTGTGCGCTGGGTCTGGCAACTCCTGCAGCTATTATGGTGGGTACAGGGCAGGCGGCGAAAAAAGGTGTGTATATTCGTAATGGTGAAAGCTTAGAGGTGGCTACTAAGTTAAATGCGATTGTTTTTGATAAGACCGGTACGATTACAGAGGGAAAGCCAAAAGTAACAGACTTCTACAAGCTATCTCGTTTGGGCAAAGCTAAAGTCATTGCTTTAGCCGCTACAGCAGAAAATAATTCAGAACACTTTTTAGCCAGAGCCATTGTTGACTATGCTAATGCAGAATCGATAGAGCAACTGGAATGTAGTCATTTTTACAGTGAAACGGGGCGAGGTATTGAGGCCGTGGTTGCCGGTAAAAAACTATTGTTAGGCAATAAATTTTGGATGGATGATCAGAATATTAATGTTGAAGGTTTGATGGATGAGGCAAGTCATTTTGCAGAGCAGGGTAAAACACCTGTCTATATGACTATCAATGGTAAAGAGGCTGCGGTTTTTGGTATAGCTGATAAGCCACGAATTGAAGCTGCTGATGCAATTACCCGGTTAAATAATATGGGTGTACAAACTTTAATGGTAACAGGTGATACAGAAAAAACAGCACATTATATTGCGGCTAAAGTTGGGATTGAGCAGGTGGTCGCTAATGCTAAGCCTGATGAGAAATTAGCAATTATTAGAGAATTACAGGCTGAAGGCAAAAAGGTGGGGATGATTGGTGACGGAATAAATGATGCACCTGCCTTGGCAGCAGCTGATGTCGGTTTTGCTATTGGTAGCGGAACTGATGTTGCTATAGAATCAGCTGATTTAACCTTAGTGAAGGGTGATATTTCTAAAGTAACAGAAACCATAGAATTAAGCGCAGATACAATCAAGGTGATTAAACAGAATCTGTTTTGGGCTTTTGGCTATAACACTGTAGCCATTCCTGTTGCAGCTTTGGGTAAGTTAAATCCTATGGTAGCATCTGCAGCGATGGCGTTAAGTTCAGTATCTGTCATTGTTAACTCGTTAAGACTTAGTAAAAAGTAAGGATAAACAATGGATCATAGTATGCATGGCATGCATGAAATGGCTGCGGCCACGGGGTTTGATTATACATTAGCTTTTATTGCCGGTGTTTTGGGTAGTGGGCATTGTCTGGGAATGTGTGGGGCTCTGGTTTCAGGGTATTTCATGAATGTGGGTAATAATAAATCCATATTACCTTATTTTGCTTACCAATTAACTCGTATCTTAGTTTATGTCTGTATTGGACTTTTAGCTGCAACATTAGGTGTGGTACTGGTTTCTGGTGGCATGTTTGGGAAATTTCAAAGTATTTTGCAAATGGCAATCGGGGCTATAGTAATTGTTCTTGCCCTTGGAATTCTAGGGCTAATTCCATGGCAGGGATCAGTAAAACTGCTACCTATGAATTTATTGCGTAAGGGATATGCCACTGCAAGAACCAAGGGGCCTGTTTTAGGCGCAATGATTGCAGGGTTTTTAAATGGTTTAATGCCATGTCCTTTAACTTTTGCTATGTATGTGGAGGCAACTTCAGCCACAACAGTGGTAGAAGGTGGTCTGCTTATGTTGGCATTTGGTGCAGGGACGTTGCCGACCATGTTATTAATTAGTTTTGCATTTGCTAAAATGGGGGCTGGTTTACGTGGGTTTATGTTGAAAGCAGCTGCGATTATCATGATATTTATGGGGTTGAATACAATTTACAAAGGACTGACGTTTTATGTGGAAGAAGATTTTAAACATCGTACTTTTTTACATTTTATAAAAGAAAAAATAGATGAAGGTATTATATTGATGAATCAAATGATTGAATTTATCAATGTAATGATGAGTAATATTCAGGGGATGTAATGCAACAGGCTGATTTGGCGGTCTTAGCAAATGCAGCGCAACAATTAGAATCCTCTAGTTTTGCAACATCAATTAGTCATATTATTGGTATGCCTATTGAAAAGGCAATGTCCGCATTACCAGGGCATTGGTCTAATATTGTTTCACGAAGTACTAAAAAAGCATTGGAAAAAGCGTTGGATGCCGCGCTTTTTTCCCTTAAAAAAAAATCAGCTAAGCCTAAAAATAATGTTCATAAGTTGCTGGTTGGGGCTAGTGGTGCTATAGGAGGTTCATTTGGTATTGCTGCATTAGCTTTTGAATTACCAATGTCTGCAACCATCATGTTACGTTCTATTGCAGATATTGCGCGTAGCTTTGGCGAAGATTTGGATGAGCTTGATAGCAAAATGGCTTGTTTAACCGTTTTTGCTTTAAGTGGAGGGGGTAGTACAAAATCATCTGAGGCTGCTGATACCAGCTATTATGCTGTGCGATCTTTTCTAACAAAAGCGTTGGGTGATACTGCTAATCATATTGCTGTTCATGGTATTTCTAAAGAAGGCGCTCCAGTTTTGGTTAAATTAATTAATGCTGTTTCTGTGCGGTTTTCAGTTCCTGTTTCAGGAAAACTTGCAGCCCAAAGTTTACCTATTGTGGGAGCGGTAAGTGGTTCTTCGGTCAATTGGTTGTTTATACAGCATTACCAAAAAATGGCAAAAGCACATTTTTCTATTCGTGCTTTGGAAAGAAAATATGACGAAAAGACGGTGGAGAGTTTGTACAAAGAAATTGTTGCATATAATAGCAAACAAAAAGTTAAGGACTGGGTGGCAAAATAGATAGGTTGGTAAATAACAAAGTGCTTATATTTTAAGTGTAAGTCTGATACCCATAAAGGGTGTGTGGTACGTTCAGGATGCTCAGCCACTGGAAATTAGTGTAAAAATTAAAGATTTAGAATATATGACTCAAACTCAAGAATATAGCCAGTTTACAATTGCGCATCAGATTAGTAATCAAATCCAGATTATTGTCCCGAGTTTATTTCAGGATAAGCAGCGTGCGCATATTTTACAAATTCTACTGTTAAAAAGAGATGCTGTTGAGCAAGTAAGCATAGTTCCAGAAAAAAATGCTGTCACTATTAACTTTGACGCAAAAAAATTTCCCACAGAAAATTTATTTAATTTACTGGAGATTGTATTAGTTAATTTTTCTCAAAAGCCGAGTGAAAGTATAAAAAAAAATGATGAGCTTGACGTTACACTTCGAGAGGGTCCTAAACAAAACCTGGTTTTTGGGATAAGAGGGATGAGTTGTACATCTTGTGCTTTGTTTTTGGAAATGGTTTTGTCCAGGGATGGTAATAATGTAGAAGTAAATATTGACTATAAGACAGAAACTGGGTCTGTCAGTGGTTATCTAAGCGAGGAAAAAATTTTAAAGATAATTGCTGATAATGGATATCAGGCCTATTTAATAGATGCTCTGGGAGAGTGAGTATTATTGTTAAAATATGAACAAGATTTTTAACAGATAGCAACAAAACATTGAATCTAGTATATCTGTGATGGAGTGTTAGTAGCATGGCGGCTTTGCTTATATGAATACTGTAGAACGGACTTCAGTCCGCAATTACTGAAGTAGGTTCTATAACAAATCATCTATCAAACCAAAGATGCTGTATTACTGGTACACGAATGTTTAGTAAATATAGGGGGGGTAATGGATGAAGAGCGAATTGTAGAATTGGAAATTAAAATGGCATATCAAGAAGACTTGGTTCAGACTTTGAATAGTATCGTCATTGATCAACAGGAACAGATTGGGCGTTTGGAAAAAACTTGCAAGCTACTTAATGAGCGCATAAATAATACGTCAGAACCAGGAAGCATCAATCAGGGGGTTGAAATCCCTCCGCATTATTAATAGAGAGTGATACTTGTCACAAATAAGAAAAAACAATAATTTAGAACGTATTTCTACGCTAAACTATTGGTGAGTCAAGAGATTAAGCGAATGAGTAATATGGATACTATTGAAATAGCAGGTAAGAAATATAACGAAACAAAGATTTCTAAGGAGAAGGAAGAGTATATCCGGCTGGAAGCCGTAGATTTATGTTTTGCGTTAAAGCAATTAGTGTCTGATAGTTCGTGGTTAGTAAGAACGGCGGTAGCGCGAAAAAAAGTCGGCCATGATCTTTTGGTAAAGGATGAAAACTGGAGAGTACGAGCAACCGTGGCTAAATATACCGATGATTCAAGCATTATCGACGAGCTAGCTAGTGATGAAAATGATTTTGTACGTTTCGTTATAGTAAAGCGAGGGTATTGTCTCGATTCTTTTGTTAGTGATGAAGATGAAGAAATTGCATCGATAGCTAGGTATCAGCTGCAAAATGCATGAGTATATATTCAGCTATCATATATATAGTATTAAATGATTGTTCGTAGGAACTGCTGGGAGAAAGCGGAGGGGCTTAAGTTTTGATTGGTAAAATCATAGAATAACTGTTCGATATATAAAGGACTAGTATGAGCATAGATTTTATGACCAGTTACTAAAGTGGATTCATCATTTAATGTATCAATAAAAGTGTAGCGTATCATATTTATTGTGCGGTCTGTTAGCGTAGTCAATTTCGTCACTATTTATCTTGTTTAATAAGCTTATCGACTAAAGGCTAGTGAGCTTTAGCAAGTCTATAAGCAATAACTCTCTGATAAAAACCTGTCATTACTTTAAGTGCATAATTTGTAGATTAAAGCGTGTTAGCCTTAGTAGAAAATAACTTGAAATAAAGTCTTGACCGATTAGGGTAATGCTGTAGAATACGCCGTTCTTTGATGCTGTCTGCAGCGTTAGAGGCGCAGGAAGCGGTGGCTGTTTTGTTGATTGATGAAGTAATTTATTGCTTGAATGAGCAGTAGAACAATTTGACAAAAGGATATGAGGTTGTATAATGGCCGGCTCTTCGGGGTTGATTATTTTATACCGCTGAAGGGCTTTCAGGACGAAAGCGGAGAGTTGTTTTTTTTGGAGATTGGGTCGGCGATAATTGATTAAGTTTTTTTGGGAAATAACTTCAAAAAGGATGTTGACAACGGGTTTTGGCTCTGTATAATGGTCTGACTCAGCAGGGCATTGTCCCTGGCCGGCTTGCTGGTTAAAGGCCTCGGTCTTTACGCTCTTTAACAATGAAATCGAAATAATTTGTGTGGGTACTTGTGCTGGATATTTTAAGCTGTAGTAATAAAATATTCGACACGATATTCACGTAAAACATAAAGATGAGCTTCTTCGGAAGTGAGTCTGTAATACGTCAATAAGTAAATCTTTTATGGTTATCATCATAGAAGTTGTCGAGCCAAGATTGGAAACTAATCTAACTTAGTTTCAAACTGATATAAACTGAAGAGTTTGATCATGGCTCAGATTGAACGCTGGCGGTATGCTTAACACATGCAAGTCGAACGGTAACATAGGAGCTTGCTCCTGATGACGAGTGGCGGACGGGTGAGTAATGCATAGGAATCT
>JBJPGG010000186.1:0-2577 GCA_048595505.1 Methylococcaceae bacterium
AAACTCTCTAAAATAACCAAACAGGCTTGGCGATTCTTAAAAAACAATTTTCTTAAAGAAAGTGTCCCACGGCTCTTTGAGTGCAAGCTTCGGCCTGTTTTAATGACCTACTTGTGACTATATGTCGGACACCGTTACATCATAGAAGAACTTGAATGTTCAAAATCAACCGCCGTTCGAAGTATAGAAACATTACGAGACCATCTTAATGCACCCCTGGAATACCATAGAGAAAACAATGGTTACCAATACAACCTAAAAACATCCAGCAAACCCTATGAACTCCCCGGCTTATGGTTTAGCGCAGAAGAACTACATGGTCTTTTAATTTGTCAGCAAATATTGCAAAACATCAGTCCCGGCATACTCAGTGAACAAATAGACAGTCTACAACAGCGTATTAATAGTATGCTCAGCAAAGAAAACAGCCCTCAACCCGTTGTCGCCGACAAAATACATTTTGCCAGCATAGGCAGACGATTAAAAGATGATAATTATTTTAAACGTATTGCTACCGCCCTATTCAGCAATCAACAAATGCGTATCCAATACCGTGCAAGAGGGCAACACTGTGAACAAACAGAACGAATCATTTCAGCACAAAAATTAATCTATTATCGAGATAACTGGTATATAGCCGCTTATTGCCATGTAAGAAATAATCTAAGAATTTTTTCCGTAGACAGTGTCCACTCAGTAAAAATACTGGAACAGTCAGCTGAACCGGTAACTAATGAGAAACTACAAGGTTTTCTAAATTCTGCCTATGGAATTTTTAGTGGAAAAGCCAAACACACAGCCGTACTGGAATTTAGTAAAAATAGAGCCAACTGGGTAGCAGATGAACACTGGCATCCTGATCAGCAAGGCAAATGGTTAGAAAATGGCAGCTACCAGCTCAGCATACCCTTTAGTGACAGTAGAGAATTGATTATGGACATACTCAAACACGGAGCAGAAGTTAAAGTCATCGCCCCGCAATCATTACTAGATGCAGTAAAGGAAAAAATTGAGAAAATGCAAAAAAATTACACTAACAACAATTAATAATTCGTTAGATAAACACCATAAGCACATTGAATCCGAGTATTAGACCAACCCAGGAGCAATTACCACGCGTAATAAAAACAAAAAAAATTTTACAACCTCATCAAATGACGTTGTATGTATGGATAATAATACTCATCAAGGCCTAATAATATAAATTAAATGGAACAACTCACCGATTTAAAAGCAATTTTACACTCCAAACGAGCTAATATTTATTATCTGGATAAATGCCGTGTGATGCAAAAAGATGGACGAGTCCTGTATCTAACTGAAGAGCAAAGCGAAAAACAATACTGGAATATTCCCATAGCCAATACCACCGTTATATTATTGGGAACAGGTACATCCATCACCCAGGCAGCTGTCCGTATGTTAGCTTCAGCTGGTGTTCTAATTGGCTTTAGTGGAAGTGGCGGCACACCGCTTATTGCAGCCAATGAAGTTGAATGGTTATCGCCACAAAGCGAATATCGCCCGACAGAATATGTACAAGGCTGGATGTCCTTTTGGTTTGAACAAGAAAAACGTCTAACAGTCGCCAAACAATTCCAGCAACAACGCATCGCTTATATGCAAAAAATCTGGGGAAAAGATACCGATCTAAAAAATGAAGGCTTTACCATTGACGACAGCAATATTAGCCAGACACTCAACAACTTCAGCTCAAAAATAGATGCCTGTAGCGATGTTACAAAATTACTGCTGGCTGAAGCACAAATGACAAAATCACTATACAAAATTGCCGCCACTCAAACCAAACAAAAAGATTTTGTCCGCCAGCATGACAGTATTGACGATGCCAATGCTTTTTTAAATCATGGTAATTACCTAGCTTATGGACTAGCCGCCACAACACTTTGGGTACTTGGTATTCCACATGGTTTTGCCGTAATGCATGGAAAAACTCGGCGC
Organism: Methylococcaceae bacterium; assembly: GCA_048595505.1. GTDB lineage: Bacteria > Pseudomonadota > Gammaproteobacteria > Methylococcales > Methylomonadaceae > QPIN01. Next base: position 1,963 of record JBJPGG010000186.1, read on the forward strand.
GGCGCATTAGTATTTGATGTGGCAGACTTAATCAAAGATACACTAATTTTACCCTGGGCATTTATCTGTGCAAAAGAACAAGCGACCGAGCAAGAGTTTAGACAGCAATGTCTGCAAAACTTCACTCAGCATAAAGCCTTGGATTTTATGTTTGATGTAGTAAAGAAAGCCAGCTTAGAAGGCAAAGATTTATGATGGTCACCTTTGTTTCGCAATGCGAACATAAAGCACTTAACAGAACTCGCCGGGTATTAGATGCCTTTGCCAACCGTATAGGCAGCCGAACATGGCAAACGGTGATTACCGAGGATGGATTGCAGGCAGTAAAGAAATTATTGCGAAAAACGGCGACTAAAAATACTGCGGTTTCTTGTCATTGGATCAGGAGTCGTAGTCGGAGTGAGTTTTTGTGGGTTGTAGGTAGTAAAAATGAATTTAACGAACAAGGCATTGTGCCAGTGAATTATACCAATCAACAAGCGCGCCATTGCTCACTTTTTGGATTCAGCGGCGTCCTTGCCCCAGAATGCAAAAAGTGAGCAGCGAATAGTAAGCCCCGGCCGTCCTGCGTCCGCCTCAACTCCGCACAAAAGCCGCTCCGTTAAGGCTACCTCA
>JBJPGG010000187.1:0-1781 GCA_048595505.1 Methylococcaceae bacterium
CCATTTTTGCAGACTCACTCAATGTTCTATTACAATTATTTTGTTGTAATTCAACGACAAAAAAACAAATATTCAAGTCTAAATGAAAAAATCCATTAACCGATTCTTATACTAATTAGAAACTGTCGGGCAATTAAGACCAATTCAAGTAAGTATAAGTATTTTTTTGTAATATTCTATGGAAAAAGTACAAAACCCCATTATTCAGTAGTAATCAGACTGATTGATTAATACATGGTGTGTTAATTGCTTGTAATAAATATTTGATATATCCAATCGAAAAATAATTTTCAATTTTAATTAGGTATGAACTCATATGAAACAATTACTCGTTTTTTTAATTTACTCACTTTTAACCTTTTCAAGCTCCACTTATGCTGGATTTAATTTTTGCCAAGAAAATAGTGGCAATACTGGTGGCAGAGACACTTTTCAACAACAAATTCCGTTAAATGGGGTTGTAGAAATTGGTGAGCTACCTATTGGGGTTTCTGGCGTAGAAATTTATTTAACATCTCCCGTCGATATTGACATTCAACTTTTTGACAAAGAAACCGGTCAAAAACTTATTCATTGGCCCAATGGAATTCTGTCAGGAGCTGAAAACCAAAGTTTTGTTTATCACGACACTTTAATTGAATGGTCAGGCTTTAACGGTGATGGTTCTGGACAAGGGAATGAATATATAAAGATAACAGGTAACCTTGATTCATCAACTCCAACGTCCCGTGCTTTTATCATGAAAGCTTTTGGCTACAAAGCAGGGTTAGCTGATGTTAATTATTCTTGGAATGGTGCAAGTTGTGAAGATAGCGGTAGTGGAAATGGCTCTTTTCAGCAACAAATTATACAGAATGCAGTCGTAGAAATTGGGTCCATACCAACTGGAGTCAATAATCTGAATATACAATTAGAATCACCAAAAGATGTCGATATTCAGCTCTATGATGCAGATAACGGTATGGCTATTATTGCATGGCCTAATGGTCTTTTAAACTCAAGCACTACAGAGTCGATAAACTATGAGGGAATGGAGATTGAATGGTCAGGTTACCGAGGTGACGGAACAAATTTTGGACATGAGTATATAAAAATTTCCGGAGAAACCACTAGAAACTTGACTATGAAAGCATTTGGCTATGCATCTGGTTTAGCCATAGTGAATTACAGCTGGGGTGGTAATAACGATGATGGTACACCGACAAGTGAAGAAGAAACAATAAAAAATCAGCTACTAAGCCTTATTAATGAGGCTCGTAGCCAGGAAAGAAATTGCGGAAGTACATTTTATCCAGCAACCACACCGGTTACTTGGAATAGTAAACTATACCAAGCGGCATTAGGCCATTCTGAAGATATGGCTAAAAATGACTACTTTTCTCATACTGGGTTAAACGGTTCAAATGCAGGCTCACGAATCACTGCAGCAGGTTATTCATGGTCCACATATGGGGAAAATATTGCTGCTGGATATTCAATTGCACAAAGTGTTATGGATGGCTGGTTAGCTAGCTCTGGTCATTGTAGTAATATCATGAAATCTTCCGTGACAAATGTTGCTGTTGCAAGAGCTAGTGGGGGTTCATATGGTATTTATTGGACACAGGTATTTGCAAAGCCTCAGTAATTTTATCTGTTAACAGTTCAACCTAGAAAAATCAGTTGAGCACAGTTTTTGTGAAAAATTTGGGCGGGGTTGAAAAATAGCTGCTTGCATTTTCGACATTCAATACAGCCATGTATTTTAAAGACAAAGAATAGCTCTCGATAATGACCATAGT
>JBJPGG010000188.1:0-7218 GCA_048595505.1 Methylococcaceae bacterium
CTAAATTCAGAAAAAAACAAAAAAGCACAGCAAAATTGCTGTCCAATTCAGGATTGGAGGTTTTATCTTTTTTAAAAAATACGAATGAGAATTATTACTAGTTACGGTTGCGTGAATCCAAGAGTTTTGCAAGAGGCTCTATAGTTTGGCTTTTATACAGGTAGTGTACTGCTATTTTAGAAGAGAGTGCTTCTTCATTGATATCAGCACTCTTCGGCTTTGAGGTAGGTGTTAGGCTATTTGGCGGTGTTTGAGGTGGTGAATAAGCCCGAATTTATTGCTAAAAATGTAATCTTATTGCTGTGTAGAAGATCGAAGCAGCAATGTATGTAATTTGCCTGTAGTTAAATGATGTATTGTGTAGCTGGTTTTTGTGCGTGGAGTTTCTAAACCATGAGGCGCGGAGGTGCGTCTCATGGTTTAGAGTCCTGTTTAGGCTACCTGTTCAAGGTCTACTGCGCAACAGGGGATTCCTAATGATCTTGAACTGGTTTTAGTTGTATTCAACATACAGCAACGGCGCTGCTGCTGAGCTTCCTTCATAGGCAATTGCAGTTCGTTCTCCGCTGCCGGAAATAATAATTGCCAATGAGTTGCCTGATGACCAGCCTACCCGGTCAACAATCTCTTGAATGATTATTGCGATGTTTGAGGTTTGTTGGTCTGGTCCTGCTTCCCCAACTATATTCCAGGGTAGGGGCATCCATGTAACTGCAGAAAGAGTACGAGAACGGTTAGATATGTCACCAATATCCTTGCTAAAGGTCACAGCGTTATCAATAGCTTCTCCTTCAATTACCAGAGATGTGAAAATCGAATCAACTTCATCCGTATGGAATTGAATATAAGCTTTGCTGATAGTGGCACCTGCAGGGATTGATAAGTTATTAAAGCGCAAGCCTACTAATTGTGCTTTCGTAGCACCGCCTTCATCGACCAGCTCTAAATCTCTGCTGTTAACGATTTCCCCCGAAGAGAGTTGTTCTTCTGCATCATCAGATTTAAGTGAAACACGAGCTGAGGCAAATAAAACACCATCAACTGTAGTAACAGGCCCCACCTTAGGGCTTAACTTGGTTGCTCCTAATGAAACACCGCTGGTTGCAGCAGGTTTTATCTCAAATTGAATTAACGCGCCTTGATCAGCTGCAACTAAGTTGTAACTTGGTAATGTTGCGCTGCTGATCGGAGATCCATTTCGTAACCATTGATATGTTGAGGTTCCTTCCAAATCCCCGTCTACATCATTATATGTATAAAAAGCTCTTAATTCCTGATCTACTTGTGCTAGCCCTGTAATAGTTAAATTACTAGCTACTGGTGGCTGATTTTTAGAGCTCCCATCAGAATATTCTATGTGTAATAGTGGTGCTGAAAGAGCATTTTGGTTGAAAGATACTGCTGTCCGCTCACCATTACCGGTAATAATGATCGCCAGTGAATTAGCTGATAACCAGTCAGACTGGTTCACAATTTCTTGAATGATTGTTGTGATATCGGGAGTCTTCTGATTAGGTCCTTGTTCACCAATGATAGTCCAGGGTGCGGGATTCCATGTGATGGAAGATGCTGTGCGAGGACGGTTGGAAATGTTGTTAGTGATGTTTTTAAAGGTTTCCGCATTATCAGACTTTTCCCCTTCGATGATTAAAGATGTCGCTACTGAATCTATCTCATCCGTTTGGAACTGAATGTATGCTTTGGTGATAGTGGATCCTAATGGAATTGACAGATTGTTAAAGCGTAGACCTACCTGTTGGTTTTTAGAAGGACCGCCTTCATCGACCAACTCAAGATCGCTACTGTTTATCTTGACAAAGCCTGAAGAAGAAAACTGTTCTGCATCATCTGTTTTGGATGAAATACGTATATCCAAGGTATTGTGTACTCCGCTAGCTCTGGCTGGGTCAACAATAATTGTTACCAGGTCAGTACTCTGAAGCAAGCCGTCGTTGGCAATTAGCTGAAGCATATAAGTGCCTGTTTGACTAAATGTTACGCTGGTATTCACATTATTTAAATCGCCAAAAGTGACATTAGCAGGACCACTGAGCTGATTCCAAAAAGTAGTTAATGTATCGTTGGGTAGGCCATCATCAGAAGCCATGCCCTTTAGAATGGCAGTGTTGGGGAGAGTGATGATTTGATCCAATCCCGCATCTACTGTGGGCTGAAGGTTGGCTGGGTTGACAGTGATTGTTATTTGGTCAGTGCTTTTTAATTGACTATCATTTCCCATTAGTTCTAGCACATAAGTACCAGCCTGATTGAAATTTGCTAGGGTAGTACTACTATTAGGATCATTAAACGTAACAAAACTGGGACCACTTAGTTGAGACCAAGTGGTGATTAATGTTCCGGTAGGCTGGCCATCATCATTCACCGCACCGTTAAGGATAGCAGTATTGGGTAAGCTAATAGTTTGATCCAGTCCCGCATTTACTAGAGGTTGGAAGTTGACAGGCTTGACCGTAATGATTACTTGGTCAGATGTCTGAAGTAGACTATCATGCCCAACGAGTTCCAACACGTAAGTACCTGCTTGGCTAAACGTTACAGAAGTACTTACATTATTCTGATCATTAAACGTGGCTGTTCCAGAGCCGCTGACTTGAGTCCAAATAGTGGTCAATGTTCCCTTAGGCTGGTTATCATCAGTCACTGTACCGTTAATTGTGGCCGAGTTGGGTAAGCTAATAGTTTGATCTTGCCCTGCATTAACTAAAGGTTGAAGATTAACCGGTTTGACTGTAATAATAATTCGATCAGAGCTTTGAAGTAGACTGTCATGCCCCATTAGCTCAAGTACGTAAGTACCTTCTTTGCTAAATGTTACAACAGTACTTGTATTGTTTTGATCACTAAAAGTAATTGTCCCAGGGCCGCTAACCTTATTCCAAATACTGGATAATGTCGCATTGGGTTGTCCATCATCTGTTACCACACCGCTAAGAAGTGCTGTGTTTGGTAGGCTAATGGTCTGGTCAACTCCAGCAGTGACAGAGGGCTGTCGATTTACAACAGGTACAAAATCAGGGTCGGTAGTAAACACTAGGCGGTCCCAAGTGACTCCTTGCTCACCGGCACGTACGATTAATGGCCAATTTCCAGCTGTTCTATTAAAACTACCCGGCATTTTCACCCAATCATAGATGTTATTCGAGGGTAGGTTGACTTCTACTTCTGGGCTATCGGCAAAAGAAATAAAAACTGTATCACTGCTTTGATCTAAGCCCTTACCTAAAAGCCAAACATAAAAGGTAGCTTCCTGATCTGTAACAGTCAGTGTATGTTCGGTAAATGCCTCAGTTTTAAATCCTGTTAATGCATTGATAGCTACCAGGCTAGAAGCTTTGTCATCATTGATTTCTTCTGCTGACCCATAAAGATAAGCATAATCTTCAGCCTCAAAGAAGGTGGTGCCTGGTGTTAGTATGGAAAGCGCATCTCCATTGCCGCTTTTGACATAGCGAACAACCATAGAATCACTTGCAGTCAATTCGCTGTCATCACCAGTAAGTCTTAAGTGATATTTTCCTTGTTGAGAAAATGAAGCGGTTGTTGTTAAATCATTAACATCCACAAAACTCACAATGCCTGGCCCCTCATCTTGATTCCATGTGCCAACTAGGGCTGCTTGAGGAAGTGGAAGTCCGTCATCATTCACGACACCTTCAAGGGAGATGGTGTTGTTTGGGTCAAAAATTACATGGTCTGTCCCTGCACTGACTGTAGGTGCGATGTTTTTATTGATCACGCCTGGTCCTTCAAACTCTTTAGCTCCCAGGTCAGGTGCTGAACCGGCATATTCTGATGCATTTTGATCCAATAGCAGTTCTCCATTGCGCAAAAATGATGCAATACCACTATCTATGCTTGGGCTGCTTGCTGATAATTCAAAGGTTATAGGGTCGTATTCTGGATCTACATTAAGAAGAATTCCCGTATCTGTAATTGCATCGGAAATGTTTATTCCGTTATTGTTAAATATACTGTGAGCAACTACTGAATCTAATCTTAATCGTTTAATACCTTCTTTAGTGTTATTGGCAATAATGTTGTTCAGTGCAATGAAATTATCACCCCCAGTTACACCGACAGTGTTGTTTGTAACTGTATTGTTATAGAAGTTTATTCTCTCTAATACAGGGGCTCCATTATAATCCTCAATGGTATCACCCCCTCCCATTAATCCGAGACCAACCATGCTATTGCTGTCAAATATATTATTGTAAATATAAAAAATTCGGCCGCTGTCTCCTAGTGAGTGATCAATTAATTGTATACCATCTTCGTCATTCCCATTAAAGCTATTGTCATGGATATCATAGGTTATGTTTGGTTGGGAATTTGTAAGTAAACGGATTTCCATGCCATCATCATTGCTGTTTCGGATGGTATTAAATTCTATGGTAAAGGTTCCTCTGCGTGCATCAATATCAATAGCATCGTCACGGGCATCTTCAATAGTATTAAAACCAATATAGCCGCTACTTGTGCTTTCAAAGCTAATGGAATCTTTAGTGTTATTACTCATGAAATTATGCTGAACCACCGCAGTATCATTAATAATAATCGGATAACTAAATTGAGTAATAGTGAGTCCACTAATTTCAACATCAAAACCCTTTTGATACACCGTTTCAAATAAAGTGTTGGTTTTATCCACTCCATTTAATATTGTTTGGCGGATATACTGAGTGTCGCCAGTGGTATACCATTTGGAACTAATAGTCAGTGGTTTATCTATATCAATTTTGCTTTTTTGTATATATGTGCCGGGAGCGAGAATAATTATATCTCCAGCATTAGCTGCACTAACAGCATCAGAAATGGTTGGCTGATCACTTGGTACGTTAATTGTAGCGGCAAATAAACTAGTTGCTGAGAACAAATAAAGTAACAGAATGCTAGAAATATTCTTTTTGAAATGTGAAAATGACTGCATTTTCTACGCCTCTATTTTAAAAGTATTGATGGCTTTTACATGTATTGAGAAGATACATGTTTTAAGTGTGTTTTCATTATCCGTGTAACTCCATAGCTCACTACTGGGTGTAGAGTGAGTGCTAATCAAAGCGTTGGCAACTAGACCTGTAGTAGGGCTACTACTGATGCCGAATGATAATGATGGTTTGATAGAAATAATGACAGGACACATTTTTTTAAGTGTGTTTTTCATAATTGTAGAACCCTTTAAATATTTTAACTAAATATGTATTAAAACCAACAACTTTTGGACTTTTACTTAGTCATTTTCGGCAATCTGGTTTTCCTAAAATAAATGACCCTGGACTTTCTTCCCCTAACTTTCGATAGATCCAGCTTTATTATCAACTTGGCCAGTGATATTCCAAGGTAACTACGGTAGAAAGTTTAAGTATTATCAATAACTGACTTTGTAGTTAATGACGGATAATGTGTTGTTTTTTGTTTAATCTAATAATTCGTAGTGTTTATTCACAAAAGTAAACCTAAGAAGCCTAGTGAATAAAGAGTATGAACTTTTCTTGCATGTTGACTTATTGTCCACTATATAGATGTGTTGACAATAAGTCAACTAAAAGAGTTGTATTTGTAATCACATGCTTACAGATAAGTTTGTGTTGGACAATAAAGCTTTAGCCAAGGTCTAAAGTATGGATTGAGTAGTGGGTACTGGGTATTGAGTTATTTATTAGTGTGGAATAAGTAGGTGCTTTATTTCGTCAGACTGACTTAGCATATTGATTTACCTTATTCCCTTGAAATTGTTTTTTTTCGAGGTGTTTGCTGATGAGTAGTAAGGAGGTATATATACTTATGCCCATGCTTTATAATGCGTATTTTAAAATGATCCTGGTGTGAAGTTGAAAACAGAAGTTATAGTGTTAGGAGGTGGGCCCGGTGGGTATACCGCTGCTTTTCGTGCGGCAGACCTGGGCAAACAGGTAGTTTTGATTGAGCGTTTTCCAGTAATAGGAGGCGTTTGTTTAAACGTAGGTTGTATTCCTTCAAAAAGTTTATTGCATGTAGCAAATGTTATTAACGAATCTCAAGAGCTTGCTGTTTCTGGGGTTGATTTTAGAAAGCCAGACATTAACTTGGATAATTTGCGGGATTGGAAAAACAAGGTTTGTTCACAGCTTACATCGGGTTTAGCCGGGCTAGCTAAACAGCGCAATGTAAAAATTGTTCAGGGTTCTGGTCACTTTATCTCTGCCAACAAAATTGTGGTAGAACATCATGATGATACGTTGGAGATTGAGTTTGAACAGGCGATTATTGCCGTTGGTTCCCGGCCAGTACAAATCCCTGGTTTTCCTAATGATGACCCTCGTTTAATGGATTCAACGGATGCTTTAAATATTACTGATGTGCCAGAGAAATTGTTGATTGTTGGCGGTGGCATTATTGGGTTGGAAATGGCCACAGTTTATAACGCACTAGGTAGTCAGATTACTATTGTTGAAATGATGGATCAGATCATTCCTGGTTGTGATAAAGATTTAGTCAGACCTTTATTGCAGAGAATTAAAAAACAGTATAAGCAAATATTAGTGGCTACCCGCGTTGAATCTATAAAACCAGAACAACAAGGCTTGATGGTTTCTTTTTCTGGTGAAGAAAATGCTGACCAACTTTTTGATAAAGTACTCGTGGCAGTAGGCCGTCAACCTAACGGGCATTTAATTAATGCTGACAAGGCTGGTGTTAACATTGATGACAAAGGGTTTATCTCTGTTAATAAGCAACAGCAAACTAATGTAGATAATATATATGCGATTGGCGATGTGGTGGGTAATCCCATGTTAGCGCATAAGGCTGTGCATGAAGGTAAAATTGCCGCTGAAGTAATTGCTGGATTAGCGTCCGAATGGTTGGCTTTGACTATTCCATCAGTTGCCTATACTGATCCTGAAGTTGCATGGATGGGATTAACTGAAAACCAGGCAAAGGAGCAGGGAATTGCTTATGACAAAGGGGTTTTTCCCTGGGCTGCAAGTGGTCGGTCTTTAAGTATAGGACGCAAAGAAGGCATCACAAAAATTTTGAGTGATAAACAGACAGGGCGTATTTTGGGAGCTGGAATAACAGGAACTGAAGTTTCCTAAAATTTTATCAAGCCACCATGCGAAGTAAAACAGCTACCACCGAATTTACAGGGGAGCTGCTATATTTGGGGCAAACCCTATCAAAATCCGAATCCAAAGCCGCTTCGGCAATAATGCGTCGGAC